>CAMAZK010000341.1 GCA_945863205.1 Akkermansia muciniphila | reverse complement strand
CTGAGCAGCGAGCCGTGCCGCTTCTGCCTCCGCTTGGCGTTGCTGCATTTCCTGGACCCGCGCTGCTTCCGCTTCGGTGCGCAGCCGGGCTTCTTCCGCAGCCTGGCGCTGGGCCATTTCCTGCTGCTGGCTAGCCTGCTGCACGGCGGCAAGGCGTGCTGCTTCGGCCCCCGCTTGGAGCGGCTGCATCTGGGGTGCTTGTGCTACTTCTTTCCCGGTTTCTTGCGGGGCTGCAGCCTGACTTTGGGCGGCTGGTTCGGTCTGGCGCTGTGCCATTTGTTCCGGCGGCTGGCCGGGTGGCTGCCCGGTCGGTTGCGGAATTTGGGCATCCGCCTGGGATTGCTGCTGGGAATGATCGCGTACGGCGTCTTCAGCCGCCGTTTGCCTTGTCGCTCCGGCTCCGGCTGGCCGGCGGGTGTCGTTTTCGACCTCGCGTGACGGTCTTTCCTGCGTTCCTGCCCCGCGGGCTTGATCTGTCTGCTGGTCGGCGATGCTGAGGGCTGCATCGGGCTGCCGCATCTCCGGTGTCTGCCGATCAGGGCGGTGCATCTGGCCTCTGGCTTCTCCCGGCGGCGTGCCGGCCACAGTTCCGGCATCGGTCGGAGCCGGTTGCTGGTTGGCGGGCGTTTCAGGCTGGCTTTGGACAGGGGAGGGCTCTGTGTCCGCAGACTGCGGCTCTGGCCCGGAGCGGGATGGCGGATAGCGCCGCTCGGAGTGACGAGATTGCGAGATCATGGGGCCGCGCCGCTCACGTTCCTCACCCATGGTCCGTCCCGCCTCAGGAGCAGGAGGAATTTCCTGCCGAGGCGAAGGGGAGAGCGCAGGCCGGATTTCAACCGCAGGCGGGCGGCCTGCCGGGCGTTCAGCGATTACGGGGGCCTGGAGACGATCCGCCCGGTCCGGACGCGAATCGCCGCGCGGGTGCCACATGAGGCGCGGACGGTCCACGGGCCGGGCCTCGGGTGCGGGTCTCGCGCATGCCTGCTCGATTTGGACGCGCGGCGGCCCCCCGTGATGCACAAAGACGCGCCCGTGCGCCTGGCCACCCTGCCGCACGATCTGGGTGACGTTCACGCTGCGTTGAAAAATCCCCGTGTTCCGCGTCACCGGAGCGCAGACTGCCGTGTAGCTCGGCTGGATGAAGTGATTGAGCGTGATGAAGACGTAGTTCGACGGTCCCAGACCGTAGGACGAATCGCAGTCGCGATACACGCCCGCGAATGCCCCGCGATCCGGTGGCAGCGGTGCCCAGCCGACGTAGTCGCTGCTCTGCCGCCAGGCCACCCATGCCGGCGCCCAGTCATGTCCTGGCACCCATACCCAACCATGTACCCGGACGTTCACCCAGCGGCCGTAGTGGTACACGATGCCACCGAAGGGCTCGTTCGACTGCCACGTCCAGCCCATGGACGACCATTCCCAGCAGCCGTCCACATACGGGCGCCAGTTTGGCACGGTGATCGTCGGCCGCCAGCACCGCCCGTAGTCGTTCAAGACCAGCCAGCGGCCGTAGGGGGCGAGCTCGGTTTCAAACCGGGCGTCGGTCGTCGGCTCTTCCACGACCGTTTCCACCATGGGTGCCACGTAGGTCGGGGAGACGGCCTCACTCCGCCGCCTCGCCTCGTCCGCCTGCTGGCGCAGTTCTTCGTTCTGCTGCTTCAGTGCCGCGAGCGAGCTGCGCATCTCCGCATTTTCCTGCTCCCGCAGCGCCTGCTCCATTTCCGCGAGCTTCTGGTCCATCAGCGCCGTGCGTGTTTCGATTTCCAGTGCCTGGCGCTGCAGCGCGTCGTGCGCATCGGCGAGTTGTTCGGCGGTTTCGTCGGATTCCTGCAGTGCCTGGAGCGGAGGAGCGGGCGGCTTTTCACAACTGCCGAGGGACAAAAGCATGGAAGCCAGCAGCAGGGATACGGGGCGTGTGTTCATGGCCCGACTCTGACGCGGCATCACCACCGCCTATTCACCCTGCGGCGGCGGGGCTACTTCTTGCGCTTCACCACCTGCTGCGTCTGGCGCGTCTTCAGCATCAGATCGGCCTCCAGCACGCCCGTGAAGTGGGTGAGGGGATAGATGATGCTGCGGCGACCGATGATGCTGCCGGGGCCGATCACGCTGTTGCAGCCGACTTCGGCGTGATCACCGACGATGGCGCCGAATTTTCTCAAACCCGTGGGCGCGAGGTCGATGTCTGATTTCACGGCGACTTCGAGCCGGTCGAGGCGCACGTTCGAAAGGATCACGCCGGCGCCGAGGTGGGCCTTGTAGCCGAGGATCGAGTCGCCCACGTAGTTGTAGTGCGGGATCTCGCAGCCGTCGAAAATGACGCAGTTCTTGAATTCGCAGGAATTGCCCAGCACGCAGCCGTCACCCACGATCACATTTTCCCGGATGTAGCAGCCGGCGCGGATCTGGCAGTTGCGACCGATCCAGGCGGGGCCTTTGATCACCGCTCCGGGCTCCAGCGTGGTCCCCTCGTCGATGAACACATCCTCGCCGATGAACGCTCCGGGCGGCACCTGCACGCGAATTTCCCGCTGCAGGCGGAACTCCATGTAGGACTCGATCCGCGTCAGAGCCGCCCAGACGGGCGAGTCATCCGGAAACAGGATGCCATGCTTCGTGTGCGTGAGGTCGAGGTAGTCGCGGGCGGAGAACATCGATAAAGTTCAAAGTTTCAGGTTCAAAGTTTCAAGTTATCAGAAGGTGTTCTTTCAGGTGAACTTGAAACCTTAAACTTGGAACATGTAACCGGTTTGCGTCAGACCGTCAGGATCTCTTTTTCCTTCGAAGCCACGTGCTGGTCGATTTCGGCGATCTTTTTGTCGGTCAGAGTCTGCACCTCTTTTTCCAGGCGGTGGAGGTCGTCCTCGGTGATGACGCTGTCTTTCTCCCCCTTTTTCAGGGCTTCGAGAGCCTCCCGACGCGCAGAGCGCACCCGCACGCGGGCGTCTTCGCCGAGTCCCTTGCACATCTTCACCATCTGCTCGCGGCGCTCCTGGGACAGCACAGGAATTGGCAGGCGGATGACCTTCCCTTCGATGCTGCCGTTCAGCCCGAGTCGCGACTCGCGGATCGCGCGATCGATGTCATGCAGGGTGGAGGAATCGAAAGGCTCGATGCGGATGAGGCGCGCGTCCGGCGTGGTGATCATGGCGAGCTGCTTCAGCTTCATGTGGCTGCCGTAGCTCATCACATGCACGTCCATGTTTTCGACGAGGGTGGGGTTCGCCTTGCCCGTGCGCACGGTGGCGAATTCGTGGATGGCGTACTCGACAGCCTTGGTCATGGCCTCTTCGCACTCCAGCATGGTCATTTCAGGATCCATATCAGTGTCAGGTTGGGAAAAGTTCGGTCAGCCCTTCGCATCGACCAGCGTGCCGATGTGCTCGCCCGTCAGGGCGCGGCGGATGTTGTCAGGCTCGTTCATGCTAAAAACGCCGATCTGCATGTTGTTCTCCATGCAGAGGGAGAAGGCGGTGGCGTCCATTACCTTCAACTGACGAGTCAGGCATTCATGGAAGCTGATGCGGTCGTACTTTTTCGCGTCAGGATTCTTCGCGGGATCGGAATCGTAGATGCCATCGACCTTCGTCGCCTTCAAAACGATCTCCGCATTGATCTCGCTGGCCCGCAGGGCAGCCGTCGTATCCGTGGAGAAAAAGGGATTGCCGGTGCCTGCGGCGAAGATCACCACGCGGCCGAGTTCCAGGTGGCGCATGGCCCGCCGGCGCACGAAGGGTTCAGCCACGTTGTCCATCTTGATCGCGCTCTGCACGCGGGTCGGCACGTCCATGGCCTCCAGCATGCTCTGTACCGCCAGCGAGTTCATCACCGTGGCCAGCATGCCCATGTAATCCGCCGTGGCCCGCTCCATGCCGCGATTGCTCGCCGTCACCCCGCGCCAGAAATTCCCGCCGCCCACGACCAGCGCGATTTCGAGCCCGGTCTGGTGCGCCGCTTTGATCTGCGCGGCCATGTCTTCGACGATCGGCGGGGAGATGTTGTCGGCACTGCCAGGCTGCCTCAGCGCCTCGCCGCTGAGTTTGAGCAGTACACGACGGAATTTACGAGGAGCGGTGGAGTCGGGCATGAAAGAGCGGATTTGATTCATAAAGCATGACCGCAGCAGCCTTGCAAAGCCAAATCTGCGTGTCCATGATCGGCCCATGAAAGAAGATCCGACACTTCCAGACGACGCGCGCTTCGAAACGCGTGCCATTCACGTCGGCCAGGACTACCGCACCGAGACCGGCGCCGTGATTCCGCCGATCTACATGACCTCCACCTTCGAGTCCGGCAATCCCGGCGGATTCGACTACACCCGCAGCGGCAATCCGAACTTCCGCAACCTGCAGGCCACGCTCGCCAGCCTCGAAAACGCGAAACATTGCACCGTCTTCGCCAGCGGCCTGAGTGCCATCTCCGCCGTGCTCTTTTCCCTCAAGGCGGGGGATGTGATTCTGTCCGAGCAGCAGATCTACGGCTGCACCTACCGCATTTTTGAAAAAGTGCTGCGCCGCTTCGGCGTGACCATCAAGTACGCCAACCTCGCCAACCCAGCGAACTACCAGCTCATCACCCAGCTCAAGCCGGCGCTCGTCTGGCTGGAATCGCCCACCAATCCGCTGCTGAAAATCCTCGACATCAAGGCCATCAGCGCCGCCGCCCACAGGGTCGGCAGCGTCGTCGTCGTGGACAACACCTTCGCCTCCAGCCTGCTGCAGCAGCCGCTCGATCTGGGCGCCGATCTTTCCCTCCTCAGCACGACAAAGTACACCAACGGGCACAGCGACTGCCTCGGCGGCGCCGTCTGCTCCAACTCCGATGAGTGGCAGGAAAAAATGATCTTCGCGCAAAAGGCGCTCGGCCTGCAGCCCAGCCCCTTCGACACCTGGCTCATCTCACGCGGTGCGAAAACCGAGGCCGTCCGGATGGAGC
>CAMAZK010000340.1 GCA_945863205.1 Akkermansia muciniphila | reverse complement strand
TGGAGGATGGGGACGGGCGACCCCGAGCCCGGGCGGTAGGCCGAGCTCTGACGCTCACCCTGATAAGTCTGGCTAAAAATGATCCGACCCGAGGCGACTTCCATGATGTTCACCCGCAGATGGGCGTAGCCGTAGGGATGCACCAAAAGCTGGGCACGCAGGTCCAGGACATCTCCGGTGATCCGATAGCGGGCCTGATTTTCGGCGGCATTCATGCCGCGCACTTCCAATGCGTAGGCGAAAGCATTCGCCACGACATTGCTGACGGGCACCCTCGTCTGGATCGTGTCCACCTTGGGGCCCACTGGCAGGCGTACACTGCCGATCACCTGCGGCGGGACCCGGCGCAGATCGCGGAAGGCGGCCACCGTGAAATCCGGCGCGCCCCGCACCACCCTGCCCGCCTGCGGAATGTAGCTCAAGGTCACCACGGAGGTGTTCGAACAGGCAGACAGACCCGCTATAGCGATAGATGCGAAGAGGACGCGCGAGCACCGGAAGTTCATGGTGCGCATTCATAGAGCACCTCGTGGGCGAATCAATCGCGCAGATCAAACAGGGCGGACGGAATGCAGGCAAAAAAAACAACCCTGCCGGAACTTGGAGCTCAGGAAAAAAACCCCCAAAACCTGAATCCAATTAACCCGGCAGGGTTGATTAATTAAATTTATATTCGGAAACTGGGGCGCCATGCAATACCAAAAAATTTGTCATCAAAAAAAAGCCCTCGCAGCCCGTCTGCTTGGCGTTTTCCTGCTCCTCTCACCGGGGCTGAGCCAGGCTCAACTGGGCCGGGCCGTGCGCCAGGTCATCGTCGCCCAGGCGGCCTCCTGGAACTCCAATACCGCCACGCTGCAATGCTGGCAGCGCACCTCCGCCAGCGCCGCCTGGCAGCCCGCACTGCCAAAGCCGGTTCCCGTCATGCTGGGGAAAAAGGGCCTGGCCTGGGGACGTGGAGTGTTTCAGCCGCCGAACAACGGCATTTCCGCCAAGGTCGAAAAGGACTGGCGTGCCCCGGCGGGTGTCTTCCAGCTCGGCAGCCTGTTTGGCTACGCCGGCAGCCCTCCGGTGGGGGCGCGCTGGCCCTACATCCAGGTCGGCCCCTGGGATGCTTATGTCGATGATTCCGCCTCCCCTTACTACAACCGTCATGTCCGCATCGATCCCCGCCAGGGCATCCCGCCGTGGTTCGAGAAGCAAAAAATGCGACTCGGCGACTCCGCCTACAAATGGATGCTGGAGATCCGCCACAATCAGCAGCCTACCGCCCCCGGCTACGGCAGCGCCATCTTCTTCCATGTCCGTCGCGGTCCCACCACGCCCAGCGCAGGCTGCACGACCATGGCAGAGACCGATCTCGTGCGGCTCCTCGGCTGGATTGATCCGTCAGCGTCCCCGCACTACGTGCTGGTGCCAAAGGCGGACTATGCGGCACTGAGGGCCGCATGGGGGCTGCCGTAGCGGCTGCGCCCGGCCATTCGGGGTCCGGACGGAGCTGCGTCAGCGATTCCTCCCGCCCTGCCCCGCTTGACCTCTTGACCTGCCGCCACTCCCCTGCCATCTCAGAAAAACCATGGCCACTCCTGATCACAACTACACTGAAGAGTCCATCAAGTCCCTCGACTGGCGCGAGCACATCCGGCTCCGCCCCGGCATGTACATCGGCAAGCTGGGGGACGGCTCCCTGCCGGAGGACGGGATCTACGTGCTCTTGAAGGAGGTCATCGACAACTGCATCGACGAGCACGTCATGGGCTTCGGGAACACGGTCGAAATCTCGATCACCGAGGATCAAACCGTCACCGTCCGCGACTACGGCCGCGGCATTCCCCTCGGGAAGCTTTTGGAGTGCTCCGCGCAGATCAACACCGGTGCCAAATACGACAGCGAGGCCTTCAAGCGCTCCGTCGGTCTCAACGGCGTCGGCATCAAGGCCGTCAACGCCCTCTCCGAGTTCTTCGAGATCCAGGCGGTGCGTGAAAAAATGACCCGTTCCATCGAGTTCAGCCAGGGCCTCGTCCAGTTCGACATGGGCAAGCCGAAGCCCTGCGAAGAACCGAACGGCACCCGCATCTCCTTCCGTGCCGACGTCGGAACCTTCGCGGAAGACACGCACTACCGCTTCGATTTCGTCCGCGAGATGCTGCGCTTCTACTCCTGGCTCAATCCCGGCCTGACGCTCATCCTGCGCACGCCGACCGGTGAGGAGAAGTTCAAGTCGAAGGACGGCCTCATGGACCTCATCCGCTCCAAGCTCACCGAGCAGCCGCAGTATCCCATCATCCACATCGCCGCCAAGGACGTCGAAATCGCCTTCACCCACGGCACCGGCTACGGGGAAGAATACTATTCCTTCGTCAACGGCCAGCACACCACGCAAGGAGGCACGCACATCGCCGCCTTCCGCGAGGCCATCGTGCAGGAGTGCCGCAGCTACTTCAAAAAGCAGTACGAGCCCGCCGACGTGCGCGGCAGCCTCATCGCCGCCGTCAGCGTGAAGGTGCAGGAGCCCGTTTTCGAATCCCAGACCAAGACCAAGCTCGGCTCCTCCCACATGGAGCCTGACGGCCGCAATCTGCGCACCCACATCCTGAATACCGTCGTCTCCCAGCTCGACAACTTCCTCCACAAGCACGCCGACGTGGCCAAAGCGCTGCAGGAAAAGATCGAATCCAACGAAAAGGAGCGCAAGGAGATCAGCGGCATCCAGAAGGCCGCCCGCGAAAACGCCCGCAAGGCCAAGGTCCACAACAAAAAGCTCCGCGACTGCCGCGTCCACTTCGACACCAAGGACAAACGGCGCGACGAAAGCACGCTCTTCATCACCGAGGGCGACAGCGCCTCCGGCAGCATCACCAAGAGCCGCGACGTCGAAACGCAGGGCGTGTTCAGCCTCCGTGGAAAGCCGCTTAACTGCTTCGGCCTCACCCGCAAAGTCGTGTATGAAAACGAGGAGTTTTACCTCCTCGCCAACGCATTGCAGATCGAGGAAGACCTCGAAAACCTGCGCTTCAACCGCGTCGTGCTGGCCACCGATGCCGACGTGGACGGCATGCACATCCGCCTGCTGATGATCACCTTCTTCCTGCAGTTCTTCCCCGAACTCGTGCGCAAGGGGCACCTCTACATCCTACAGACCCCGCTCTTCCGCGTGCGCAACAAGAAGGACACCTTCTACTGCTACAGCGACGAGGAGCGCCAGCGTGCTATCCACCTCTGCGGCAAGACTTCGGAGATCACCCGCTTCAAAGGACTCGGCGAAATCAGCCCGGACGAGTTCAAGCACTTCATCGGCCCGCAGATTCGCCTGGAGCCCGTCAAAATCCGCGACCACGACGTCGATGCCGAGGGCAAACCGGTTCCGACCGAGCACATGAGCGTGAAAGAGATGCTCACCTTCTACATGGGCAAGAACACGCCCGACCGCCAGACCTACATCGTGAACAACCTCCGCATCGAAAAGGAGCTCGACTTCGACGAAGACGGCAAACTCAAGACCCTCCCCGCCGCAGCCTGACCGCCCCATCACGCATCACGCATCACGCATCACGCATCACGCATCACGCATCACGCAACGCCCCAACCCACTCCGCCCCCGGCAGCGCAAAGGGCCTGAACGTCTCCATGCGTGACTCGTGCTCCGAATAAAAGATCGCCCGGTTCAGGCCCAGCGATCCCGCCTTCGGCGAATCGATCAGGCTCGCCGAGTCGTTCGCACTCATCTGGAAAAGCACCCGCATGCCCAGCTCGCTCACTGATTTCCGGCTGAGGCAGCGGTTGATGTTGTTCAGCGTGTCCAGACTGGTGATCAGGTGGATGCCCAGCGGCGGCCCTTCGGCGATGATCTCGTTGAGCTGGTTGCCCGGCTTCGGCGTGTCGTCGCCACCAAAGGAGAAATCCTCCTCGTAGCGCAGCTTGCGGAACTTCTGCAGCCCGTGAATCAGCAGGAAAATCGGCGGATCACCCGCGCTGCCGTCATCCGCCCGGCGCTTCATCTCCGCATGGATTTCGGCGATGAAATCCGGTGCCTCATGCCCCTGCGAGACCTTCGCCCCGGTTCGCGCGGCGGCGGTTTCCAGGAAATCGCAGTCCGGCGTGTCGGTCAGCGCACTGTGAATCAGGTAAAACTGCGGCCTGCGCCCCTGCGGATGCTGCGCCGCGAGACCGATGATGGCCAGCCCCATGATCGCGGCGATGGCCTCGTCGTTCTGACCGGCCAGCAGCAGATGCCGCCCGCTTTGACGCGGAAACATCGCCTCGGTTGGCCCCTTGATCGCATTCGGCAGCCCCAGCCACACCCGCGGCTCACCCGGAGCTTTGGCGGGCGGATTTTCGAGAATTTCGGCCAGCATCGGGTTGTCGCGAACCTCCGCCGGCATGTTCCCTTCGAAGACGATGGGCCGCTGCTTGCCAAAGCCACGCTCCAGGCTGAGTTCGGCCACTTTGGCGAGGTGTGCGTCCCGTTCCTCATCGGCCAGCCAGACGACTTGGAAGGGCGAATTTCCCTCCAAGGCACCCGCCGCATCGTTGTAGATGCCTTCCCCGGGGCGGGAGAGCATGCGGGCGGCGGTGTTGCCATCGTCCATGATGAGGGCCGCATCCGCCTCGTTGCACTGGAGGGCGATGCGGATGACCATCTGCCCCAAAGTCGAACGCGCCAGCGTGTAGGCGCCGCCCAGCGTCTGCGAGCCTAGGAAGACGTGAATGCCGAACGCACGCCCCTGCCGCACGATGCGGTCCAGCAGCAGCGCCGCGCCCTGCGCTACCGCGTCGTCCTCCACGAAGAACTCCTGAAACTCGTCGATGATCAGCATCGTGCGCGGCATCGGCCCGGCGCCTCCGGCCTTGCGGTAGCCCGCCAGATCCTGAGCCCCCACCTTGCGATACAGCTCGCCCCGGCGCTTCAATTCCTCGTCGATGCGATGCAGCACGCTCAG
>CAMAZK010000339.1 GCA_945863205.1 Akkermansia muciniphila | reverse complement strand
GGAGTTCACGCAGGTGGCGCATCTGTTGGAGGTCCACCTTTTCGAGTTCGGCGAGCTTTTCCTTCGATTGGCCGTGGTGGCTGAGATTGTGATAGCCGTCGCGGGTGCGGTGCTGTGCATCGATTTCAAACACAGGCGTGGCGAAACCGTCCACCATGAGGGTGATGATGCGCGTGGAGTCGGACTCGAAGGCGAGCCGTGCCATGTCGAGCATGAGTTGAATCTTGGGGAAGAACTTGGCCTTGTCGGCGATGTCCTTGGGCTCGGCGGCGTTGGTTTGCGGCTTGGGTTTCTGCTCCCATTCGCCGGAGATGGCGAGGCGCTGCTCCAGTTCTCGCACGGAGGTCAGATACTGATCGAGACGGCTTTTGTCGTTGTTGCCGAGGTTGCGTTGGAAGCTGCTGATGTCATCGCGCACGGCGTCGAGGATGCTGCCACGATCTTGGAGGCGTTTGAGCGAGGCGGCGGTCTGTTTGGAATCGCCTTGGATGAACATTTTGCGAAACAAAGCCGCCGGGCTGTCCTCGGCGGGCAGCAAAACGCCGTCGCGTGTCCAGGAGAGGCTACGGTTCGCCTTGTCGATGTTCACACCGAGGTTCAGCGTGGGAAATCGCGTCTGCTGGCCGAGCTTTTCCGCTGCGTATTGATCAAGCGAGATGCTGTTGCGGAAGCCGCTGCGCGTCGGATCGCGTGCGGCGGTGAGGAAGCAGTTCTCCGTGCTGTGGCCGCCCGTGACGGCAGGATGTGACAGACCGCTGAAGATGGTGAAGTCGTTTCGGAATGCCGCGAGTTCCTTCAAATAGGGAGAGAGCGTGTAGCCAGCTCCTTTGTCTTTCGGGAAAAAATGCTGTGGCAGCACCCCGAGGTTGTTGGAGATGAGCAGCATTCGCTTTGGAGGCGTTTGCGATGCCGCGCGGGCGTAGTTTTGCTCCAAAAGAGGGAGTCCAAGGGTGACTCCGAGGCCGCGCAGAAAGCGTCGGCGGGGCGTGGCAGTGGGGATGTGGGGGAAGTACATGGTGGGCGGCAATTTGATCTTTGATTCAGGAAGCCGAGGCGTATGATTGAGGTATGAACGCAAACAACCCTGCCCTGCTTTTGCCCGACGTGATGTCCAAGGTCGCATCCTTAGGTCCGAGCGCTTTGGCTGCGGTGCACAAGTTCTTGCTGCGGCTGGAGCTGGCACAACTGACCGAGGAAATCCAAGATGAGGCCGAGGTGCTGCGGCAGGCCGGAAACCTGGAGCCGGACTTGATCGAAGCCGCGATTCGTGAGCACCGAAACAAGCATCCATACACAAGCTGATGCTCGTCGTGGTGGACACGAATGTGATGCTGTCGGCGTTCGCCCGGCAGTCTCCGATTGCCAGGCTCTTTCGAGCCTTGGCCAGTGGCGAGATCCGCATGGCGGTAACGGCGGCCATCATTTTGGAGTATGAAGAGATCGCAGGTGAGCGTGGTGGGCCCGCATTTGCCGCGAGAATCATGCACTGGCTTAGCCTTGTTTCGGCCGCCTACGAATCCGTCGATGTCGTGCAACCCTCGTATCAGTTTCGCGTCATTTCGTCTGATCCTGACGACAACAAGTTCGTGGACTGCGCCATCGTGGCGAATGCCGACTTCGTGATCACCAACGACACTGACTATGCGGCACTTACCAACGCGGGCTTCAAACCGCAGCCGATCAAGCCCGAGGACTTTATTTTCAGGTATCTGTCTCCCTGATTGGATCATTTGTCAGACCCTCCGGTGAAAATGCGGCTTTGCACGAGTGCGTGAATCAAGTCCTGCACGCGGAAACCATCCGCCGCACACGCATCGAGCATCGTCTCGACTTCTTCGCGGTCGGCGAAGCCCACGGGCGTGCCGGTGGCGTGGAGGGTGAGGTGTTCGAGAAGGTTTTTGGCGAGTTGGCGCGGGTGGGCGGCGAGGAGGCGTTTGAGTTCGTGGATGTCTTTGAAGGCTTCACCCGTGAGGAGTTTGCCAGCGGTATCGACGGGCTGACCGACGAAGTAGGTGTAGGGATGCCCGGCGGGATCGATGCCTGTCACTTTTTCGCCGCGCTCCATGCCGCGATAGCGATCTCGCCAAGCGCCCATGACATCGAAGTTCTCCAATGCGAAGCCGACGGGATCAAACTTGGCGTGGCATGCGGCACAGGTTTTCGATTCGGTGTGTTTGGCGAGCAGGGCGCGGATGGTGGTGGCTCCGCGGATGTCAGGCTCCACGGCGGGCACGCTTTTCGGCGGCGGTGGTGGTGGCTGGCCGAGCAGTTTTTCCATGATCCACACGCCGCGCAAGACGGGTGAGGTGGTGGTGCCATTGGCGGTGTGTTTCATCAGCGCGGCTTGCGTGATGAGTCCGCCATACGGGCTGCCTTTGGGCAAAGTCACGCGCTGCATGGTGGAGCCGCTGACGCGTGGCAGATCGTAGTGCGCGGCGAGGCGATCATTCACAAAAGTGAAGTCGGCGGCGATGACGGTGCTCGCGGGTAGGTTCTCGCGCACCATGGCGCGGAGGAAGGACTGCGTCTCGTGGGCCATCGAATCGACGAGGTAGTCGTCTTTGCGATACTCGGGATACAAACGCTCGTCCGGGATGTCGCGGCGCAGTTTGCGCAGGTCGAGCCATTCTTCGGCAAAGGTGCGCACGAACTGCTCGAAGCGCGGATCGGCGATGAGGCGCTCGGTTTGCGCACGCAACACGGCTTTGTCATGCAAACGACCGTTTTTCGCGAGTTGGGCCAGTTCGTCATCGGGTCGCGAGTTCCAGAGAAAATGCGAGAGACGGCTCGCGATGGCGAAATGAGCATCGGGAGCGTCTTTTCGCGGCTCGGTGAGGTAGAGGCAGTGCGACGAGCAAAGCAGCGCCTGATAGCCCGCGAGCATCGCATCGGCAAAAGGCACTTCAGCGGTCATTTTGGCCTGAATGAGCTTTACAAAGGGCTGATGCGCTATGTTGCTCATCGGGCGCAAAGCGGCCATCGCTGCGAATCGGCGGAAGAGCTTTTCAGCATCGGCGGCATTGCCTTTCGCGGCATTCACCTCATCAAACAAAACGTGATGCGAGGGCGGTGGCCATTGCGACTCGATGATGGGGCCGGTGACTTCGAGCCACTGGATCGCGACGCCGCGATGTCCCTCCGGCGGCATCGGCGGGTAATCATAGAAGAAGCCGCCATCGGTGCGGATGAAGGGCACGGGTAAGCCGAGCGGACTGTATTCAAAGGTCTCGCCTGCCTTGAGATGAATCGTCGTTTCGAAATCACGCGCATCGGGCTGCAGATCCATCCAGCCACCGGTCTCGCGCACATCGCCTGAGACATCCGGGCCGGAAGGCTGACGGGCGCGGAAGCTCATTGCGACGGGTTCATGCGCAGGCACGAGGCGGAAGTCGCGCATCTGCCGCACGGCTCGTCCGCGAAAACGCACGCGATACGCTCCCTTTTGTTTGGCACGGAAACCAGGCGGATAACCATAATACGGCCAGGTGGCGGAGCGAAAGAGCGCCATCTCCAAGCTAGGATCGCGGCGCTGCTCAGGTGTCATCGTTTTCAACTCCGCCGCCGTGATAGGCACCATGCGGTTGTCCCGCGCGAAGAACATCGCCTCGCGTTCGCCGAAGGTATTCAGGCCTGGGAAAAGCTCCGTGCCGGTGAATCGTTGCGTCACGGGTGCAGCGGGTGGCTTTGGGCCTGCCATCGCTGTGCGCAGAGCGGTCTCGGTGGCTTCGAGATAGGCATCAAGCTGCACATGCGACATATCCAGCAGCGCGGAGACCTTGGTGAAACCATGCGCGTCGCGGTCCTCGGGCAGTTTGTCGCGAATGTCGAGGTCAGGCAGCTTCAGCAGCGCACGCAGATTGTTTTCAAACTCGACCCGTGTGAGACGCCGAACCGGACCGCGACCGTTCTTCGCCGTCTCTTCCTTTGCGGCGGCGAGTAGGCTCGCGCTGAGTTGCGAGACGACGGCTTTGCGTTCCTCGTCGCTGACCTTAGACTTCTCCGGCGGCGGCATCTCGCCTTTTTCGATCAGATCAAACACTCGCGTCCATCGGCCTCGTGTCTCGGCTTGGCTGAGGTCAAAAGTCAGCGCGGTGATATCGAAGTCGCCCTTCGCGACGCTGTCGTCATGGCAGTCGATGCAGTGCTTGTCGATGAAGCTGTGGATCGGGCTCGCGAAGGTTGATTTAGCAGTGGGTGATTCAAAGACATGAACATTTGTGATGTGCAGTTCTTCGAGGCCGCTCTTCTTGTCGATGCTGCCGTCGATCTGATCCACCAACTGATCTCGTGTGAGCTTCCACACGACTTTTCCGGTTTTGTCGATCTCCGCGAGCAGATCGCGGCCTTCGTCGGCTTTCTGCATGTGATAATCCCCGCAGGCCATGAGCACGTTGCCATTGGCCAAACGTGACATGCCAAGCGTGTAGCGGCATTGCAGGCCCAGGTCTTCTTTCGTCCAGCAGCCGAGCTTTTGGCCTTTCGCATCCACATGCAGCAACTGGCATCCCGTGGATGTGGCGATCCACAGTGAGCCATCCGCATCCTGCAACGTGGCAAAAGCCTTCTTCACGGTGGGCGATGGCTTCAGCAGCGGATCGAGCGGAATGGTCTGCAACACACGCCCCGTGCCTATTTCGACCTTCAGCACCGTTTTGCGTGCGTATTGGCCGATCCAGAAGGCGTTCTCGCCGGACACCTCACGGATCATGCGATAGCGAAAGTGCAACGGGTCGTCTTTGAGATCCGGCAGCGGCGTCACGCTCATCACCTTGCCGCTTTGATCGACGATGCGGATCTGATTCACGCCGCTGTCCATGAGTGCGAACTTCCTGCCGCCTTCCAGCACCGCCACGCTGTTCGCTTCCGCACCTTTGGGGCCTGCGACGGCTTTGTGCTCCATGATAAGCTTCTTCGCCGCATCAAACACCGCCAGCCCGCCCCGAT
>CAMAZK010000338.1 GCA_945863205.1 Akkermansia muciniphila | reverse complement strand
GATCCGTGCAGATCAGCACGGCATCGGCTTCGCCGACAGTTTTCTGGTTCAGCGGCCGGCTCTTCCTGGGCTTCAGTTTCGGGAAGTGGTGGTCGCCCGGGAACTGCGGAATGAAGGTGTCGTGATAGTCCACTCGGCACTTGTTGCGCTCCAGAATGTCCATGAGCTTTAGCGTCGGCGACTCGCGGAAATCATCGACATCGCGCTTGTAAGCGAGGCCGAGCAGCAGCACGCGGCTGCCGCGCAGAGACTTGCCCTTGCTGCCCAGCGCGTCCTGTAGTTTTGAAACCACGAAGTAGGGCATGTTGGTGTTTACCTCGCCGGCGAGCTCAATGAACTTCGTCGAGATGTCAAATTCACGCGCTTTCCACGTCAGGTAAAACGGATCGATAGGGATGCAATGCCCGCCTAGGCCAGGACCGGGGTAGAAGGGCATGAAACCGAAGGGTTTGGTCTTCGCTGCGTTCACCACCTCCCAGATGTCGATGCCCATGCGGTCAAAGACGATCTTCAATTCGTTCACCATCGCGATGTTCACCGAGCGGAAAATGTTTTCGAGCAGCTTCGCCGCCTCGGCCACCTCGGCGCTCGTCACTGGAACAACCTTCGCGATGATCTGCTCATAGAGCATGCCCGCCAGCTTCCCGCTGGTCGCATCTGTGCCTCCCACGACCTTCGGAATGCTTGCAGTGGAAAAGTTGGCATTGTTCGGATCTTCGCGCTCCGGGCTGTAGGCCAGAAAGACAGTCGTTCCCGGCTTGAATCCCGCCTTCTTCAGGATCGGCGCCACGATGTCACGAGTGGTGCCGGGGTACGTGGTGGATTCTAGGATCACAAGGCAGCCGGGCTTGATGTTGGCCGCCACCCACTCGGTGGACGATTCGACATAGGAAAGGTCGGGTTCCCGCTGCTTGGTCAGAGGTGTGGGCACACAGATCAAGACAGCATCCACATCCCTCAGGCCCGCCGGGTCGGCCGTCGCCCTGAACATGCCGCTGGTCACCGCCGCTTTGACTCGGCTGTTCTTGATGTGGCGGATGGGAGATCGCCCCTGATTGAGAGTCCGGCTGCGACGTTCGTCCGGGTCCACACCCACGACCTGAAGTCCCTTTTCGGCGAAGAGCAGGCCTAGTGGCAGTCCGACGTATCCCATGCCCATGATTCCAATCTTGAGGCTGCGGTTCTGAAGCTTCGCTTGCCATTGGGACAAAACGGTGGCGGCTGGTGATTTTTTGACGGGCATAGAAGACTTTGAAGATGATAGAGCCGCTCATCAAAGCGCCGAGCGGTCGTCTTGTAAAGCTGCGCCCGCCACCACGCCGATCAGGGATGCCCCGGGCCCTCGGATGTTCCGGATAAAGGACGGGGGAAGAGGATCTCCTTGCGGTCCACGCCCTAGCTGCCGCTGTGAAGGCGGACGGCCTGGCGTATCGGGCGGTCGTGCTTAGCTCGGGTCGCCGGACTCCAGGAGGCGGATTTTCTTTTCCACGAGGGGCAGCCACAGGCTTACGCGGGTGCCTTGGCCCTCGCGACTCTCGATGTCGATCTCCCCGCCGTGTTCGCGGATGATGCGCCGGACGATCAGCAGGCCTAGGCCGGTGCCGGTCGTGCGCGTGGTGGCGAAGGGCTGGAAGAGTTTGCCCATCTGCTCGGCGGTGATGCCTTTGCCTGTGTCGTCAAAGCTCAGCCGGACTTCGTAGTCGGTGAAGGTGCCGGTGATCGTCAGGGAGCCACCTTCCGGCATGGCCTGGCAGGCGTTGCGGATGAGATTGAAGACGGCCTGCTTCATCTGGCCGGGATCCAGCGGCATGGCGGGCAGATCGGACCGCAGGTCGAGGCGGAGCTTCACCTTCGCCTGCTCGATCTCCGGCTGGAGGAAGCGCACGCACTCCTCCAGCAGTTCGCGGAGCTGCACACGCTGAAATTGCGGCTTGGTGGGGCGGATGGCGGCCAAAAACTGGCCGATGATGAAGTCGAGGCGGCGGATCTCCCCGGTGGCCACGTCCAGGTGCTCGCGGAGGCTTTCCCCCTTCGCGCCCATTTTTTTGAGACGACGTTCGAGGAGCTGGAGGTGGATGGTCAGCGAATTGAGCGGATTTCCCAGCTCATGAGCGACTCCGGCGGCCAGCAGGGTGAAGGCGTTCAGGCGCTCGCTTTCGAGCTGCTCCTCGGTGCGCTTGCGCGTCTCGGTGATGTCGCGGATCAGCATCACAAAGCCCAGTGGCGTGTCGTCGTCGATGCTGGTGATGTAAAAGTTGAGGTAGCGGTTCTCAGGGTAAAACACCTCCAGATCACGGCTCACCACGGTGCCGGGTTTGAGCAGTTCGTTCCAGTCGAGCCCGCGCACGCCCTGGGCCAGGCGTTGTCCGCGCACCTGGTCCTCCTCCAGGCCGAAGAAGGTGCAGGCCGCCCGGTTCACGTAGCTGACTTTGCCTTCGGTATCGAGCAGGATGACGCCCTCCTGAAGCGCCTCGAAGACCTTTTCCTGAAATTTCTTCTCCCGCACCAGATCCAGCACCACGGCCTGGACTTCGCCCGGTTCCAGGCGGTCCATGCGTTTGATAAGCTTGTCGATGAAGGCGGATCTCATACAATGGGGGCATGAACGACATCCTGATCGTCCTTTGCACCTTTCCCGACATGGCAAAGGCCCGCGAGACTGGCACGGCGCTGGTGGAATCGCAACTCGCCGCCTGCGTGAATCTCATCCCGACCGTCGAATCGATCTACCGCTGGGAGGGAAAGGTCGAAAGCGCTGCGGAGGTGCTGACCATCTTCAAAACCACGGCTGGGGCATGGTCATGCTTCGAAACACGCCTTCGTGAACTGCACCCCTACGATGTGCCGGAGATCGTAGCGCTCAAGCCAGGGCAGGTGGCGGAGAGCTATGCGCGGTGGGTGGGGGAGTGTGTAGCGGATGGGTGATTAAAGCTGGGTGGTTGCAGACCGATGCTGGGCGTCTGCTGCTGCGACGGTGATTCACTTTTTCACAAGGATCGCCCAGTCTTCACCGGGATGTGAGGGCGGGGGACCGAGGCTGACCTTTCCGCCGCCGGTGACGCGTTTGACGGGTCCGCTCTGCGGCGCTCCGCCCTTGCGGGGATCGAACCAGCTCACGGTGAAGTCGCCCGCAGCGGCGCTGAGATCGAGCGGGCTGCTGCCGCCGTCCGGGAGATAGACGAGGTAAATTTCTCCAGGCTTGGCGAGGCAGTACTTGCTGTTGTCACTCTGTTCGTTGCCGAGGAGGGCGTCTGCGCTCTGCATGTCGGCGAAGGGGATCTTTTCAGCCCGGAAGAAGTCGAGCGCGATGCGGCAGAAGTCCCAGCTTTTGTCGCGGCTGCGGAAGTCTTCGCAGCCGAGGTCGTTCTCCGGCAGGGCGTAGCCGAAGTAGTATTCCACGCCCGCACCGCCGGCCATCAGATTGCCCCAGAGGGTGAGCTTGCGGATGTCGTGCATCGTGTAGGGCTTGGATTTCACGTCGCCGGTGCCAGCGTTTTCTTTTTTCTTGCCCCGCTCGCTGGCGATGCCGTCCGTGCCTTTGTAGCCGATGTCTTGCGGGACGCCGAGTCCTGCGGGATTCTGCTCGTCGTTGGCGATGACCCACGGCTTCCCGGCTTTTTGGGAGGCATGAATCCAGTGGAGCGTGCGCTGGTGCACGACCCGCCAACTGTTCTGCAAGGAGAGCCCTGTGAGCTCGTGAGCGCTCCCCAGCAGGGGCGGGTATTTTTTGTCCTGCTCGTCGGGGAAGGTGTGCAGGACGCGGGGATGGTCGTAGGGGTCGGTTGCTTTGAGATAGCGCAGGATGTCGGTCACCTCCCGGGTGCTCTGCGTGTTTTCCTCGCCGATGTTCCAGTTCAGCGCGAGGGCGTGGCCGAAGCGGGCGACGAGCTCGCGACAGTAAAGTTTGCGCTCGGGGCCGAGGCTGCCGCCGTCGAGCGATTCGGGGACGCGGCCCGGCCTAGCCTCATGGCCGCGGCGGTCGTCGTCCATTTCGTTTTCCTGCATTTTGAAGTGGAGATAAATCCCGAGCGCGGTGGCGTGATCGAAGACGATGCCCCACTGGTCGAGTTTGGAGCAGTCGTAGTGCAGCTTGTCCCCGCGCTGGATGAAGGGCCAGACGTTGTCGCCATCGCCAGCGGCGTTGTAGGTGAGGAAGGAGAAGGCGTTCACGCCTTTGCCGGCGAGGTAGTTCAACGCGCCGATGAGGCCTTTGCCTTTGCCGCCTTGCCAGATCGGATCGCCATCCCGCCAGTCCTGCAGATGCGGCTGCCATGTCTTGAGCGGCACCTTGTCGGGTTTGCCCGCCTGGGTGTTGTCGAAGTCGGCATAGCCGAGCATCGTCTCCGGCGCATCGGCGCCGGCTTTGAGGAAATACTCCTTTGATCCGGCGAACTGGAGGTGATGCCTGCCGACATACTGCAGGCGACCGTGCGCCCGGAAGTCGCGCCCGGTTTTGTCGCTCGCCGCGATCTGAAAGCTGCCGGTTCGACCATCGAAGGGCTTGAGCGCCTCGCCGCCGCCGTCGAGCGCCGCGTGCTTGCCCTTGGTAAAGCTCACGCGGTAGTTCCAGGCGCCGGTTTTGTCCGGGGAGAGATGCGCAAGCCAAGTCGTGCCGGATTCGGCGCTGCTCTCGGCGGCATTTCCATCAGCTGCGAAGTAACCGGGCACGACATGGGCTGGAGAACCGCTTTCGTGGGTGAAGGTGACGTTGAAGGCGAGATCGGTGAAGGGATTCGGCGCGTTGTCCTGCTCGTGCGCGAAGGGGCCGTCGAGCGCGAGGGTGACCTTGTGCCACTGCTTGAGTTCACCGCTCATGGCGATGCCGCCTTGGCCATCCGGCGAGCGCGGCAGTGCCAGCGGGGCGGCAGCTGCCTGCTTGGCGGGAACGTTAGCGGTGCGCGAAGACCCATCGGTCTAAGCTTGCCTTTTGATTTTGGCGACTACGCCGCTTTACGCTGATGGGCGTTTTGCTGGGG
>CAMAZK010000337.1 GCA_945863205.1 Akkermansia muciniphila | reverse complement strand
CTGATCCACAACGCGCCGTATCGCTGGGCGTTCTGAAGGGAAATGCATGCGTGCCGGGCGTTCAGATGGGAGGGATGCGAAGAATGGGATGGATCGGAAGGATGTCTGGCGCACACTTGGCATCCATTCTTCCCCTCAATCCCATCTCTCCCATACGCCGCAGCACCTTTCCCTCCGCATGACCCCAGGGCTCCGCTGCGACGGGGCGGTCACTTCCCACCCCGCAGATACGCCACCACGTCCGCGACGTCCTGGGCGCTGAGTCCCAGCTGCGTGGCGCTGAGCATCATGCTGCGGTCCAGGTTCTTGCGGGACTGGATGCGGGACTTGGCGACATACTGGTTCTGGCCGCCGAGGCTGCGGATGATCAGAATGTCGCCCTCCGTGAGGATCATGCCGTGGATGGTCACGCCGTCCTTGGTCTTGATCTCCTGGCCGTCGTAGCCGTGGGCGATGTCCCTGCTGGGATCGATGAGCGCCTGCGCGATGATGTCCGAGGGCTGTCCGCGGCCCCAGCCGTCGAGGTTCGGGCCGAATTCGACGCCGAGCCCGTTGACCTGATGGCACATGACGCAGCGGGTGACGACCTGCGCTCCGTTCTTGGCGTCTCCTTGCAGTTTGAGGACTTCTTCAAGCGTGATGCTGCTGGGCGGTGCGGGCGGCGTGCCGACCTCGACGAGCTTGGCGCTTTCGGGATCGAAGATGCCCTGCTTCTTGAGCTCCTCGGCGATGCCGAAGGAGCTCCAATCATTGGTGCTGCGCTGGATGAGCCACCACATGATGTCGCCGTGAATCGGGGACTCCTTGTCCTTCGCCAAAGCCAGCACAGCCTGCGCGGCGCCGGCGTCTGGAATGAAGGCCAGGGTGTCGAGCGCGAGCTTGCGCTGTTCGGGTGTGAGCTTGGCATTGGCGGCACGCTTTTGCAGATCCGGCACGGCGGCGACCGGATGCAGGCGCCAGGTGATGTGGGCAAAGCCTTCGCTCCATTCGCCGTCGGATTTCAGCGCGTTCCACACTTCATCCTCCTTGCCTTCACAGCCGATGCCCCAGGCCTCGAGCTGTGAGCGGTCGCTGCCGTCGAGGTGACGCGCCAACGTGGCCAGCACGGGGACGCTCAGCTTTGCGGGGACATCCCGGAGGGAAACGGCGACCTCACGGCGCACTTCCGGAGACTGGTCGGCCGCCAGCGTGGCGATGAGCTCGAAGCCGTCATCGGTCGCCGCACGGATGGCGCGCAGGGCTACGAGACGGTGGGTGGCGTTCTCGGACTCCAGCCAATAACGAGCGGCGGTGATGCCGCTCTCGCCGAGCTGGGCGGCGAGCCACACGGCACGTGCGGCGATGTAGGGATTCGCGTCTTCGTCGCGCAGCTTCAGCACCTGCGGCAGCACTTTTTCACCAGCCGCCTTCAGGCGGGTGAAGGCGACGTGACGCACGTTGGTGGCGGGGGATTGCAGAGCGGCCAACTGTCCTTCGACGGTGTCGAGGTTCAGCGCAGGCACCTGCGGCTTGAATCCCTTCGGCGCGATGCGGTAAATGGTGCCGCTGCAGGTTTCGTCGGTGTCCTGGTGGCCGCCGGTGCGCTTGTCGAACCAGTCGCTGATGTAGATCGCGCCATCCGGGCCGACGCAGACGTCGGAGGGGCGGAAGAGCGTGCTGCGCTCGTCGGAGAGGTTGTTCGCACCGCCGACGAAGTCGCTGCCTTTGAACACGCCGGAGGTGTTGCTGGTGCAGAAGTCGAAACGCTCGAAATGGAAGCCCGCGCCGTCCGGCACCGGCAGGTAGCCGAAGACGACGTTGCGCCCGGTCTCGCAGCTCAGCAGCAGGCCGTTCCATTTCTCGCCCAGCGCACCGTTTTCGTAAAAGCACATGCCTGTGGGAGCGCCGCCGCCATAGACATCACCGGCAGGGATGCTGCCGGGATCTTCCTGCCGCCATTCGGCGGTGGGCACGCTCTGGCCGGGGCGCTTGTCCGCACGCCACTGGCGTTTGCCGTCGCGTGAGAAGAACCCAAAGCTGCCGCCTTCGATCAGATGACTCACGCGGCAGGCGGGAGGATCGTCGTTGTCGTTGAGAAACATGTCGCCGAAGGACGTGCGCACGCCTTCGTAGCTGTTGCGGTAGTTGTAGCCGAGGATCTTCGCCTTGTGGCCGTCGGGATCGATGCTGGCGGTGAAGCCGCCGACATAGACGTGGCCGTCATCGCTCTTCTCCCCGGCGTAGTCGTTGTTGAGATATGCACCGCCGATGCGGAAGGTGTTCCCGCTCTTGTCGCTGAAAAGAGCGCCGCAGTTCCCATTGCTGAAATACAGACGGCCATCCGGTCCGGCATAGACGCTGTGCAGGCTGTGGTCGTGCTGCGGCTGCTCGAAGCCGGTGAGGAAGATCTCCCGCTTGTCCACGGCGGGATCGAACTTCAAGTCACGGTTCACGTCCGTGTACTTGATGATGTTCGGCGTGTTCGAGACGAAGACAACATTGTCGAACACGGCCACGCCCAGCGGGCACTCCAGCTCCTGCTCGCGCACGAAGACGTGGCTGCTGTCGCAAACGCCATCGCCATCCGTGTCCTGCAAAACGCGCACGCAGTCCCCCTCGCGGCTGCGACCGCTGTGACGACGGTAGTTGACGCCTTCCGTGACCCAGATGCGGCCTGCAGCGTCCACGTCCATGTTCGCCGGATTGAAAAGCTGGGGGGATGTGGCCCACACGGTGATCTCCAGGCCTTCCGGCACTTTGAAGGCGCCCGGTTCGAGGTGGTCAGGCGTGACCTGGGAGGGATCGAAGGCGGCGACGCTGGGATCCGGCGTGAAGGCCGGCTTGCCCGGGACGAAGACCTTCACCGCCTTTTTGGCCGCCGCCGGTCTCTCCGGTCGGTCCGGCTTTGCGGCCACGAAGGCAATGGGTGCGATCAGAGCGAGGGAGAGAACGAGGAGGTTTTTGCGTTGGGTCATGGTTCTGAAGGGCGGAGGAAACGATAGTAGGCAGTGAATCCTGCGAGAAAAGCCCGGAATCCGGCATCGCCAGGGCCACCTTGCAGCGCCTTGAAGAGCTCATAAAAAGGCAATTGCAGCCAGATGCTGTGGCCACCGATTCAGGGCGACCACCGATTGAGAATCTAGAATCGGTGGTCGCTCTGAATCGGTGGGAATCCATTCCTGCAGTTTCTCATGTCGCGTTGATGGAAGTTACCCATCCTGGCGGTCATGAACGACATCCTGATCGTCCTCTGCACCTTTCCCGACATGACAAAGGCCCGCGAAACCGGCACGGCGCTGGTGGAATCGCAACTCGCCGCCTGCGTGAATCTCATCCCCGCCGTCGAATCGATCTATCGCTGGGAAGGCAAGATCGAGACTTCCGCCGAGGTCCTCGCCCTCTTCAAAACCACCCCCGCCGCCTGGCCCCGCTTCGAATCCCTCCTCCGCGAACTGCATCCCTACGACGTGCCCGAGATCGTGGCGCTTAAGCCGGAACAGGTGGCGGAGAGCTATGCGCGGTGGGTGGGGGCGAGTGTGGGCTGATCACCTTACTCCTTCCAGTTTGAAGGAGGAGCGGTTTTCTTCCAGCGGCTCTCGGAAGGCATCCACGAAGGATCAGGAAACAAATCTCTCACCACGCGGAACACCACGCCAAAGACACCGTTGAGACTCGTCTTCTCGGTGACGTTGTAATCAATACAGTGCCATGTCCATGGATCATGATTGATGAGGACTCTCTGATCGGCATTCCGAATGCCCGACCATTCATAGGAAGGGTAATAGTTCAGCCACTCTTTTGGGCGGCCTCGGATATGAGTCACCTTAACCTTGCCTTTTTTGTCAATGGGTTCGGAGAACTCGTCGCCCGCAAAGAACCATGGATTGTCGATCGCGTAAATGAGCGTGGCGATCAGATGATCCGCCTCTTTGCGCGTGAACTCTGTCCAAACTTCATGCGTCCATGTCCACCTGCTGGGATCTCCGGTGCGGTATCGCCGCTTTAGTTCGCATTGGCCTTCGTTTACTTTAAACTCGATCACTTCTTCGGCCATGGCACCGTAATCTCCTGAGCGGAATGAAACGGAGGAGGACCATTGCCTCGGGATGGAAATCGGATACTTAGGGCATTCGAGATAAGGGCTTGGGGCCACTGTCTTCCAGGCGGCTTCGTCGTTATGGCCGGTCTTGGGCAGAGATTGCGCCAACCCCTCACCGTAGCTTTGCCACCATGCTTCCCACTTTTGAACCGCCTTGCGGAACTCCGCCGCTGCATTGTCCTCCACACGGCGATCACGTTTCTCAAAATCACAGCGCGAAAGCGTCCGCATCTGACTGAGCAAGATGACGCGGTCAGTCTGGTTCAACTTGGGGTCGCGAGCCAGTTCGATCAGCCGGGGGAACTCTCGCAGATCAGGCAGATGTCCGACGAAAGGGGAGCTGGATTTGATGGCATAGGGATAGTGCTCCCATTTGGAAAAGACACCAAACTCACCCCAACGCAGCTCCTGCCCCAGCACATCCATTGATGCCAAACAGAGCAGCAGTAGGACAACGAAGATGAATTTCATGACTGGAGAGACTGCGGAAAGTGAAACACAATTTCGTCGCACGCGTCAATCTTTCCTGGTCCGGCCGGGACTATTCCCCCTTTTCTGAAAGGCGTATGCGCTGCTAGGCGCTCAGCACTTCCGCCAGCGCCCGCTGAATCCGCGCCAGTGTCTTCTCCTTCCCGATCAAATGCGCGATCGTGGTCACGCCCGGGCCGCGTGACTGGCCGCTGAGGGCGAAGCGCAGGAGCGGCATGAGTTTGCCGGCTTTGATGCTGAGCGCATTGGCGGCGGCTTCGACGGCATCGTGCACGCTCTGCTCGGTCCACTCGGCGGCTTGGGCGAGTTGATCGCTCGCGGCCTTCAGCAGATCGGCGTTTTCGGGCTTGGCCTTCAGTTTGGCCACAACGTCCTCTTCAAACGGGAAATCCTCGCGGAAGAAGTAGTGCACCCACTCGGGCA
>CAMAZK010000336.1 GCA_945863205.1 Akkermansia muciniphila | reverse complement strand
GGTGACGGTGACGTAGAAGAGGCGGCGTTCTTCTTCGAGGGCGGTATCGCCGCCTTCGTCGATGGCGCGTTTGTGCGGGAACATGCCGTCGGCGAGCCAGATGGCGAAGACGACATTCCATTCGAGTCCTTTGGCCTGATGACCGGTCGTCAAGGTGACGGCGTCGCGGTCCTGCTGCTGCTGGTCGGGCTTGTTGTCGGTATCGACGCCGCTGAGCAGGGAGAGCTGGCTGAGGAATTCGAGGGGATCGGTAAAGCGGTCGCTGAAGTTGCTGAGCTGTTCGAGGTCCTGCTGGCGCTGCTCGTAGTTTTTGAACTTCGCCTTCATGTACTCCTCGTACACGCCTTCGACGATGCTGCGGATCATCTGGGCGGGGGCGACGACACGCCCCTCCTTGTCGATGAGTTCGTCGAGGGTGTAGGCGAACTGTTCCCAGGTCTGTTTGGCTTTTTTAGGCACCTTCAGAGGCAGGAGGATCTCGGAGAAGCTGGCGGGCATCGTCTCGGACTTCGCGGCGTCGGTTTGCAGCCAGTCGTTCCAGAGCTTGATGGCGCTGACATTGCCGATGCCTTCAACGAGGCGGACCATGCGCATGAAGCTGACCTCGTCCTGGCGGTTCACGGCGAACTTCATGAAGGCGGCGACGTCTTTGACATGCGCCTGCTCGAAGAAGCGCAGACCGCTGGTGATCTGAAACGGAATGCCGCGCTGGGTGAACTCCATCTGGATTTCCATGCTGTGGAAGTGCGCACGGTAGAGCACGGCGATGTCGTTGAGTTCCACGCCTTCGTCCTGCAACTCCAGCACGCGCTGCGCGACGAAGGCGGCCTGCGCGGAGGAATTGTCGAGGGAGACGAGCGCGGGCAGCATGCCTTTGGATTCACGCGCAGGCTGGAGATTCTTCGGAATCTGCCCGCGGTTCATGGCGATGGCGGCATTGGCGAGGTTCAGCACCTCGGGGACGCTGCGGTAGTTCACCTCGATTTTGTGGGTGCGGGCACGGGGCCAGTGCTGGTCGAATTCGAGGATGTTCGAGACATCGGCGCCGCGCCAGGAGTAGATGCTTTGCGCGTCGTCGCCCACGACCATGAGATTGCCCTGCGGGCCGGTGAGCAGCTCGACGAGGCGGCACTGGAGGCTGTTCGTGTCTTGATACTCATCGACGAGGACAAACTCGAACTGACGGCGGTAGCGCTCCAGCAGGTCTTCGTTTTCCTCCAGCAACTGCACGGTGAGCGCGAGGAGATCGTCAAAGTCCATGCAGTTCGTCTCGCGCTTCTTTTCCTGGTAAAGCGTGCGCATCTTGAGGATGCCGGAGGCGACTTCCTCGAAGTAGGGATAGCGCGTGTGGATGATTTCCTTGAGGCTGCAGAGTGTGTTGTCGGCGAGCGAGAAGATGTCGCCCAACACCTCGGCCTTGGGGAAACGATACGTCGTGGTGTCGATACCGCTGCCGCCGAGCACGGTCTCGATGAGGGACTTCTGATCCTCGCGGTCCATGATGGAGAAGCCTTTGCGGTAGCCGAGGCGTTCGGCGTTGTAGCGCAGGAGGCGATTGCCGATGGAATGGAAGGTGCCGCCCCAGATGCGGCTGGCGTCGAGCGAGACGAGCGACTGCACGCGCTCCTGCATCTCCCGTGCGGCCTTGTTCGTGAAGGTGAGCAGCAGGATGGACTCCGGCTGGATGCCGTTGTCCAGCAGCCACGCCACGCGATACGTTAGCGTGCGCGTCTTTCCCGATCCCGCCCCCGCAATGACGAGTGCCTGCCCCGGCGGGCTGGTGACGGCGGCATGCTGCTGCTCATTCAGCTCCGCTTTGTAGTCGATGCGGGGAGCGGAGTCAGGAGCGTGGTGCAGCGTGTAGTTGCGGGGCATCGGGGGAGGTAGAATGGATGCGAGCGAAGGGCAAGAGCCTGTTCGCGGTTCGCCGTTCTCAGTTCTCCGTTGGAATCCTACTCCTACTCGTCCTCCTACTCCTCCTCGATGGTTGCGGGTGAATCGAAAAGACGAGGATCGAGCTTCCTGAAAAGGCGCTTCAGCGTGGGCTTGGGAATTGCAGGATACAGCGACGCGGAAGAATCGAGGACGAGGAGGATGGCTTCGCCTCACTTTCGCAAAATCAGCGAGAGTAACGGAGGGGGATCATCTTCAAGTCACCCGCATCAAAACTCGTTTTCTGATCCTCGGGCCGGGCAAAGACCAATGGCTCGTATCCCTCGGCCTTCACCATGAATAGATAAATCGACTCTCCGGTCTGATCGCCCAGCGAGCCGGAACAAGGGGCAAAGAATACTTTGGTCAGGAGGAAGTTGTGGGAGCTGGGTAGCCGAAATGTGCCGTCGGCCTTGGTGATGGTTGTGGGTTTGACCGGGTTGTGTCTTCCGACCGGTTTCTGTTTCCACTGCCATTCAAGCAACTCCCATTTTGCTCCCGAAACCTTGGCGTTGGGGATTGGAGCCATGTTTTTGGCATCCACAGCGCGGCCAACCACCGAGGGGGATCTCTGGGTGAAGCGGGGATACGGCACAATGCAAGATTGCAGCAGCGAGCTGGCAGTGATGAGTAGAATGATACGGAGAATCCGATGTTTCATTGGATGTTTGCTGAAGAACATGATGGAAGAAGCGGCGAAGTTAATCGGTCGGCAAGAGTGAATGCTGAACGATATCCCAATGCCTAAACTTCGGGCTTCGTCATTCATTCCTCATTCGCCATTCTGGTTTCGTCATTTTACACCGGATACACCCACGGCTTCCGATACTCCCGCTGCATCAGCTTGCTGGCTTCCGCATCGCCAATGATCAGCTCTTTCTCGGCGTCCCACTGGATGCTGCGGCCGGCTTTGTAGCTGATCATGCCGAGCAGAGGCAGGCAGGAAGAACGATGGGCGCTTTCGATGTCGGCGACGGGCTTTCTCTTTTTCTCAATGGCGTCGATGAAGTCGGCCCAGAGCAGGGCGATGTTGTGGCCGTCGGGTTCCTGAAGCTGATGGTTGCCGTGTTTCTCGCCGTCCTTGGTGTTCACAGGATAGAAGGTCCAGCCGTCGCGCCAGCCGATGTGGAGCACGCCTTTCTCGCCGTAGAAGTAGCAGCCGATCTTGTGCTTCTCGTTGTTGTTGTCGGCGAATTTGCGGTGCTCCCAAGTGGCGGTGAAGTTTTCGAATTCAAACGTGGCCTGCTGGTGATCAGGCGCGTCGGTGGTCTGCTCCTGGTCATTGAGTACGGCGGGACCGGCGATGTTGCGGCCGCCAGTGCAGAAGATTTTCTTCGGCCCCTTCTCTCCGCTCCACCAGAGGATCTGATCCAGCCAGTGCACGCCCCAGTCGCCCATGGTGCCGTTGGCATAGTCGAGGAAGTTCCGCCAGCCGCCGGGATGCAGCTTGGTATTGAAGGGGCGCATCGGGGCCGGGCCGCACCACAGGTCCCAGTCCATGCCTTCGGGGATCTCGCTGTTCGGCTTCGGCTGCTCGGGACCGCCTTTGCCGATCGCGAATGCGCGCACCATGCCGACCTTGCCCACGGCGCCGGACTTGAGGAAGTTCATCGCCTCGACGTGATGCGGGCCGATGCGGCGGTGCAGCCCGACCTGCACGACGACGCCCGCCTCCTGCGCGGCCTTCACCATCGCCTTGCTCTCATTGATCGTGTGGCCGGTGGGCTTTTCGACAAACACATGCGCCCCTGCTTTGCATGCGGCGATGGATTGCAGCGCGTGCCAGTGGTCCGGCGTGGCGATGATGACGATCTCCGGCTTTTCCTTGTCCAGCATCTCGCGGTAGTCCTTGTAGAGCTTCGGATCGTCACCGTTGATGCCGTTCACATCGTCGCCTGCGTTTGAAGCGACGTCTTCATGCACATCGCACAAGGCGCAGACCTTGATGCGGCCGGAGGCGATGGCCTCCCGCAGGATGTTCATGCCCCACCAACCGGAGCCAATCAGCGCCGTGCGATACTTCTTCCCCGGATCCGCGCCGAAGATGTGAAACGACGAGGCTGCGAACGCGGCGGTGCTGGCGGAAATGAAATGGCGGCGGGAGGTCATGGTGAAAGGCTGGACAAAACGCCAACTAGATCACTGGTCAATCAGACAGGCTCTCATCGTGCTCTGTGATGCACTGATCATGCACCTCGCAGGTTTTGCTGCTGGCAGGGACATGCAGCGTCGCTCCGGCCAGTGACAGAGTGCTGACCTTCACGGGCGGCGACAACCTCGGCCTCACCGTCGCGGGTGACGGCAGCAGCGCCTTCGTCCTCCGCGACACCAGCACCTATGCCGGTGCCACAAACGTCACCGGCGGCATTCGATTGCAGGTGGGAGACGGCCCTTCAGGCGCCTTGACCGATTCCGGGGCGGTCACCGTGCAAAGACCGGCAGGATGCCGGCGCGCCTTGGTTTTGCCGGAGCGTGGGGAGCCACGCCTTTGCAGGCGCAGTTACGGGAAAGCCGGAGTGCGTGTGTGTCGAAGACCACTCGCCTGGGTTTTTGGGGACGGTGGGGACGGTGGGGACTGCGGGCGCGAAGGGCCACGCCTTTACAGGGGCGGCTTGAAGGCCTGAATAGGAACCTCACTTCCGGGCGGCTTCGGCCCGGGCCTGGATGTAGGAACTGCGCACGGCGAGGTACTCGTCCAGAGCGTTCTCTTTGGCGGTGTCGTAGGTGTCTAACTGCTCAGGCAGCGAACGCAGGGTGTTGGCTGCGGGCGGGATGAGGGTCCAGTCGTGATTGTGGCCGTGGAAGTACCAGCCCCAGTTCACCGGGTTGAGCGCGTAGTCACCACCCAGCCCGACGGCTTCCCTAGCGCTGCTGGGTCCGAAGAGCGGGAGAACGATGTAGGGCCCGTGGCCGACGCCCCACTTCGCGAGGGTCTGGCCGCTGTCTTCGGCGGGAAGATCGATGAGCTCAGGGATGCGGTCGGAGTACTTGTAAACTCCGCCGACTCCGAAGACGCTGTTGACGAAGAACTTGCCGGTCTCCTGGCCGGCGAGCTTGAGCTTGCCTTGCAGGGTGCTGTTGACGAGACGGACGGGGAACTTGGCGTTTTCAAAGGCGTT
>CAMAZK010000335.1 GCA_945863205.1 Akkermansia muciniphila | reverse complement strand
CATCACGCAGGAAGAGTATTACCGCCTGTGGGCCGTGTTTGCCGGCGTGAAACGCGGGGATCGCGATGCCGAGCCGCGCGAAGGTCAGCGCATCGCAGCCGAGAAAGAACGCCTCACCAAGGAACTCGTGCAAACTCGTGCGCAGATCTCCAAACTCGCCGGTGAGGGCCTCGATCTCGCCGACATGATCGGTGGCGGCGACGGACGCGGCACGGGCGTGAAGGGGCGAGGCATCCATTTGCGCACCGGAAACCTGACCGCCGAGCAATTCGGCTATCACCGCGACATTCAGTCCAACCGCCTGCAACGCATCGAGTATCCCGGCGATCCGAAGGACGCGCTGCGACTCGTGCAATACGTCTTCGTGCCGGATGGCCGCACGCCGGTCTCCGTGGCCTACAAGCAGGAGGTGAAAGGCGTTCCCGCCACCAGCGGTCATTCTTGGGACATCGTCCGCAACGGTCCGCTCAACGCCCAACGCACGACGAAGATCGGCGACACCGATTACGCCGCCAAAAACCACAGCATCCTCGGCATGCACGCGAACAGCGGCATCACTTTTGATCTCGCCAAGATCCGACAAAGCAGCGGCCTCACGCAAATGCGTCTCACAGGCGTCGTCGGTTTCGGCGCTGCCGCTCCCGCCGCAGCCTCTCGCGCCGACTTCACCGTGTTCGTTGATGCCGAATTGAAGCTGCAAAAGCTCAAGCTTCGCAAAGACGAGTCCCTCACGCTCGATCTCGAGATTCCGGCGAAGGCGAAAACACTGACGCTTATCGCCACCGACGGCGGCGACGGCATCAGCAGCGATCTCCTTTTCATCGGTGACGCCCGTCTCTCCGCCGACGTGAATCAAATCACACTCGCTGCCGCCGACGAAGCCAAACTCAAACCGCTCCGCGCTCAGGCCAGGAACCTCGAAGCGCAACTCAAAGCTCTGCCGGTCGCCCCCAAAGTCTTCGCCATCGTCAGTGAAGAAAAGCCCGCCGTCATTCAGGTGCAGAGCCGCGGCAATCCCGAGGACCCGCAGCAGGAGGTCACGCCTGGAGCCTTCGCCTGGGCCAAGCACGCCCCTCATGACTTCGGCGACAACACCACCCCCGAAGGGCAGCGCCGCCTCGCGCTCGCGAACTGGATTACACACCCCGAAAACCCGCTCACCGCCCGCGTCATCGTGAACCGGCTCTGGCATCACCACTTCGGCCAGGGCCTCGTCACCACACCGAGTGACTTCGGCCTCGGTGGTGACAAACCGAGCCATCCCGAACTCCTCGACTTCCTCGCCCGCGAACTCATGACCCACGGCTGGAGCCTGAAGCACATCCACAAGCTCATCGTGATGAGCGCCGCCTACCGCCAACAAAGCAGCTCCTCAGACTCACGCATCACGTCTCACGCATCACGCCTCGACTCCGCCAACCGCCTCCTCTGGCGTCAAAACCCACGCCGGCTCGACGCCGAAACGCTGCGCGATAGCGTCCTCGCCATCAGCGGCAAGCTCAATCCCGAAATGGGCGGCCCCGGCTATCGCGACTTCAACTACACCGAGGCCTACGCGCCGATCTATGACTACATCACGCCGGACAAGCCCGAGCTTTGGCGTCGCAGCATCTACCGCTTCATCGTGCGGACCACGCCGCACGAGTTCATGACCACTCTGGACTGCCCCGATCCCGCAAACTTCACACCCGCGCGTGCGCAAACCACCACCGCCCTGCAGGCGCTCACGCTCAGCAACAACGAGTTCATGCTCCAGCAGGCGCGCCACCTCGCCGAGCGGGCGAAAACGCCCGAGCGTGCCTTCCAGCTCTGCTTTCAGCGCAATCCCACACCGGAGGAACTCGCAGCCGCTAGGTCTCTCGACCTCTTTTCCCTCTGCCGCATGCTCATGAACGCCAACGAGTTCATCTATGTCGATTAGCCTTCATCCGCACCTGCCTCAAACAGCCATCGGCGATGCTCGTGACGGATCTGGAAAATGGTCACGAGCTTCCGGGCTTCATCAATGGTGTAAATCACCCGCCAGCCCACTCCCGACTTCCATGGACGAAAAAGCATCTGGCGAATTTCATACTGTTGCATCCACTTGCCGTTCTCCGGGGCGAAGCCGTGGCGCTGTGGTGCAAGCGCAAGCTTCTCGAGTGCCGACTGTAAAAGGTCGCTCCACCGGTTCGCCAACTCAGCACCGCCGTGCGACTCGTCCGATTCGCACCAGATCATCTGCCGGTCAATATCGTGCTCGCCGGTGTCTGCGAGGCTCCATTGAAAGCTCATTTTTTGGCCTGTCGAAGGTTGGCTTTGCTGCGGATGCGCTCAAACGCAATTCCACCAGGAGTACCCCGGTCCCCGCGATCGTAGGCCTCCAGCGCGGCTTTCAGCTCCATGTCCAGCCGATACTCTTCCGCCGCATGCGCCATCTTGTCGTAGGCGGCGACGGACAGCACCACCGCCGTCGCCTTGCCGTTGTGGGTGAGGACGCGCGGGCGGTTGTGCTTCTTCAGCTCCGCCGTGTGCTTGCGGGTCTGGCGGGCGAAATCGGTGAGACTGACGACATCTTTTTCCAAGATCATGTTCATGGCGCCATGCTAGCACAGAATTGTGTGCTGACTCAACCCTCCATTTTCCCTTCATGAACTCACTCCCCCGCCGCAATTTCCTCCAGAGCTTCAGCGGAGCCGCTTTGGCCTCCATGCTTCATCGCGACGCCGCAGCCTCGGCGAATCCGCTTTCACCCAGAGGCGGTCACCACGACGCGAAAGCGAAGGCGGTGATCCAGATCTTCTGTCCCGGCGGTCTCTCGCACGTCGATACCTGGGACTACAAACCGGAACTCGCGAAGCGGCAGGGCAAGCCCTTCGACCCCGATGGCAAGATACAGTTCTTCGCGTCGAAGCCGGGCGCATGTCAGGGCAGCTGGTGGCCGTTTCGCCAGCATGGCGAGTGCGGGCGCTGGATCAGCGACCTGTTTCCCAAACTCGCCGCGAAGGTCGATGAAATGGCCTTCATCCACTCCATGCAGAGCAAAACGGCGCTGCACGGTCCGGCGATGTTCATGGCGAACAGCGGCTTCATTCTGCCTGGCTTCCCAAGCATGGGCGCGTGGGTCACGTATGGCCTCGGCAGCCTCAGCGAGGACCTGCCTGCCTTCGTCGTGCTGCCGGATCCTCGTGGGTTGCCGCCCGGCGGCGTCTTGAACTGGGGCGCAGGCTTTTTACCCGCGATCCATCAAGGCACGGTCCTCACCACCGACGCTGAAAAGCCGCCCATCGCCGATCTTTTCCCGCCAAAGGGCTATCTCGAAGGTTCTGAGAAGAAAAGCCGCGACTTCCTTCAGGCACTGAATCGCACCCACGCCGCCGAAAGACGCGAAAACAGCGAGTTGGAGGCCCGCATCGCCGCCTATGAGCTGGCCGCACGTCTGCAACTCAGCGCACCGGAAGCCACAGATGTGAGCGGCGAATCGGAGGCGACAAAAAAACTCTACCAGCTCGATCACGAGGACATCGGCCCGTTTGGAAGGCAGTGCCTGCTCGCGCGTCGGCTGGTCGAGCGCGGAACACGCTTCGTGCAGATCTTTTGCGGAGCGGAAAACACCACCGCGAAGAAGATCCGCCCAAACTGGGACAGCCACGAGGACATCGTGCGTGATCACGGCTACTGGGGGCCGATCCTCGACAGCGGCGCGGCCGCGCTGCTCGCGGACTTGAAATCACGCGGCATGCTCGACAGCACGCTCGTCATCTGCACCAGCGAATTCGGCCGACAGCCCGCCGCGCAGGGCAAAGGCCGCGATCACAATCCGGGCGCCTTCACCGCCTGGATGGCCGGCGGCGGCATCAAGGGCGGCACCGCCTACGGCAGCACCGACGATCTCGGCTTCAAGGCCGCCGAAAATCCCGCCTACAGCTACGAACTCCACGCCACCGCGCTGCATCTGCTCGGCCTCGATCACGAAAAGCTCAGCTACTACCACAACGGCATCCAGCGCCGCCTCACCGATGTGCATGGACATGTCATCAAGGAGATCGTGGCTTAAACTTATGAAACGCACCTTTACCCTCCTCCCGGCCCTGCTGCTCGTCCATCTGGCTGCGCTGCGCGGTGCCGACACGCCCAACGCCAAAATCTCCTCTGGCACCTATTTTATCCGGCAATCTTGGTCGCAGGAGCAGGACTTTCCGCGCCCCTACCACGTGCATGTGCCAGCGAACTCGGATAACCGGAAGCTGCCTATCTTGATCTTTCTTCACGGCAACGGCGGCAGTGCCAATAGCGCGATGAACGGCTTCCTCAGGCAGCGCCCGACGATTGCTGCGCGCTATGTCACGGTGTTTCCGGACGGCTATCGGGAGAGTTGGAACATTTCGGCGGAACGGTCGAAGGCGGATGATCGCCGCTTCATCGAAGCCATCGTCGAAACGCTCGCCGCTTGTGGCAACGTCCAGCCGGATAATTTCACCATCATGGGCGTCTCGAATGGCGCGGCATTGGCGAATCAACTCGCCATCGAGAGTCGCTTGCCGAACCTCTGCAACTACGTGACCGCCGTCAGTCCGCTCAACGTGCTGCAGCACGACGGGCAGAACTTCAAAGCCAAGGGCGACGATAACGGCTACGAAGCCGTCGCGACACCGCGGAATGGTGTCAGGATCATGAACATCTCAGGAACTGAAGATCGCCTGATCCCGTATCACGGCGGGCCTTCCCCGGTGATTCCCGCGAAGAACGGCAAGCTCGGCTTCGTCGCCGCGGAGGAGTCCATTTTCCTCTGGGCCAAAGCCATGGGATACCGAGGCGAGAAGCTGACGAACCCCAGCAGCACGGTTGGGAAGCTCGAAGTCTTCAGTTACCTTGATGGTGCCATCATTCACTACAAGGCCTTGGGCGAAGGTCACGGTGCGGCCGGGGCGATCGAAGAAGCGACCCTGCTACGATTTTTGGAAAACAAGCGCTGAACGGGAGCCTCAGACCTATTCTGCAAAAATGAAAGATCGTCTCACCCTCTTCTCAGTCCTGCTGCTCGCGCCGCTGGCCGCACTTCAAGCCGCAGAAGCAACGGCACCGGCTCCGAAGCGCCATTTGACCGCCGACGAGTCGCCGCAAGTGGTCGGCAAGGCGGACGGCG
>CAMAZK010000334.1 GCA_945863205.1 Akkermansia muciniphila | reverse complement strand
CTCAACATCTGGACTGATAGTTCCAAGGACATATCGCCTGTCCCCAGTAGGAACAGTTCCAGTAGCGGTGACAACAGCGGAAGTCACTACCCCGTCTTGCCGGATAATCACATACACATCTGGCGAGATTGGATCATTGTCCCGAATCGTAGTAAGACCGCCTCCACTCCTCCTCCACCCAGCGCCACCAAAACCAGTTCCTGAGTAATAATAATAAATCCCATTCGCCGCCAGATTAATACCGGGTGTACTGAGATCCGGAATCAAAACTCGTGTGAGCGAACCGGCTCCCGTCGCTGATGTAGTCGTTGTGACTCCCTGTTGCCCAGGAAACAGTGTCGCAAAAGTCCAGTAAGGGATAATTTGCAAGCCATCTCCATTCAACACTCCCGCACCACCATCAATTACATCTCCTCCAGTATCTACAGTGAGAGTCGTCGTGTCTGCCGTTCCTGCGTCTGCAGCGTTTGCCGTCACTCTGTAGTACATACCTTCTTTGTTGCCCGAAACAAAAGAGACATAGTACGTATTCGTCTGCCCCCCCGCCGAGTAGACGAACTGATTTGCCGCCCACCCAGGCAAACCCGAAACGGTGATCACATTTCCCGCCACGCTCTCAACGACCCCTTGAAATGCTGCCGGGCGATGTAGCGGAACGCTGAATCGGGTGTCCGAGTTGCCTAGAGCCGTGATCGTATTAAAGCCCACGATCGGACTGAAAACTTGGGCCTTCGCTACTTGAGCGATTGCGCCAAACCCTATGATTAAGGATGTGAGGACGATTTTTGCCATAATTTTGCTGAGGTTAGGAGATTCGGCGGCGATTGTCTATGCAATTTTTCGGGAGCCTTCGACGGTCGATACAACGCTGTTCACAATGTCTATACCCCAAGCGCCCGGCTTCGTTACACAGAAAGTAGCCTTCTTCGAAATTTTGTTTCGTGCCATGAGGACGCCGAACTTCCCCATTGCAGCGCAGGCGGGAAAGAGGTACGATCGCCAAGTTTACCGCCCCGGGGAGGCGGGTTCCCTGCCACCGCAGCCCCGCTCTGTGTTTACCTAGCAACTTTTCTGTCACTTGCCCGCTTGAACTGAATCGCGTCCCATCATGAAGGTGACTGCCATGACACAATCCCCCTCCAGGACGGCCCGAGGCTCGGTGCTGCTGGCGGTGATGTGCCTGGTGGCCGTGCTTTCCTTCCTGGTGATCATGGCGGCCTCCAGCGCACGGCTGCACGGCGGCTTCCTGGAAGTGCATCTGGGCCTGCTGCGCGCACGGCAACTGGCGGAAATGGGCGTGGCGGTGGCCGCGCACCCGCTGGTCAAACCGGGCGACCCGCTGCTGCGGCGCGAGGTGACTGGCATCGAGCGCTTCGATGTGCTGGTGAGCACGGAAGAAGGCCGCCTGAACCTGAACGCGCTGCTCACCGAGGAGCGGCTGCCGATCCTCGCAGCGATTCTGGCCTCCTGGGGATTCTCCCCTGCGGAGGCGCAGGGGACGGCGGCGATGCTGATGGACTGGGTGGATGTGGACGATGTCAAACGCCGGCCGGACAGCGCGGAAAGGATGGACTACGAACAGCTCGGCATGCCGGGGCTGCCGCTGAACCGGCCGTTTCAAAGCCTGGACGAAGTGGGCCTCATCCCGCGCATGGCGGAGGTGATGGAAGTCATGCCGGACTGGAGTTCGTTTTTCACCCTGCGCGGCAGCGGTCAACTGGACGTAAACACGGCCACGGCCCGGGTGCTTTCCGCGCTGACGGGCGCTACGACCTCCAACGCAGAGCGCCTGGTCGAAATCCGCAACGGCCTGGACGGCATCCCGCAGACCGAGGACGACCAACTGCTGACGAACGTGGACGAGGCGCTCTTCCTGCTGGGCATCACAGGGCCGGAGGCGACACTGATGCGCCCGCTGCTGACGCTCAAGGGGCCGACGCTACGCATCGAGAGCATCGGCACCGCCGGAGACGCCCGCTGCGGGCTGGCGGTGATCGTTCAAGGAGGTGGAAATGCGCTCCAAATCGCCGAATGGAGCGAATTCGCCGTCGAGCCGCCGACGGGACAGCTTTGAAATTTTTTATGTCTTCACGCCGCAACCAACTGCAGTCGCTGACTTTCCCGGGGGAGGAAAGCCGTGAGGTGTGGACTTGCGAAGGCGATGAAAACTGGACGCTCACGCCCCAGGGACCGCCGGGGGTGATCGGCATCGAGATGCTGGCCTTTGACAGCGCTCCCTTCTGGTCTCTGAACCATGACGAAGCACCGGACGAGGCCGTGGCGATGCGCTGGGAAGGCGTGGGGCTGGAAGCCGCTGAAGGTGCGCGCCTGTGGACGCACTGGGAGGTGGCCCAGATGCAGGGGCGGACCCTCGTGGGAACGGTGGCGCTGGTGGACGAGCCGCAAGCGGGCAAGGAACTGCGCTTCGAGCCGAGCGTGCGCATGCTGCCCCTGCCGCCGAACAGCCTGGTGATCTGGAAAGAACTCGGACGCCTCACCGTCGCCTTCACCCGCGGCATCCACCTCCTCCACGTCACCGTCCTGGCCGGTCGCCGACTGGACGCCGACGCCGCCTTCGAGCTGCGCGATGTTTTCCTGGTGCTGCAGATGCACGGTTATCTCACAAAGCTGGACGCGATCCACGTCTGGACGGAGGGCGAATCAGACTTCGCCCCGCAGCTCGCCTGCCTGTTTGAGGACGTCGCCGTCGTGAAGGAGCCGCGTCCTGATCCGCGCCTGCCGGGCACCAGCAGCGACCTCCTGCCAGCCGGAGTCGCCGCGATGAAAAAAACCCGGGAAAAGCGGGCGCGGCAACTCATGATTTTCGCCATGGCCGCCCTGCTCTACGTGAGCTTCTTCGGCGCATGGTGGCTGGGCATCGAGTGGCGTGGATCACGCATCGAGGCGGAAAACGAGCGCCTCACCCTGCTGCAGCCCCAAGTGGATGCCGTGCGCGAGGCGCAGACGCGGTGGTATGAGATGGAACCCGCGATCGAGCCGGATCTTTACCCGGTGGAAGTCTTCCACCAAGTCGTGGCACTCCTGCCGCCAGAGGGCATCCGCCTCAAAGAATTCCAGATGGACAACGGGAAGCTCGTCATCGCCGGGGAGGCCACCTCCGTGAACCACGCCCTCGGATTCAAAGACAAACTGGCCGCCTGCACCCCGCTGCAGCGCTACACCTGGAACTTCCCGGTGCCGCGCATTCGGGATGAAGACAACCGCGCCGAATTCCGTGCCGTGGGCAACATCGACGGGGAGGGTGCGCAATGACCGCCGGCGAACGCAGAATGATCTCCCTGCTGGTCGTGCTCTCCGCCATCAGCGGCGGCGCCCTGATGACCCAGGCCCTGCTGGGAAAGCAGAGCGCCCTCAATCGACGCCAGCAGACCCTGGAACTCCGGCGCGTGGAGTCCCAGGCCATGCTGCAAGAGTCCGCCCTGTGGAATGCGCGCATCGACTGGATGAATGCCAACCAGCCGGGCATGAGCAGCGAGAATCAAGCCAGCCAGGAGCTTTTGGAAAGCCTCCTCGCCGCCGCAGCAGTCGGCAAGCTCACTGTGCAGAAAAAGCAGCTCCACGAGGCCGTGCACACGCCCTTCTACCACGAGATCGGCGTCACCCTTTCCCTCACGGGCGACCTCCCGGACGTGTTTCGCTGGCTGCACGGCATGCTGACGCCCGAGTCCTTTCACCTCGTCTCCGTTTTGAAAATCATGCCGGACGCAGAGAATGCAGCCCAGGTGAGCGTCACCACCCGCATCAACCGCCGCTACGCCCCCGCCTTGACCACGAACGAACCCGCCGAACAGGAGGCCAAGTCATGAGGACCTCGCTGATCATCCTCTACCTCGCCACCGCCGCCTCACTGCTAGCGCAGGAGGACGCAGCTCCGCCTGAGACGTTCATCCCGCCAACGGCCTACCCCGTCGCCCGCTACGAAGCCGGATGGGGCAAGAACCCCTTCACCCTGAAGACGGCTCCCGCCGCCATCGCCAGCGTTTCCTTTGCCAAAGATCTCGCCATCGCCGGAATTTCGGGAGATACCGGGAATCCCACCGTCACCATCGTCAATACCAAGACGCACGAGCGCTTCCGGCTGAAGCTCGGCCAGCCTGCGGACAACGGCATGGTCCTGCGGGACGTAAAACGCGCCGCCAGTCGGAAGGATTCCTTCGCCGAGGTCGTGCTGGGCGGGGAAACGTCCAAACTGACCTACGACAGCAGCTACCTCACCCAGGTGGCGTCCACCTCCGCAGCCGGAGCGCCGAACGCACCCAACGTCCGACTCCCGATTCAGCCAAACGCCAGAGCCGTCCCCGCCCCCGCCACTGCTCCACGCCCGCCCCAGACCCAGCAGGCCCCCACGACGGCGACCCTCGGCACCCGAGCGCCCCTGCCCCAGGACCTCGCCCAGGCACTCAGCGCGGGCAACGCCCCCCAGGGGAACATCGCCCCGGGCGCATTCATCGGCGGGACCAGTCCCGTGAACTCAGACACCCAGCCCTCGATCTCCATTTCGGTGCCGAATTCGCCCGGAACGAATCTGAGCGTCTCTGTAGGCAATCCGAATGCGACTTCCGTGCCCCCTGGCACCACCCCGTCTCAGGAAGTCGTCAGCGCCGTGCCGGTGCCGGTCCGCCGCCGCATCATCACCCCGATCACGCCTCCCAGCAATAATTGATGCCTCATGAAGTCCTTCCCATCCTTGCCTCTTCTGGGCGTGATCGCTTTGACCATCGGCAGCGCCTGCCTACACGGCCAGACCGCCCCCCAGCCGCCGCCGCGCATCCGCCCGACCGCCCCACGAGGGCAGATCGTTCCAGGCGTAACTCCTCCACCCCTGACAGCCACTCCCAACGCAGCGGCTGCCGCAGCCGCAGTGGCCGCTGACAGGCCTGCGGCTCAACCAGAACCTCCTTCATCCGGCAAGTACTTCATCGACTACCCAGCGGCCCCTCTGGCCGAAGTTCTCGAGGACTACTACGCCGCCACGAAACGCCGGGTCCTGCGCGACCGCGGTCTGGAGAGCGCCACTGTCTCCATCGAGGTGCCGGGAGATTTCAGCGCGGAGGAATACCAGAGCATCATCGAAAAAGGCCTGCTCATGCACGGCTATGCCTTCGTTCCAAGCGGAG
>CAMAZK010000333.1 GCA_945863205.1 Akkermansia muciniphila | reverse complement strand
CAGGCGCAGTTCATCTGCCTGAGCGTGAATTTGCTGCAACTCATCGAGCATCAAGTGGGGCAGGAGGGCATCCACAATGTGCCCGAAGAGAAGCGGCGCGCTCAACGCCTTGACCAGGCGAAAACACAAGCAGCCAGCCGAAACACCGTGCTACCCAAGGCCCTGATCATGATGCAGCAGATGACCCAGCACTCCGTCAAACTCATCCGCTGGGTAGCTGCCCAGCTCTGGCTCAATGCCCCCTGGAAACAAGCCTGCGCAGCCCTCATTGCCCTCTACGCCAAGTTATGACGACCAAGCTTTGGACACCATTGGTTTTGTTTTGATGCGCCGCTCGGTCACCACGATGCGCTCAACAGCGTCGCTGGTGCGCAAGGGCACGCTGTGCGGTGCGCGACTGCCGTCGGCCAGGGCCTTGGCTCCGCCTTCGGCGTGACGCACCAGCCACTTGTGCCCGCACTTGCGGCTCACGCCGAACTCCAAGCACAACTCGCTGACACTAAACCTCCCGCTGTTGGCTAGGGTGACAAACTTCTGTCTCTGCTCCGTCGTAGGGGTGTTGCTCCAAGGCATAGACTGCCTCACCAACTGTAACCCATGTCCCCGGTCAACCTGTTACCCATGCGCCCGGTCCGAACCATCTCTACAATTCGCGAAGCCACATTTCTACTCTTCTTTGCTTTTTTTCATCTAGATCGGAAAAACCATCGCTGTTTTTCAAGGCTTTTCGATGAGAGAGTATCTATCTTCCCCCAAGGCATCTAAATAAATCAAAGAACGATAAGAAAACATGTCGCAGGTTAGCGCGATAATGAAAAAGAATTGCACTCTATCGTTTGAATGCAGTGATTTGATATTGCCCACTTGGTTCGAAAACTCGTTCTCCCAATATTCACCAGTGAACTCACTGAGCACATATGAAGTAAGAACACGTTGAGTTGGCTCTCGCACACTGGGAGCAGCACCCGATGTTGAATAGTTTAACCAAATTGCCACGACAGCAAAAATGACAACGGGTATCAAGGCTAGCGCACCCAACCAAAACCTCAGTTTAAAAAACAGGGAAATGGGGTCAGGCTGCAACTGCTTGACAAAATGTTCGCATTCATGTGTTCGTGGCATCGGTTTCCTCCAGCAACTGTTTCGGAATTGGATCAAGGGACAAACACTTCGTTTGGCACTCCGCCCCATTTGTCAATTGGTTGCACCCTGAACCCGCTTCCCGTTTCCGGCTCGGAACCGAGCGTCCGGCGAGGTCGTGGGCGTGGATGCGCTGGATGACCGGCGGGGAGTCAGAGACTCCCCCTCCTTGGGTGCTCACCGTGAGCAGGCGGTCGCTGGCGTCCGCGTCGAAACGGAAAGAGCCATGGCCAAGCGGTGCCAACAGGTGCAGCACCAACGCCGGGAGGCAAAGCCACCCGCCGATCTGCTGTCCCTGCGCCCTCTGCAACATGCCGCCGATGCTGTCATGCCCTCCTTCAACTGCCAAGCGCCAATCGAACCGGTGTCACTCGAACCAGCGACCGAGCTATTTCCATTCATTTTGTCAAGTTGACCTCCCTCCCGTTCCCGTGGTTCGAGCGCTCCGCACCGGAAGAGAGCGCACGCACCAGAGACGCAGGCAGATGAGGGATTGAAGAAGGGTTTCAGGGAAACTTGCGTTCCAGGCTCCTTTTGAAGGCGCCCAAAAAAACCGCCCACGGCAAGGTACGTCGGCTTCCCGATTGCACGGCGGCCTCAATCCGGCATTCTAGGTGCCCGCCCCGCCATGACTTCTCCTCTACTCCGCTACTGCCCCGACTTGTACAACTACCAGCGCCGTGAAACACGCCCGGTCATGGTCGGCAATGTCCAGATCGGTGGCGGTGCACCTGTCGTCGTCCAGAGCATGCTCACCAGCGACACCCGGAACGCCGAGGCCTGCGTGAAGGAGGCGCTCGAACTCGCCGAGGCCGGCTGCCAGATCGTACGCGTGACCGCCCAGACCCGCATCATCGCGGAAAACCTCCAGCACATCCGCGACGGCATCCGCGCCGCCGGCTGTGACGTGCCGCTCGTCGCCGACATCCACTTCAAACCGGATGCGGCGATGGAAGCCGTCAAATGGGTCGAAAAAGTCCGCGTGAACCCCGGCAACTACGCCGACAAAAAGAAATTCGCCGTCAAAGAGTACACCGACGCCGAGTACGCCGCCGAAGTGGCCTACATGGAGGAGCAGTTCGTGCCGCTGGTGAAGGAATGCATCCGCCTGGGCCGCGCCATGCGCATCGGCACGAACCACGGCAGCCTCAGCGACCGCATCATGAACCGCCATGGCGACACGCCGCTCGGCATGGTGGAAAGCGCCCTCGAATTCGCCCGCATCGCGCGTGCGCAGGGCTACCACAATTTCCTCTTCTCCATGAAGGCCAGCAACCCGAAGGTCATGATCGAGGCTTATCGGTTGTTAGTCGCCAAGCTCGACGAATGCTCCAAAGCCGAGCTTCAGGCTCAATGGGAGCTGGAAAATAACGAAACCAGAATGACGAATGACGAACCGGATCCGCGCTATGGCTTCCCTTCGTCATTCGCCATTCGTCATTCGTCATTGCTGTGGAACTACCCGATCCATCTCGGCGTCACTGAAGCTGGTGACGGAGAAGACGGCCGCATCAAGAGCGCCATCGGCATTGGTTCCCTGCTGGCCGACGGTATCGGCGACACGGTGCGGGTTTCCCTGACCGAAGACGCCGTCTTCGAGATCCCCGTGGCGCAGCAGCTCGTGAAGCCGTACAACGAGGGCAGCCCCGCCGGTTACGAGCGCATCGAAAACGCCCCGCCGGTCAGCTACGACCCGTTCGACTACGTCCGCCGCGAATCGCAGGTGGTCGAGGTCAACGGCGTCAAAACCGGCGGCCATGAAACCGTCCCGGTCTTCACCACCCGCAAAAAATGGGACGCCGTGGCCCACAAAATCGACAAACTCGGCGACTTCAAACCGGAGATCGTCATCGAGGACAGCGGCGTCATCGAAATCGACCCGCGCGACAGTGCCGCCATCGCCAAGCTCAACGAATCCGCCGGGGCACGACTCGTCACGGTCAAGGACGGCCTCCGACTGCCTGTGATCGCCGCCTACCGGCTCCTGGCCGCCAGGATTGACAAAAAGCACCCCATCCTCCTCAAGGACACCCTGGACGCCGCCGGCAGCGATGACTTCAACGACAACCTGCTCACCGCCGCCACCCACATCGGCTCCCTGCTCTGCGACGGCATCGGCGACGCCGTCATCGTGAATGGCGAAGCAGCCCCCGGCCAGTCCCTGCGCATCAGCTACAACATCCTGCAGGCCGCAGGCGTGCGCATTTTCAAGACCGACTACGTCGCCTGCCCGAGCTGCGGCCGCACGCTCTTCAACCTGCAAACCACCACGCAGAAGATCCGCGCCGCCACCGGCCATCTGAAAGGCGTGCGCATCGCCGTCATGGGCTGCATCGTCAACGGCCCCGGCGAAATGGCGGACGCCGACTTCGGCTACGTCGGCGGTGCCCCGGAAAAGATCAATCTCTACGTCGGCAAGACCGCCGTGAAGTTCAACATCCCCGAAGCCGAAGCCGTCGAGCGTTTGATCGATCTCATCAAAGAGCACGGCCGCTGGGTTGATGCACCGGTGGCGGCGTAAAGAGAGCTTCAATCGCGATCCGGCCGCAGATCCGCGAGACTTTGGGCGAAGTCCTTGCGGTGATCGAGAATCACGACGGTCGCGGCTGCTCGCGCCGGTTTTAGAACCTCGTTTTCAAGATCCAGCGGGTGGTGAAAGACTTTCGAAAAAAGGTCGAGCGCATTCAGGCGGAACGAGTTCACGCCGCCGTCCACCGGCAGCCGGAAGTCAGGCTCGCAGAGTTGCAGGTCGTCGATCAGCTCCTGGCGCGTCGGATGTCCATCACACAGTTCACGCACACGTTGGAATGCACGCAGGTCTTTGGCGACCAGTCCATCCTGGCCCTCCGTGCGGCTGCGGTGGAGTTTGGCGATGAGGATGTCGCGAACATGAGGCACCACGACTTTTTGACCATAGCGTTGCTCGATGTGGGCACGCTGAAGGTAGTGAGGCGTGGGGCGAAAGAGTTGTGGCGGGCAGATCTGAACACCGTAGGCGGGACGAATGGTGCCAGATCGTCCGACGCCTGCCGCCCTAGCAATATCCCGAAGTCTTACGCTGTCGGATGCGACCATCAAATCGACGTCGGCACTGGTAAACTCTTCGTCGAGGCAGACTTGTATGGCTGCGGAGCCAAACAGGGTGATGGGTGCCGAGAATTCAGGAAAATCGCCTTGGATCGCTTCGAAAAGCTGGTCGAGAATCCGCCCGGCCGGGGTGCTCCAATCGGGCGGAGGAATGGTCCAGCTCATGAGCTTAATGACGAGGCAGGGCTGGATTGGAGCCACCGCAGGGCTTGATGAATGAGTCGCGGCTCCACCACCGGACTCGCTGCCAAACTCTGCGCCAAGGAACACCATTTCCGCCGCTGCTGCAGACGCCGGCTCACCAGCACTCGGGCGACCATTCGCGCAAGACGGTAGGCGCTGTCCGGGCGGCCCGCTGCAGCGCGGTCAAGCAACTGACATGCCAGTTGGTTGCCGGTTGGGGTGGTCGAGACAGCGTCCATGATGGGAACAGCGTAGCATAGGGGCACCGGTGTTTGCAACCCGGGCCTCCGCGGCCAGGCGAGCCTGGGAACTTTGCCGAACGGAACCATTGCCGGGACCGTCCATCCGCTTTATCAAAACCAAAGCACCGAAACATGAAAATCGCCTTTGTCGGAGCCTCGGGATACGGGAATGTCGGTGACGACACCTACCCACTTGTTTTCGCCCAGCGACTGCAGGGGCACGAACTGGTGATCTACAATTCGGACCTGCCGAAGTCGCTGCCGGACGACCTGGACCTGCTCGTGCTCGGCGGCGGCGGGATCGTTTACAACAATCCCAAGGATGAAGCGGACGATGCCGAGTCCCCGCACTTCCGCTGCATGAAGTTCTACATGGACGAGGCGATCCGGCGCGGACTCCCGTGGGGCATCCTCTCCTGCGGCTTTCAGTTTCAGATCCATCGCGAGGCCGGCTACGCGTCCGCCTTAAAGCCGTGGGTGCCTTACCTGAAGCAGGCGG
>CAMAZK010000332.1 GCA_945863205.1 Akkermansia muciniphila | reverse complement strand
AGCCGCCAAACACGACACCGATGCCCGCAGAGACGAGCACGCCGAGCAGCACGATCTGTCCCGCCGCCTGCGCTGCGAGCTCTGGCTGCTTTTCGCCGATGCGGCGTGAAATGATCGCCGTGGCCGCGATCGAAATGCCAATGGCCACGGCGTAGATCAGTGTCATCACGGACTCCGTGATGCCGACCACGGCCACGGCCTCCCTGCCGAGCTTGGCGACCCAGAACACGTCCGTGACGGCAAAGAGCGACTCCATGACCATCTCCAGCACCATCGGCACCGCGAGCAGGATCACGGCGCGATTCAGCGGCAGCGCGGTGTAGTCATGCTCCTCGCCACTCAGAGACTGCCGCACGCTGCGCCAGAAGGGAACGGGGGATGGGGTGGAGTCCTGGCTCATGGCGACGAGGCTTGGAATGACGAATGCGTAAATCCGAATGACGAAAGAATCACGAAGCCCGAATGACTCAAACACCTGCAGTCCATCCGGAGTGACAGGATTTCGTCATTCGTGGTTCGTCATTCTTGACTACGGCAGCCTGCCTTCGTCCACGTCGATGTAGTGCGCGATGGTCTGGATGTCGTCGCGGTCGCCGAGGCCGCCATCGGCTTTGCGTTTCGCGAGGATGGCGGTGATGTGATCGTTCCAGCCGAGCGTTTTGACGTAGTGGTTCCAGATCAGCTTTTCGGTGTCGTTGATGGCGCGGCTCTGATCCTCGCACCACCGCAGGATTTCCTCGTCCGTGCCGCCCTCAAGGACGCGAGCCCTCAGATCGTCGTAGTTGATGTGAAGAAAGTCCACGAGGGTGCCATCGCTGCCTTTCCCGAGATTGGCGTGCAGGTCCTCCCACAGCTTTCCGGCCGCGTGCAGGCGGATCTTGCCGAGCATGCGCGGGAAGTACTTCAGGCCTTCGGTTTCATCGAGAGGGCTGCACGGGAGCGTGTCGGGATCAGGTTTGGCGGACATGCGGGATGCGTGGCTCATGCGCCTTCGTTTGGCAATGGAATCTCTGCGCGGAGCTTGCCACGCACGGAACACGGCTTACGGAAGCGCACGCATGACTGAACCTGCATCCTGGCGGCTCGAACACACCTACACCCGGCTCCCTGAAATGTTTTTCACGGAGGTGGAACCCACGGCGGTGAAGGAGCCGCGCATGGTCATCTTCAATCATGCGCTCGCCGCTGAACTCGGCCTGCCGGAGGACGACGCGGCGATTTATGCGGGCAATGCGCTGCCACCGGGAGCGCGGCCCATCGCCCAGGCCTACGCCGGGCATCAGTTTGCCCATTTCACCGGCTTGGGGGACGGGCGGGCCATCCTGCTCGGGGAGCAGATCACGCCCGCCGGCGACCGCTTTGACATCCAGCTCAAAGGGCCGGGGCCAACGCCCTATTCGCGGCGTGGAGACGGCCGCGCAGCGCTGGGACCGATGCTGCGCGAATACGTCATCAGCGAGGCGATGCACGCGCTGGGCATTCCGACCACGCGCAGCCTCGCGGTGGTGACCACGGGTGAAAAAGTCTGGCGGCAGGACGGTGGACTGCCCGGTGCGGTGCTTACCCGCGTGGCGGCCAGTCACATCCGCGTCGGCACCTTTGAATGGGCGGCGGCGCATCGCGATCCCGCAGCGCTGCGGGCGCTCGCAGAGCACACACGGCAGCGGCATTACTCCGACGTCGAAAACGATCCTGCAGCGTTGTTTGAGGCGGTCATGGAACGCCAGGCGGCGCTGATCGCGAAGTGGATGCTCGTCGGCTTCATCCACGGCGTGATGAACACCGACAACATGGCGCTCAGCGGCGAGACGATCGACTATGGCCCCTGCGCCTTCATGGACGCCTACGATCCGGCCACGGTCTTCAGCTCCATCGACCGCAACGGCCGCTACGCCTACGGCAACCAGGCACCAATCGCGCAGTGGAATCTCGCGCGGCTCGCCGAAGCCATGCTGCCCTTATTTCACGAGGATGAAAAGCAAGCCGTCGAAGTGGCGAACGGGCTGATTCCCCGCTTTGAAGGGCGCTTCAAGCATCACTGGCTGGCCGGAATGCGGGCGAAGCTCGGATTGATGACCGAGGAGGCGGAAGACGCCGTTCTGATCCAGGATCTGCTCGACTGGATGAAGGAAAAGGGCGCGGATTTCACCAACACCTTCGCCGCACTCGCCACCGGCCGCTTCGAATCCAACGAGTGGCATCTGCGATGGTCTGAGCGCCTCAAACGACAGGCGCAAACAGCGGACGAGGTTTCACAGCTCATGCGCCGCAGCAATCCCGCCTTCATCCCACGCAATCACAAGGTTGAGGAGGCCCTCGCCGCGGCGAATGGCGGGGATTTGAATCCGCTGCAGCGTCTGCTGACCGTGCTGGCGGATCCGTTTGATCACACGGCGGAGCTGCCGGAGTTCAGCGAACCTTCGGGACAGGGCTCGTATCAGACTTTCTGTGGTACCTGACAGTGCAAGCCGCTGAGGAATCGCGCGGGCAACTGCGATGCGCCCACCGCCGCGCCGACGAGGGTGCCGATGACGGTGCCGCGGTGGCAGTTGTCGCCGCCGACCATGGTGTTGGCGACCACGGCGGACTCGAAGTCGTCGGCGTACTTCCAGGCCAGGTAAAGAGCGGCGGGAAAGGATTCGCGGATGTAGCAGGCGGGACTGAGATGGTGGCCGATGACGCGCAGGTCGGGCTCCCGGCTCCATAGCTCGACTTTTCGTTCGGAGATCCAGCGCTTGCCGTGCTGGAGGATCATTTCACGCAAAGGTTCGCCGAGCAGCAGGGCCAGGAGGATGCGGGTGAGCACTTTTGCGGCATCCATCACGTCCTCATCGCCATGCGTGAAGCCGACGTGCTGGCGAACGGCTTCGGTGGCATCATTTCCCAGCCGGGCGCAAAGGAGGCCAACCGGGGCGAGGCCGCCGATGTGGACGTCCACGCTGCCGCAGCGTTGCGGTTTCACGCCGCGTGAGAGCTGGGTGAAAAAATGGCGGTGAAACTCCTCGACGTAGGTGTCGCGATGCCGGTCCGGCGTGAGCATGAAGTCGATGTAACGGGCGAGGTAGTCGTCCAGATCGTAACCGCCACGGGCGGTGAGCGATTCATCCAGCACGCGCACGAGCTGGAGGTTCAGCGTGTTCTCCCCGGCATGCAGAAATTGATGATAGTGAATGCCCGGACGTCCCCAGAAGAGCGCCTGTTCACGCAGGATGTCGCCGCGTTCGTTCAAGGCGGTGTAGCTGGAGCGGTGGAGGATGCTGTCTGGATGCGGATTCTTCGGCGCGAGGTAGTCGCGCACCTCGCCGTAATCACGGCGCAGAGCTGAGCGGTCGTAGTACCAATGCGCCGGCATGGCGAGTGCATCCGCGATGAAAGGACCGGCGATCATTCCGGCGCAGCGATCTTCCAGGATCGAGTTCATGAAGCAAAGGAGGTGGTGTGGGCGAAGTCGTGTCCGGCGAGCCATGCGTCCTCGACTCGTGAGCGGCGCAGGGCGTCGCCGACGAAATGCATTCCGGGGGCGAGCTGCGGCGGCGTGAAAGGAGATGAAGTGCGCGCCAGCCGCCAGCGATGGCCGAGACTGGCGGCAATCGCAACGGACGGCAGCTTCCAGCGCTCCTCGACCTTCTCACGGACGAGCGCCGGATACTCCGCCGGCGGACGCTCCAGATGCTCCCGGCTGAAGGCCTCGCTCATGTGCGCGACGATCACGGTGAATCCATCCGCCACGCGGCCTGGCTTGTGGTTTTCGCAGGCGCTCCAGGCGAGTTCCGAGTGGCGGTCACTGATCGCGTAGGCATCACGAGTCCTTCCGAGCCAGTCTCCACGGTAGGCGAGCAGCACTGCGAGGCAGGGGATGCAGTCGAAGGTCGGTTCCACGCCAAACATGCGGGAAGTCTGCGGCCAGGGCGCGGTGCTGATGACGTGGTCAAAATTACCGCCATGCGCCTTCAGCAAGCCGCGCGCATCTTCGACCGTCGTTTCGGTGCGGACCGTGAGCCCCTTCGCCAGATCGCGAGCGAGGCGGCTGTTGCCATCGCGGTGAAACCAGCGGCCGGAATCGGGCAGAGGCGCGTCGTTTTCATCGAGCACGGGGGCTTCCATCCGTAGCAGCGCGTCTCCGCCGGCCGCAGTGGCTGCGGTGCGAAACGCCTCGTCACGCATCGTGAAATACTGGGCGCCATGATCGACGACGTGATTCTCCCAGCGCTTCGAGGCGCAGCGTCCGCCGTAGCCGCGAGATTTTTCGAAGAGGGTCACCTCCGCGCCGCGATCCACGAGTCCACGAGCGGCGGCGATTCCGGCCAGCCCGGCTCCGATGATGGCGAAGCTGCGTGAGAAGAGATCATTCGATGAAGGCATGGCAAAGGTGCGAGCAGTTACGCCAGCCGCCGCCGGTTCGGCGCATCTCAGGCGAAATCAGGAGACTCCGCGCCCGGGGCGAACGACGCGGGCGGGCTGGTGCGAGACTCGTCCTGCATCTCCGCGCTTGCGAGGGCGGGCGCTGATGCGATAGCGGATGCCGTGCTTCCGCCCGCTGACGCCATCGCCCACATCCGCGCCGCTTTTCCGGCGGAGGGCTTCTTTGCGGAAAAGGAGTGGGTGCTGTCGCCGGAGGCCTTCGCGCTGGATGCGGACACGGTGCGGTTGATTCGCGAGCTGGGGCCGGCACTGCGCGATTTCCAAAGAGCCTGCAATCGCCTCTACTTTGATGAAGCGCATCCCTGGGTGGCGCGGCTGCTGGATCAGGGGAAGCCGCCGCGTGTGGTCGAACTGGGGCGGAATCCGCGCTGGCATGAGGATCTGCCGCGCGTGCTGCGGCCGGACCTGGTGCTGACGGAGACGGGCGTGACGATTTCCGAGCTGGACTCGCTGCCGGGCGGCATCGGCCTGACGGCGTGGCTGAATGAAACGTATGCAGCGCTGGGGCAGGACGTGATCGGCGGAGCCACGGGAATGACGGATGCGTTTGCCGCAGCGTTTCCGAGCGAGGACATGCTCATTTCACGCGAGTCGGGCGATTACGTGCCGGAGATGGCGTGGCTGGCGGAGCGGCTGGGCAGGCGCGTGCTGCGGCCCTGGGAGGTGGAGCCGTATGAGCTGAATGGCGCGTCGATCTACCGCTTCTTCGAGCTTTTCGACCTGGCGAACGTGGAGCACGCGGACGTGATGCTGCGCATGGCGGAGCGCGGGGA
>CAMAZK010000331.1 GCA_945863205.1 Akkermansia muciniphila | reverse complement strand
CCCGAAGCGTGGATGTGGTATCACAACAAGGTCGGCGGCGGCAAATGCCCGATCGTCGATACCTGGTGGCAGACGGAAACCGGCGGCCACATGATCACGCCGATCCCGGGAGCCATCCCGACCAAGCCCGGCACAGCCACGCTGCCCTTCTTCGGTGTCGATGTCGGCATTGTCGATGACCTCGGCAAGGAAGTCGGCCCGAATGAACAGGGAAAACTCGTCATCAAAAAGCCATGGCCGTCCATGCTGCGCGGCATCTGGGGTGACAAGAAGCGCTACCAGGAAACCTACTGGAGCGAGTTCGACGGCTGGTACTTCGCAGGTGACGGAGCACGCCGCGACAAGGACGGCTACATCTGGATCATCGGCCGTATCGACGACGTGCTGAACGTCGCCGGTCATCGCCTCGGCACCGCCGAGGTCGAAAGTGCGCTCGTTTCGCATCCGTCCGTCGCCGAAGCCGCCGTCGTCGGGCGTCCGGATGAAATGAAAGGCCAGGGCGTCGTCTGCTTTGTCACCGTCAAGGAAGGCATCAAGACCAGCCGCGAACTCGGCGATGACTTGAAGCGTCATGTCCGCAAGGTCATCGGCCCTGTCGCCACGCCGGATGAAGTCCGCTTTGCCGCCGCACTGCCGAAGACCCGCTCCGGAAAAATCATGCGCCGCCTGCTGAAGCAGATCGCCGCAGGCGAACTCATCAAGGGCGATACCACGACGCTCGAAGACATCAACGTCATCGCCGCACTGGCAGCGAGCGGCGAGGATTGATCCTGCCAAAAACTCACCGGGCGGACGATGACGGAGAACGTTTTCTCCTCATCGTCCGCTTTTTTCGTCTCACGCTCGCGTTTGAACCTCCAACCCATCATTGAATCATGACCCGACTCGCACCGCTCCTCTCCCTCACCCTTCTGACCGCCGCCTCAGCCGCCGACTGGCCCACCTTTCGCGGAGCAGATCGCAGCGACATCTCCCAGGAGACTGGTTTGCTCAAAACCTGGCCGGCAGATGGCCCGAAGCGGGTCTGGCTCAACGAAGACGCCGGGCTCGGCTACTCGGGCTTCGCCGTCGTCGGCGGCACGGTTTACACCATGGGTGCTCGTGACGCCGTGGAGTATGTCATCGCCATCGATGCGGAGACAGGGAAAGAGAAATGGTCCGCGGAGTCCGGGGCGCTGCTCACCAACGGCTGGGGCGACGGCCCGCGCGCCACACCGACGGTGGATGATGGCAAAGTGTATGCGTTGAGCGGAAAAGGCATCCTCGTGTGTCTTGAGGCCACCGCCGGCAAGGAACTGTGGCGTGCGAGCATGACCGATCTCGGCGGGAAGGTGCCCGGCTGGGGCTACTGCGAGAGTCCGCTCATCGTGGGTGATCTCGTGGTCGTCACCCCCGGTGGATCGCAGGGCACACTGGCGGCCTTTGACAAGAAGTCTGGAGCCAAAACCTGGCAGTCCAAGGACTGGATGGACGCAGCGCAGTACGCCTCCGCCATCGCCGTGGAGCACAACGGCGCAAAGCAGATCATCCAGCTCACCATGAAAAGCATCGCCGGAGTCAATGCCGCCAACGGTGACGTGCTCTGGCGCACCGAGTTCCCCGGCAAGACCGCCGTCATCCCGACACCCATCTTCAGCGCCGGGCAGGTCTTCGTCGCCGCCGGTTACGGTGTCGGCTGCAAGTCCGTCAAGATCGGTGCCGACAACGCGGTCAGCGACGTCTATGCCAACACCGACATGGTGAACCACCACGGCGGCGTCATCCTGCATGAAGGCCACCTGTATGGCTACTCTGACAAAGGCGGCTGGACCTGCATGGACTTCAAAACCGGCGAGGTGAAGTGGCAGGAAAAGCAAGCGCTCGGAAAAGGAGCCATCCATTGCGCCGGCGGCATGTTTTACCTACTGGAGGAAAACACCGGCACCCTTGTCCTGATTGCCGCCTCGCCTGACGCGTGGAAGGAAAAGGCCCGCTTCACACTCAGCCCTCAGACCACGCAGCGCAATCCCAAGGGCAAAGTCTGGACTCACCCCGTCATCAGCGGCGGAAAGCTCTTCCTGCGGGATCAGGAGCTGCTGTCCTGCTTCGATGTGAGCGGGAAGTGATTGGGGGAGTGCGGATATCGACACCCACCGTGAAAATGAGTTTGGTAAAATGATGCAGGGTAAAATGATGCAGATCTGCAGCTGATCCTGAATCCCCATCATTTTACCCACCATCATTTTACCAAAGGCTCCGGCTGCCTTCACACGCCTACAGTTCCGGCTTCACCAAAGCTCTAGCCCAGCCCCTCGTGGGCATTTCCGGCGGCGGACTTTCCAGCTCCTCCAGCGACTTGGGGCGAAGCATCGGCTGCCCGCATTGCCGGCTTGCCAAGCGCCGCCTCCGCGTGGCAAATTGCGGCCCCATGAGCACCTCTGCGGATGATTTCCTCACCTGGGCCACTGATCCCTCCCGCACGTTGGAGGAGCGTTTCGGCATTCTGCGGCTCGTGGAGGCCGTTTACCCGCGCTACTACACCGGGCCGGACAAACAAATGACCAACTACGAGGCCCAGCGTCTCGAGCGCGAAGACCGCCGCTACAACGCTGCCTACGAGCCCGTCATCGACGCCGACAAACTGCGCATCACGGCCGACCTGCTGCCCAAGGTCACCGAGCTCGCCTTCCACAACTTCAATTCCGACCGCTGCTTGCGGGATCTCAGCTTCCTGCGCTTTGTCCCCGGCGTCACCCGCCTCACGCTGGAAGGCCTTGAGCTCGAGTCCCTCGACATCCTGCGCCATCTGCCCCACTTGACCTACTTCCGCATGATCCATGCGGACCGCGTGGAGGACTACACCGCGCTGGCTTCCTGCCGGAAGCTGCAACACATCTCCCTCTACACCCAGCATCCTTGGCCGGATTTCACCGGCCTGGAGACCCTGCCGCTCCTTGACACCCTGGAGGCACACATCTCGCTGCGCGCCTTCATCGAGATCCCCGCCCTCCCCGCCATGCGCTGGCTCCATCTCGAGGATCACGGCGGCTACAGCATGAGCGGCTGCCTGCGGGACTTTCATCAGCTCCCGGACATGCCCCTGCTGGAGCGTCTGTACATCCGCTCCCTCTACCGCCTGGACGGCATCGAGCGCTTTCCCCGCCTGCGTGCCGCTAGCATCATGGGGTTCTTCCGCACACTCGCCCCAGTCGCCCGGGCCGCCACACTCACCCACCTGCGCATCGCCAATGACGAATTGCAGGACATCGCCGCCGTCGCCGCCATGCCCGCGATCCACCACTTTGCCCTCCGCAGCATCCGCCCGCAGGACTGGACGCCCCTCATGGACTCCGGCACGCTGCGAGAGGTCTTCACCGATGGCTGCGCCACGCCCCAGCCTGACTTTGACACCCTCCAGATCGTCCTCCCTTCCCGCAGCGACCTCTTCTCTCCTCCCTCGCCACGCCCCTTGCCGCCCCTGCGCCTGCTCAGCTACTATCCGCAGGAAAAAGACCCCGCCCGGTGTCCCCCGAGGGATCTCTATCCTGCCACCGGCCCCGCGGGCTGGGACGGCTGCCACTTCATGCGCCAGTCCGAATCCTGGTGGCTCGCCGACCTCCTGGAAGAAGCCTTCCGCGCCGCCGGCCTGCGCGACCTCCCCGGCCTGCGGCTCAATGGTTTCTCCACCCTCGACCGCAGCGCCGCTCTGTTTCACGGCGTCCCCTCGGTCAGCAGCCGCCATTCCACCATCCGCCTCCTCCGCCCCGAAGCCATCAGCCGCCTGCGGGATGCCGTCGCCGCCATCCGCACCGCGCTCTCTCAGACGCTGCATTCCTCGCACGTCACCCTCATCCTCGACGCCGAGCCCGATGCCGACGACTGGGACGACGACTGGCGCGACGGCGACGACACACCGCAGGAGCGCGCCATGGAGCACATCCGCGGGGAACAGGAACGCGAGCGCGAGCAACAGCGCCTCCAGCTCTTCCTCGCCGATCAGCACCGCCTCGCCCTGCTCAAAGAAGAAGGCGCTCCCCCCACGCCCGGCGACATCGGCCCCCGCCGCCTCCCGCCCGCCAAGCCCCTGCCTCCCATCTTCCAGCCGCCCACGCTTCCCGAAGACCCGGCCAAGGACAACGAGAAGGACGAAAATGACTTCTTCTCCAGCGACGACGGCGGCATCGCCGAGGCCGAGCCCGGCCAGGACGAAGGCGACGAGGAAAAGTGGCTGGCGCCCGTCGAAATCAGCGATCCCAACGTCCACTGGAACGGTCTCAACCTCCGCCTCACCGTTACCGAAAGCGCCGTCTGGTGCCACAATCACAAAGGGGACCCCGAAGCCGCCAGCTACCTCCTCGACCTCCCCATCGAGTTCCCGTCCTGAAACGGGTGTGTCGCCACAAGGATCAGCGGCTTTCGATCCCCGCGCCAGCGTCGTGGAGTGCGGTGGCAGAGGGGCACGGCGCAGCCTGCCCCGGCGACACCGTTGCCGGACGCGGGAATAACGCACTGAGGCCGATGAAGGCCGTCCGGCAAGCGACAGCGGTGTCGCGCCAACGCTTGCCACCGCACTCCACAACGCTGGCGCGCACGCGAATACCCCGGCACAGGGCTGAAGCGGCTCCAGCTACCGATTTAGCGCCTTCCTGACACAAAACAGCGGCTTTGCGGGGCACTGCAACGCCTTCTTGGGGCACTGCAACGCCTTCTTGGGGGGCTGCATCAGCTTTATGGGGGTCTGAAACGCCTTTTCTCCCCTCTGCAGTCATTTCAATGGCCCATCTAGCCGCTGCAATGGTGCGAAAAGACGATGCAGCATGGCGCCCGGGCGTTGCAGGCTGGCGGCCAAACGTTGCATCACCTCAGAAAGAAGCTCCAGCATGCCGAACGGGCGTTTTATCCACCCAGACGACCGTTTCCACTACAACCGGAGCCGCCGCAGTCTCATCAACCGCCGCTGCTTCTGAAGGCAAAGGCAACCCTCCGCGTGCCACGGCCCTCATGGGTAGCGTGCTTGCTCCGTAAGCGCCGAGAATCGTGCCGTCAGCCGCAGAAAGCTCAAAAACACCCACACGCATGCCCCCCCCTGGCGGCTCGGGACGGGCCGCCCCACGGCCAACGGCCTCCCATTATTTTAGCTGAGGGGGTTCGCAGAACCTGATGGCGTGTTCGAATGGCGCGTCAGCGTCGTGGAGTGCGGTGGCAGAGATGCAAGGGGCACCTTGCATCGGCGACACCGCTGTCGAGCGCAGGGCGAACGATCTGAGGCCGGAGAACCCCGTCCGGCCC
>CAMAZK010000330.1 GCA_945863205.1 Akkermansia muciniphila | reverse complement strand
AGATCGAGGTTCAAACTCGGAAACTGTGCCGCTTTGAGCGCCAGCCACGTTTCTTCCGCCTCGGCGGGCGCATGATCCCGCCCCAGCGTCTTCAACGTTGCGTCGTCCCAGGCCTGAATGCCCAGCGAGACACGCGTCACGCCGAGTTCACGCATCAGCGCCGCTTTCGAGGTCGTTACCGTGCGCGGATTCGCCTCCATCGTGTACTCCACCACTTCGGACAGGTCCACCCGCTCGCGCAGACCGCGCAGCAGGCGCTCCAGATGCACATCACTGAGCATCGTCGGCGTCCCGCCGCCGAAAAAGATCGTCCTCGGCTTCAGCGGCTGTTTTTCCGCCTCTTTGAGAACCGCATCCACAAAAGCCACCATGTCCGTCCCACCCGGCGTGTGCTTGTGAAAGCTGCAATACGGGCAGATGCGGTGGCAGAAGGGGATGTGGACGTAGAGATGGCGCACTGGATGCTAGGTACGGATGACTGGCTGCTCGATGCTAGCAGAGAATGCTTGATCCAGCATCCACCATCCAGCATCTAGCGCCCAGATGTCTGACGAATCCCACCACGAACGCGAACTCGGCGGCCAGTTGCTGGCGGCGGTGTCGCGCTCGTTCTACCTCACGCTCAAAGCGCTGCCGAAAGAGCTGCGCGAGCCCATTTCCCTCGCCTATCTGCTCGCACGCACGGCGGATACCATCGCCGACACCGCCAGCGTCAACGCTGACGTGCGAATCGACTGCCTTGAACGTTACCGTGCTCTCGTCCGAGGCGATTTCTCTGTCGAACCGCTCGCCAGCACGCTGCGTGAGCAGTTTTGTCCGCAGCAAGAGGACGACGCCGAACGCCGCCTCATGGAAAAATTCGCCGACGGCATCGCTTGGCTGCGCACGATGCAGCCCACACCGCTCGCTGCCATCCAAAGCGTGCTGGAGCACATCATCGATGGCCAGATGCTCGACATCCGCCGATTTCCAGCCGACGGCCAGCTTCGTTCCCTCGCCAGCGCTGAGGAACTCGATAGGTACACCTGGCTCGTGGCCGGTTGCGTCGGTGAATTCTGGACGCAGCTCTGTGCCAGCGAACTGCCATCCTCGCTCGATCCAGCCGTCACCACCGCGCAGATGCAGGCATGGGGCGCCCGCATGGGCAAAGGCCTGCAACTCATCAACATCCTCCGTGACATCGGCGAGGACACCCGTGACGGTCGCTGCTATCTGCCATGCCAGCCCGGCGACATTCAAACGGAGTGGCAAAAGTGGCTGCAAACCTGCACCGAGCACCTCGACGGCGGCCTGCGCTACGTCCAGCACGTCACCCACGGCAAACTCCGCTACGCCACCGCCCTGCCTCTGCTGCTGGGCATTCAAACAGTCGCCAAGATGCGCGATGCCTCATGGGACAAGGTCCAGCAAGGCGTCAAAATCAGCCGACTCGATGTCGCGAGCATTCTAGCGCAAGCCGCCATCGCGTGTCGCAGCGCTGAGGCGATGGAGAAACTCTACCGCAAGCTGGCAGCGTAACTCCAAGGAGGAGAGGACTCCGTCCCCTCGGGTGGCTGGGGGACAGAGTCCCCCACGCCTTGGGCCTTGGTCGGCTAGCGGCTCAATCCTTCCTGAACCAGCCCTTCACTCGCGAGAAGAAGCCCGGCTTGTCCTGATCGAGATTTCGCGCGGCGGGATCGGGTGTCATTGCGGGCATTTGAGCGGGCAGCTTTTGATCCCATCCGCCGCCGATGGCTTTGATCAGGCTCACGGCGGCAATGAGACGCTGGCCGGCGACCTGCGCGGTGGCACGCTGCGTGGCAAGGGTGCTGCGGTTGGCGTCGATCACGTTCAGGTACGGACTGGTGCCGGCCTCATAGCGGACTTTGGCGAGCTGTGCGGCCCTTTCCGCGCTGGCGCGGGCGCGGGACTGCGCCTCGGCCTGCGTGCCGAGATTGCGAATGGCGGCGAGGCTGCTTTCCACGTCCGCCAAGGCAGCGAGGAATGCCTGCCGGTAGCCGGCGAGCGCTTCATCGTGCGCAGCTTTCGACTTCGAGAGGTTCCAGCGGTTTTTGTTGCCGGAGAAAAGCGGCACGCTGACGCTCGGTCCCACGCTCCACATGAGAGAGGTCGGCTCCAGCAGCATGTCGATGTCGCCGCTCTGAAAGCCACCGCGCCCCAGCAGCCTGATGCTGGGAAAGAACTGCGCCTTGGCCACGCCGATGCGCGCGGTGGCAGCGTGGAGTGCCCGCTCGGCCTGCGAGATGTCCGGCCTACGCTCCAGCAGATCGCTGGGCAGGCCAGAAGGGAGGCTGGGAGGTGATGAAAGCGATCCTGATGACGCTGGAATGCGAAAACCGGAAGCACTGGTGCCGATGAGCATGGCGATGACGTTTTCGAGCTGGTCACGCTGCGCCTGGAGCGATGAAATCTCCGCTTCGGCTGAAGCGACTTCGGTCTCAGCCTGCGCCTGTTCCAACTCGCTGCCCGCGCCGGCCTGAACGCGTGCGCTGGCGATTTTCAGCGCCTCATTGCGCAGGCCCACGGCTTCGCGCACGAGACGCATCTCATTGTCGAGCGTGCGCAGTTTGAAGTAATTCATCGCCACCTCGGCCTGGATGCCAAGCAGCACGTTGTGGACCGCATCGGCTGCCGCGGCGGCATCGAGACGCGTGCCCTCGGCCTGGCGGCGGAGCTTGCCCCAGAGGTCGAGTTCCCAGCCGAATTCGAGCGGGGCATTGTAGGCAGGTCCGTCGTAGCGCAGGCCGTTCAGCGGGAAGGGCGAGGGCATGTTCTCCGAGGTCTGCTGATTCTCAGCGCTCAGAGGCAGACTGACGGTCGGGAAGAAATCACCGCGCGACATGCGTGCGGCGGCGCGCGCCTGATCGAAGCGGGCAATCGCTCCCTTGAGCTGCTGATTGTTCGCCGTGGCGGCGGCCATGAGGCTGTCGAGACGCGAGTCCCTGAAGACCTTCCACCATTCGCCTTTCGGCAGATGCGCGGAGGGTGTGGCCGAACGCCAAGTCACCCCCTTGAACTGCGGCGGTGTCGCGGTGGCCGGACGTTCGTAATCAGGACCGATCTGCGCGAGTGCGGAGGTGGCGAGGAGGAGTGGGAGCAGGAGGCGCATGGGTGGAAAATCAATTGTTGGCAGAAAACGGGCGAAAGGGCATCTTAAAGACATGAAGATCGAAATCGAAGTTCCACCCGAGGCGACTAAAACGTCCATCCTGGAAGAGTTGGCCTGCGCCATGTTCCAGAAGGACGCCCTCAGTTTTGGTCAGGCGAGGGAACTTGCTGGCCTCGGATTTTTTGAGTTTCAAAAGGCGCTGGCTGACCGGCAGATCTCCCGCTATACCCACGAAATGCTGGCAGAGGACATGAAATATGTTCGTGGTGAGTGATACATCGGTCGTCAGCAACATGGCGATCGTCGGATTGCTCGACGTTCTCAAAAACCAATGCGGAACGGTCACCATTCCAACAGCGGTGGAACGTGAACTGTCCGCACTAAACCGCGAACACGCCCAAGCGGCAATCCAGTCTGCCATAAAGTCTGGTTGGCTGATCGTCGCACCTTTGACAGTGGAAGAAGCGGCGTTTGCACTCACTTTAAGACTCGACCCTGGCGAGTCAGAGGCCATTGCACTCGCGAAAGCACGCGATGCCACGCTGCTCTGCATGGACGAACGGCGCGGACGGTCCCAGGCGCGCGCCCTTGGGCTGCCCTTGGTCGGAATTCTCGGACTGCTGCTACGCGAAAAAAAGGATGGCCGACTCGCAGCAATAAGGCCGCACCTGATCCGATTGGTGGAAGAGTCGAATTTTTTCATCTCCGCATCTCTGTTGAGCGAAGCGCTGGAGCTGGCAGGCGAATGATTCATGCCACGACGGGTTCAGCGGTGGTTTCAATGGCGGGCTCCGATTTCTTCCGCCGTTTCATCACCAGCACATAAAAAACGGGCGTGAAGAACAGGCCGAGGAAGGTCACGCCGATCATGCCGGAGAACACGGCGACGCCCATGGCACGGCGCATTTCCGCACCGGCACCGGTGGAGACGACGAGCGGATACACGCCCGCGATGAAGGCGATGGAGGTCATCAAAATGGGGCGCAGACGCAGGCGGCAGGCCTCGATGGCGGCGTCGAAGGGACTGAGGCCATGGTCGAACTTCTCCTTGGCAAATTCGACGATGAGGATGGCGTTTTTGCAGGCGAGACCGATCAGAACGATGAAGCCGATCTGCGTGAAGATGTTGTTGTCGCCATGCGTGATCATCACGCCGGCCAGGGCGAAGAGCAGGCAAAGCGGCACGATCAGGATGATGGCCAGCGGCAGGCGCAGGCTCTCGTACTGACCGGCGAGCACCATGAAGACGAGCAGGATGCACAACGGGTAAATGTAAATGGCGGTGTTTCCTGCGATAATTTTTTGATACACGAGATCGGTCCATTCATACTCGAAGCCGGGCGGCAGAGATTTGGCGAGCTCAGTGGCGACGGCCTCCCCCTGACCGGAGCTGAGCGGCGGCATGGCACCGCCGTTGAGATCGGCGGCGAGATAGCCGTTGTAATGCGTGACGCGATCGGGGCCAAAGCTTTCGGACACTTTGACGAGCGAGCCGATGGGCACCATGTCGCCGTCCATGTTGCGCGTTTTGAGGCGCGTGATGTCGCCCGCGTCGTCGCGGAACTGCTGCTCCGCCTGAGCCACGACCTGATAGGTGCGACCGAAGCGGTTGAAGTCGTTCACGTAAAGGCTGCCGAGATTGATCTGGAGCGTCTCGTACAAGTTCGCCAGCGGCACGCCCTGCATCTTTGCTTTCACGCGATCCACGTCGGCGTCGAGCTGCGGGACGTTCACCGTGTAGCCGGAGAAGACGTTCATGAGCTTGCCGGACTGATTGCCAGCGCCCGCCAGCGCCTGCGTGGCCTTGTAGAGCGCCTCGTAGCCGAGATTGCCGCGATCCTCGACCATCATCTTGAAGCCGCCCATCGTGCCGATACCGTTCACTGGCGGAGGAGGGAAGACGAATACCAGGCCTTCCTGAATGCCCATGTACTCACCGAATAGCGCACCTGCGATGGCATCCGCGGAAAGCTCGGGCGTGGTGCGCTCCTCGAAATCCTTGAGCCCGAGGAAGACGATGCCGCTGTTCGGACTGACGCCGAAACCGTGGATCGAAAGGCCGGGGAAAGCGATGGCATCTTTGACCCCGGGATGCTTCAACGCGATGTCAGACATGCGGCGCATGACAACTTCGGTGCGGTCCAGCGACGAGCCATCCGGCAACTGCGCCACCCC
>CAMAZK010000329.1 GCA_945863205.1 Akkermansia muciniphila | reverse complement strand
ACTGCCTCGTCACGAAAGCGCTGACGTGCTGGTGGATCTGCTCCCACTGCTGCGTGGGGGTGAGACCCGCGGCATCCCGCAGGCGCAGCGCCTGCTCCCGCAGCAACTGCAGGCCGCCGACGCGCACCATGAAAAATTCGTCGAGATTGGCCGCGGTGATGGCGAGAAACTTCACGCGTTCCAGCACCGGCAGGTCGTTGCGCGCGGCTTCGTCCAGCACCCGCGAATTGAAGGCAAGCCAGCTCAGCTCGCGGTTGATGAAATGCTTCTCCGTGAAGCGGGATGCGGGAGGCGTCTTTGTCGGCGGCATTGGCGCATCATGCGGCGGACCCGTGGCGTGGCAAGTGACGCTTGTTCAAACCATTCGCACATAGCGCCGCCCCGGCAGGGCGCGGACGAGGCGCTTCATCTCCAGCCGCATAAGCGTGGCGGAAACCGTCGCCGCCGTGAGGCCGGAAGCGGTCGTGATGTCATTGATGTGGCTCTCCTCCGTGCCGATGGCGCCATACAGGATCTCTTCGTCGAGTGTCAGCGTGGCGGCGGGTCTGGACTCCTCCACCTTAGGAGCGCTGGGGGCCGTGGGGAAGAGGGTCATCAGGTCGTCCAGCACGTCCCCCCCGTCCATGATCAGCTTCGCGCCCTGTTGAATCAGCCGGTTGCAGCCTGCGGAGGTCGGTTTGTCTATCGGGCCAGGCACCGCATACACCGTGCGTCCCTGCTCCGCAGCCTGCTGGGCGGTGATGAGGGACCCGCTGCGCAGCGGCGCCTCCACGACGACAAGACCGCAGCTCCAGCCCGCGACGATGCGGTTGCGGTATGGAAAGGTCTGCTTGTCGGCGATGCGGTCCACCGGGTACTCGCTGATCACCGCTCCGTTCTGTGCGATCCGTTCCGCCAGCGCCTGATTTTCCGGCGGGTAGAGTTTTCCAATCCCGGAGCCGAGAACGGCGATCGTGCGCCCCTTGGCCGCCACGGCCGCCTCGTGCGCGGCGGTGTCGATGCCGCGTGCCAGGCCGCTGATCACGGCGTAACCGGCGTAGGCGATCTGAAAGCTCAGCTTCTTCGCCGCGCCCAGTCCGTAGTTCGTGGCATGTCGGCTGCCCACCACGCCGATGGCATGGTGGTCCCGCTTCGTGAGTTCCCCCCAGACATACAAAATCAGCGGCGGATCGTGGATCTCGCGCAGCAGCGGCGGGTAGAGCTCGTCCTCCTGGGTCAGGATTGTCAGCTCGCGATCGCGGATTTTTTGCAATTCGCCGCCGAGGTCGATCCGCGATTCCCAGTCCGCGATTGCCTCCGCCTGGGCTCTTCCGAAGCCTTCAATCTGCTCGATTTGGGAGCTTTTTGCGGCCAGCACCGCCTCCGGCGTTCCGAAGCGCTGGAGCAGTTTGCGCACGCGCACCGGCCCCACCTGCGGCAGCAGGTTCAGAGAGAGGTAGGCCTCCGTGCGAGTCATTCCCTCCAGGGCTTCAAAAGGTTAGATCAAGCAGCGGATGCTGCACCTTCGCCGCTACCGCCTCCGTTCTTCGAACTATGGGCGGCGTGAGCTGCGGCCTCCGGCAGGGCGACGTTCGTCTGGCTGGAACCCGAGCCGATCAGTTTGCGGAAGATCTTCTGTGGGAAGGACTTGCCCTTTTCCTCGTCCTCCAACTGGCTCAGAGCCGCCGATTTGGCCATTTCCCACGCAGGGGCGAAACCGGGCGCGCTGATGACCATCTGCTTCTCCGCACGGGCCAGGATCTCCAGTTCGCGTTGCATCTTGTTGTCCGGGCGCTCGTTCAGGCGGGCGATCTGCATGCGCAGGTTTTCATTCTCCTGCTTCAGCGTGGCCCGCTCCTTGGTGAGGTCCTGGTTCTGCTTGGAGTCGAGATCCATCTTGTCGCTGAGCATGCCCTTGTAGCGCTTCAGCTCGCGCTTCGTCTTCCAGTGCCCCCACATCGTCTGCACCAAAAAGATGCCGCAGAGGACAAAGCCGTAAACGAACGTGTTGAGGGGGGCGAAGAGGTTTTCGAGCATGATTGTGCAAAGCTAGTGCATGCTCAGACGTGTGCAACCGGGCAAAGCAGCCCGCATGCGGTCCCTGAAACTGCGATCGGCTGGCGCCCGGAAGCGATCCCGGCGGCTGCCGGGCTGGAAAGGTGGTGCGCTCCAAATGTGAGCCCGCCAGCATCAAGAAATGCAGAAGCGAGCTCGGGCATCATTTTGTCTGATTTCCCTCACTCGAAAACTGCAGGTGGTAGAGCTTTTGGTAGAGCGGATTGCGCCCCAGGAGGTCCGCATGTGTCCCGCGATCAAGAATTCGGCCATGGTCCATGACGACGATCTGATCCGCCTCCAGGACGGTGGAGAGGCGATGAGCGATGGCGACGACGGTTTTGCCTTCGGAGAGCGTGTGAATGGCCTCCTGAATGACTTTTTCACTCTCCGTATCGAGCGCCGAAGTGGCTTCATCCAAGAGAAGGATCGGCGCGTCACGCAGGATGGCACGGGCGATGGTGATGCGCTGTTTCTGGCCGCCGGACAGATTGCAGCCGCCTTCGCCGACGATGGCTTGGTAGCCGCCGCTGATTCTCTCGATGAATTCATGGGCGTGCGCCTTCTTCGCCGCAGCGATGACTTCGTCTTCCGTGGCATCGAGGCGGCCATAGCGGATGTTCTCCATGACCGTGTCGTGAAAGAGGAAGGTGTCCTGACTGACGACGCCGATATTGGCCCGGAGAGACACCTGGGTCAGGGTGCGAATGTCGTGACCATCAAGAAGGATCGAGCCTTCATCCGGATCGTAGAAGCGCAGGAGCAACGAGTAGAGGGTGCTCTTGCCCGCACCGCTCGGCCCCACGAAGGCGTAAAACTTTCCGGGATCGAGTTGCAGTTCAATGTCCTGGACGGCCGGCACATCCTTTTTGTCGCCGTTGCGCTCGCGATACGAGAACGTGAGGTTCTGAAAGGTCACGGCGCCGGTGGTTTTGCCTGCGTCGATGGCGTTTGGGGCGTCCTGAATGTCGGGCTGACGTTCGAGGAGTTCGAAGACCATGCTTGCGGCCACCGTCGTCTTTTGCAGGAGCATCTGCACGCGGCTGAGTTCCTTCACCGGCGGGTAAATTTGAGTGAGCGCCATCACGAGCAGGAAGAAGTTCTCGGCTTCAAGTCCGCGGTGCCACGCATACACCAGACCTGCGGCGATCCCGAAGGACGCGACGGTTTCGACCACCGGGCCGACAAGCTCCATCGCCTTCGTCCAGCGCACCATGTTGCGGGTCATGCTGGCGTTGCTGCGATCAAAACGGGCCGCGGCATGCTCCTCCCGGGCATAGGCCTTGACCAGTCGGATGCCTGCAAAGCTCTCTTGCATGGCCACCATCAGGGCACGGGAGTCGTACTCTTCGTTGGCACCGACCTTGCGCACCCGTTTGCCAATGCGGATGATCGGCAGCAAGCAGGCGGGAAACACGACCAATGACATGAGCGTGAAGAACCAGTCCTGCGCAAAAAGCACGACCAGGATGGAAATGATGGTCAACGGGCGCTGGGCCAGCGTCTGAATGAGCATCATGGAGTTGCGCTGGACCACGCTCGTCTGCGCGGTCACGGACTGCATCAGCTCACCGGTTTTGGCGCTGTTGAAAAAGCCAGGGGACTGTCGGAGCACGCTGCGGAAGGCGTCGTTCCGGATCTGATAGACCATTTTGCTGGTCACCCAGGCCTGCATGTAGGTGGACAAGTAGCTGAGGAAGCCGCGGACGAAAATCAGCGCGGGGATGAATGCGCAGGCGATCATCACCCCGGTGAGTCCAACCGGTGTGTCGTCCGCCACACCGATCATCTTGGCGAGGTTGATCTCCCCGATCAGCGGAAGTTTGGTGACTTCGCCCAGGGTGCGGGTCTGACCTTTGAGCACCAGCGAGAAGATCAACTGGAACCCGATGAGCATGAGCCCGTTGAATGCGGCGCTGAGCATGCCAAGCAAAATGCTCAGCGCGAAACGGAAGCGGTAGGGCAGAAGATACTTCCACAAGGAGCGCAGAGTCTTTTTGACCACCTCAGGAAGGCTGAGATCTGAATGTGAAAGTCGCGGCTGGGATCTAGCAGATGTCGGCATGGTGAGGGCAGGGCACTAACTGCGGCTTGGTTGGACACACAACAGGGAATTGAAAGCCCGGGCTCCGTGGCGGAGCCTTCGCCTGTTCAACGAGAGCCCCGGCTGAGCAGAGTACGAAGGCGCGTCCTCCCCCAACCGTGCCCGAGCACACATGAGGTGTGCGGTGACGGTGAGGTCTGGCTTTACCGGCAGCTACCAGCGGATCACGGAACTGGCCCAGGTAAAGCCGCCGCCGAAGGCGACGAGGAGGACGATGTCCCCTTTGTTGAGCCGGCCGGCCTTGTTGGCCTCGTCGAGGGCCACTGGGATGGTCGCGGCGCTGGTGTTGCCGTACTTGTCGAGGTTCATGAAGACCTTCTCGGGCGGGAGGCCGAGGCGGTCGGCGATGGCGCCGATGATGCGCGCATTGGCCTGGTGCGGGATGACGAGGGACACGTCTTCGGCCTTGAGCCCTGCGTTCTCCAGGGCCTGGTTGGCGGCCTCGAGCATGCGGGTGACGGCGTGCTTGAAGGTTTCGCGCCCTTCCATGTGAATGGTGTTGGGTCGGCTGGCGACGTTCTCGGGGGTGATGGGGCAGAAGGATGCGCCGCCGGGCACCTTGAGCAGATCGGCGAGGTTGCCGTCACTGCCCATGACCGTGGAAAGGACGCGCCCGGGGGCGTCGGTTTCGCTTTCATCCGCCCTGCGGATGACGACCGCTCCGGCGCCGTCGCCGAAGAGGACACAGGTGTTGCGGTCCTGCCAGTTGACGAGGCTGCTGAGCTTTTCCGCGCCGATGACTAGGGCGGTGGTGCGGTTTCCGGTATTGATGAAGTGGCGGGCGACCTGCAGGGCGTAGAGGAAGCCGGAGCAGGCGGCGGAAATGTCGAAACAGACGGCATTGGTGGCCCCGATCTTCTTCTGCACGAAGCAGGCGGTGGAGGGGAAGAACATGTCCGGCGTGACGGTGGCCACGATGATGAGCTGGAGCTCCTCGGCCCCAACTCCGGCGTCGGCGAGGGCTCGGCGGGCGGCTTCGGACGCAAGGTCGCTGGTGGCCTGGTCGTCGGCGGCGATGCGGCGCTCTTTGATGCCGGTGCGGGTGGTGATCCACTCGTCGTTGGTGTCCACGATCTTGGACAGTTCATCGTTGGTCAGTACTTTTTCCGGCATGTAACTGCCGGTGCCGATGATGCTGGAGGCGCAGAAGGGCCGGGAACTAGGAGCGGGCATGGAGAGCGATGGAATGAGCGGTG
>CAMAZK010000328.1 GCA_945863205.1 Akkermansia muciniphila | reverse complement strand
CATTGACAACTCTGTTCGGTGCAGCCCGACTTTTCCTGAATTTTCTCACCCAGCGATCCCAGGAGCTTGTCCTGGTGGCGTTCCAACTGTTCCAGCCTCGTCTTGAGATCCGCCCGCGTGGCGTCGAACTGCCGGTCCATCTTCTCGCGCCATGACCGGGAGTCATGCTTGATGGCCAGAAGATCGTTGTGCAGCGTGGAGCTTTGTTTCTCCATCACGGCGATGTCACGCCGCATGCGCCGGTTATCCCGAAAGAGAAGGAAAAGCCGGACGACTGAAACCGCGAAGAGCGTGCCGACAATCCCCAGCAACAGCTTTAGACTGGAATCGTTTAAGGTGATCTCTGGAAGCATCGGCCTTCAATAAGCAGACATCGTTCCAAATCAACGCCCCTTCCATTCCTTCGCTCACGCTGAATTTTAAGGCCCGCCAGCCTGCCCAAAGCTTCAGGAGATGGACGGCAGCGGAATGAAAGGCGTGGGAGCCTCTTTCGCAGGCGGAGCCACAGGCTCGGCCTCGGCCGCCTTGTTGAACGAATCTTCCAGATCGCCGAGCACTTGGGAGCGCTGACCGGCGGCCTCCATCCGCTGGGAGAAATCGGCCCGGAAGGCGTCCATCATGCGCTGCACCTGGCCGCGCCATGCGTTGGCATCCTGTCGTGCGGTGAGCACGTCGCCATGCTGCGCCACGATTCTCTGCTGCAGCGCCTGACTTTGCAAAGAGAGCCGGCCGTGCGTGCGCAGCAGAAAGGAGATCCGCACCATGATCAGCAGCAGCGCCCCGGAAAGCGCGAGGACGGCGGCTTTAAGCGGAGGGAGATCGAAGAGGATTTGGGTCCAGAGCATGCGATAAGTCAGAGCACTTTCCATTCCAGAAATCAATCCCGCATTGAAGCCGCCGGCTTCAGCCTGCGCGAGTGATGCGTTTCCAGAAAAAATCGAGTTCGCGGGCGAGCACGGTCATGACCTGCGCCGGAGGCACTTGGAGCACGCCCGTCTCGGACTCCTTGATGATGCGCTGCATGGCGTAAAGAGCGGCGACAGTGGGTGAATCGAGATGAACCGCATCGATCAGCGGACCGATCGCCGCAGGCAGGACATCGCCGTTCTGCAAAGCCAGCCAGTTCGGCTGCTCGCGGTCCGTCTTGAAGGTGACAAGCTTCAGCTTCGGTGCGCCATCCTCCCTGCCACCGCCGCGCATGCTGGCCTCGGCGATGCGGCCTGCTGCAAAGCTGGAAAGGGTGCGCCAGTAGGATTCATCCGCGAAGTTTGCCAGGCCGAAGATCACCTCGATGCCCTGCACCGCCCAGATCATGACGTGGCGACCGGTGATCCCCGGAAGTTCATTCTCGCTCAATCGAACCAAGGGAAAACGACGCCCGGCGAGGCGGATGAGATCCGCCAGTTTCGTGTAGTCCAGCGGCAGCGTCACCGCCTCCGCCGCCATTTGCATCCGCAGCGCTTCGAATCGCCCCAGCAATCCGTCCTGGTCGCTCCCGGACACCGCAGCCGGAGGCGGCAGCACAACCGGAGGCGGAACCGGGACGGCAACCGCTCCCGGGAGGCCGGAGGCCGTCTTGATCACGGAAGCCAGCCGCACGGCGACATCCGCCGCAGGCGCATCTGCAGGCGGCCCGCCGAAACTCGGCTGCGCGGCCCCGGGTTGGCGCAGCTTGCCCAGCATTTCGCGCAGTCCTTCAAAAGCCGTCTTCGAATCTGGGGAGAACTGCGGCGGTGCCGGCGCTGCGGGCACGTCCGGCTGCGCGCAGGCTTCTTCCAGCGGCGGCTCGTTCTCCTGCGGCAGGGCGGGCTTGGGTTCAGCCAGGCCTTCGGCCATCATCTTCATCTGCGCAGTGGTGCCTGCATCAAAGATACTGGACTCCCGGACGGGCAGATCGTCTTCAGACACGGTTTCGGTCAAAAGGGGCACGTAGCCCTCCGGCTCAGGCTCCTGTGATCCGATCAGCGGATTCACCGGCTCCGGCGGCGACGCGAGCGTGTGCTGGAAGAACTCCCACTGCTTCGCGGCGTGCCGCAGAAAGGTGCGGGCGGAGACCGACCCGAGCGGCCTGCCGAGAAAGTAGCGCTTCACATCGACAAAGTGCGTAAACTCGGCCGCTTTGGCGGCATCGATCTTCATCGCCTGCAGACGCAGCGCGAGCAGCTTTGCAGCCTCCTCTTCTCCGATGCCGCGGAGGAGCATCTGCGAAGACGTCAGCCGGTCTTCCATCGCACTGGGCAGGTGGTGACCAAAGGTCGCCTGCCAGACGTCCTGATTCAGGCTCAGCACCACGTTCACGCCGTCCATCTCCGCCATGTCCAGCAGCAGCGTGGCGATACGGAGGCCGGTTTCCGGCTTGCGGTAGTAGGCGTCCAAATGATCCACCAGCAGCACCACCGGCCGCCACAGGCCCAGCAGGCGCAGGAAGGTCACCGGTCCCTCATTGACCGGATCGGCGGCCAGCACGCGGAGCACCGCCATCTTTGACATGCCTCCATCCAGCGCGTGGTTCAGCAGAGCGTTCACCCAGGCCTCCAGAGCCGCCGGGATGGCAGGCACGCGCTTCATCGCCGCCTCCGCCAGCGGCTTGCGGAGCTGCGCCTCATGCCGCCGCACCCACTCGCCGATCAGTCGCGCTTCCCCGTGCAGATCAAAAACCGCAGCAGGATCACCGTTGAGCACGCGCATCGCCTGTTCGGGATTGGCGCAAGGCAGGACTCCCGCCTCCACGAGGTTGCGCAGCAGGGCCGCGCACACGCCGGCGCAGGCCTGGCGGAATTTCGTCCAGCCCTCCGCAGGCAGGTTCGAACGCGCCATCGACTCCAGTCCGCGCACCGCCACCGCCGTGATGCCGATCTCGTCTTCCAGGCGAAACGCCAGGGGCATCAGAACGACCTGCCCATCCGCCGCAGCCGCCAGGCGCCCCAGCAGATGGGTCTTTCCATAGCCCGCCCGTGGCGCGGTCAGCAGCAGCAGAGGCTGGCCTGAGGCTGCGCCGCTGCCCTCGTCGATGCTCGTCACCAACTGCTCCAGAATGTCCGCATTCAGCCCCGCCACCGTGCGCTGCTCCTCCACCGCAAAGGGCCCGGTGCAAACATCGTCGGCAAACGGATTCCCCGACTCCGAAGACGGAGCCGAAGGCAAGGGTGGAGTCGTGGTCAGCGGGTTAGGTTCTGAATTTTCCACAATGAGTGAGGTTTCAGCATTCTAATTCAAAGAATTAATGCCCAGTATTTATGCCAAACCCGGCATTCCAGAAAGTAAGTTTTTTGCCAGACCTGAGGAAGATCTTTTCCCATTCTTGAGAATGGCACATTCATCAGCGGCTGAATCCGCCCGCGAATCCCTCAAAACTCGCCCCGGAAGACGCAGCGGGCGTTCGGCGTCTCATGGATGACGATCTCGCAGAGGCCCGGAAGCTGCGGTTCGAGCTTTTTCCACAGCCAGGCGGCCATGTACTCGATGGTGGGGTTTTCGAGGCCTTCGATCTCGTTCAAATACGAATGATCCAGGCGGTCCATGATCGGCTTCATTGCCCGGGAGATCTCGGCGTGGTCATAGACCCAGCCGATCTTCGGATCGACCTCCCCTTCCACGGCGATTTCCAGTTTGAAGGAATGTCCGTGCATCTTCGTGCACTTGTGGTCGCCGGGGAGGTTCGGCAGCGTCTGGGCGGCCTCGAAACGGAAGTCTTTGATGATGCGTGCGCGCATGGTGGGGTCAGTTCGCGGGTGGAGCGGCTTGGGGTGGGGTGAGGGTCACGTTCAATCGGTAAACCGCGCCGTCAAATGGCGTGCTGTTCGGAAAATCGACCGCCTTCAGAATGCCGAAGCTTTGCCCGACCGCGATGCCGGATTTCGGCTCCCGCGGAAATCCCGCCTCGAACGGGGCTGTGCCGAGCGATTCGCTGTGTCCCGGCACCGCGATGGTGATGACGCCCGCTGCGTCGATCTGCGCCCGGACGTTCATCCGGCCTTTCTCCAGCACCGCCCCGCTGACCGCCGTGGACTTCCCGCCCGCGAACACCGTCAGCGTCGGCTGCGCTGCGACAAAATGCAGCGCATAGCCGGACTGCGCATCTCCATGGGCCAACAGAGTGCTGTCCTGATCGACGGCAGGGTCGAATTCGAACACTGCGTCGATGAAAGCCCCCCTGCCCTGCAGTTTCGGCGCCTCCTCGGCGCTCAATTCGTCGCCGACGTTCAGAATCAGATCGACGGAGCCTGAAGGACTGGCCGCATGCAGGATCTCCGACGCAGGCCTCAGGGCGCTCTTGAATTCCTTCGGAAAAAAGGCGGCCAGGCGGGACTTTTCGGCCGCGTGTTCGGCCTGCCCGGCCAGATTGGTCCATTCGTGCGGGTCGGCGTTATGATCGTAGAGTTCCTCGCCGCCGTCAGCGTAGCGGATGAAGCGCCAGCGCTCGTCACGCGCTGCATAGCCGGCTTTGGCGCCGCCGCCCATGCAGGTGACGGCGGGGCGGTCCCGATTCGCGGCGGGATCGAGCAGGAGCGGCTTGAAGCTTTTGCCGTCGAGATGCGCCGGCAGCGGCACCTTCACCAGATCGCAGAGCGTGGGATAGATGTCGATCAAGGCCACAGGCTGCGATGACGACGTGTCCGGCTTGGTCACGCCCGGCGCATAAACCGTGAGCGGGACGTGCGTGGCCTCCTCCCACAGCTTCCCTTTGTGCCACATCTGCTTTTCACCGAGATACCAGCCGTGATCCGAGGTGAAGACGATGATCGTGTTCTTGGCGTTGGGCCCCTTCTCCACGGCATCCAGGATGCGGCCCAGCATGGCATCACAAAAGGCCACGCTGGCCAGGTAGCCGCGCACGGCGTCCTTCCACAGGTTTTTGCTCGTGATCAGGGCATGATGCCCGCCCTCGCGTGGCCTGGCGCCGGGCGCCAGGTCTTCGAGATCGTCCGCCTTCACTTCCGGCAGTTGGATCGACTCCAGCGGCAGCGCATCGAGGTACTTCTGCGGCACATACCAGGGCGAATGCGGGCGGTAGAGACCGAGCGCGAGGAAAAAGGGCCGCTTCGGCTTCTTGGAGAGGAAATCCGCCGCAAAATCGACGACCTGGCCGTCATCGGTCTTCTCTTCGGCCACGTCGATGCCGCCCCAGTCCCAGTGCCAGATGTCGAGTCCGTTGAAGTTCTGCCCGGTGTGGACCGGCAGATCGGGAATCTGCACGCCCGCTGCGGGAAAGCGCTCGTCCCAGGCCGTGTCGAGCTCGAAACCGCGCCGCCCACCATGCCAGCCGGTCAGACGTCCCTCCGGCCCGCCGTGGTTGGCGTGGAAGATTTTTCCGGCGGCCACGCTCGTGTAGCC
>CAMAZK010000327.1 GCA_945863205.1 Akkermansia muciniphila | reverse complement strand
TCGGCCACAGCGAACGCCGCAGCCTCTACGGCGAAACGAACGCCATCGTGAATGCCAAAGTCCTCGCTGCACTCGAGGCCCGCCTCAGCCCCATTCTTTGCATCGGCGAAACCCTCGAAGAGCGCGACGGCGGCAAGATCGAGGAAGTGCTCGAAAGCCAGCTCCGCGGCTCCCTGGCCGAAGTCGGCCCGCGCCGCGTGCTGGACTGCGTGATCGCCTACGAGCCCGTCTGGGCCATCGGCACCGGACGCACCGCCAGCAAGGAGCAGGCCCAGGAGGCCCACGCTTTCGTCCGCAAGGTGCTAGGAGACATGTTTGGAGAGGAAGTCGCGGTAAAACTCCGCATCCAATATGGCGGCAGCGTGAAGCCCGGCAACATGGCCGAACTCATCAGCCAGCCCGATGTGGACGGAGCGCTCGTCGGCGGTGCCAGCATGGAGCACGGCAGCTTCTGGGAGATCTGCCGCGCAGCGATCGACTGGGCAAACGCCAACGCGTAGCAATTGCCGCTACATTTAGGCTTGCGTCGGCTCGTCGCATTTGACCATACTCGGCAAATGCGACGATTTATCCTCCCGATAATCCTGCTCATCTCTCCGCCGTCGCTGGCGGAAATCCCGTCTTCATGGAAGGCGGGAGCCGCAGATGTGGACATCACCCCCGATTATCCGGTGCGCCTCAGCGGTTACGGGGGGCGCACGACGGAGTATGAGAAAGTCGCACAGCCCATCCACGCCGGCGCCCTCGCCCTGCAATGGCAGGACGATGCACCGGCAGTCATCGTAACCGTGGATAACTGCGGCGTGCCCGCGACCATGCGCACCGAGGTGCTCAAGCGCATCGCCGCCAAAGGCAGGCCAATCGCAGACGAGCGCTTCACCCTGCACTCCACCCACACGCACTGCGCTCCCATGCTCAAAGGCGTGCTGCCGTTTCTTTCAGGAGAAGATCTGCCTCCCGAACAGGCACAGAGGGTCGAGCGCTACACGGAGGATCTCACGGCGAAACTTGTCGGCGTCGTGCTCACCGCGCTCGGAGGAATGGAACCCGCCCTGCTCGACTGGAACCAGGGGAAAGCCTATTTCGCGTTCAACCGCCGCCTGAAAGCCGAAACCGGGTTGCAGAACGCACAAAATTTCAGCGGCCCTTCGGATCGCTCACTTCCTGTCCTCCGGGTCAAGTCTGCCGACGGCAAGAAACTCATCGCCACCCATTCCAGCTATGCCTGCCACTGCACCACGCTGGGGATCAACGAGATCCATGGCGACTGGGCGGGAATCGCGAGGGCGGAGATGGGCCTGCGCTTCCCAGGCTCGGTCTGCCTCATCGCCATCGGCTGCGGCGGGGATCAGAATCCCTACCCCCGTCGCAAGCTCGAGTTCGCCGCCCGGCACGGCACCAATCTGGCCAAGGAAATCGTCAAAGTGATCAATCTGCCGATGAAACCGGTGCGCGGCCCGCTCCAGTGCGCCTCCGCCGAAATCTCGCTGCCGTATGACACCTTGCCAACGAGGGAACAGTGGCAGGCAAAAGCCGCCGCCGCCAACAAAGCCACCGCCTTTCACGCGAAAAAGCACCTCGAACTGCTCGAACGCGGAGAACCCATCCCCAAGTCGCTGCCTTACCAGATTCAGGTCTGGAACTACGGCAGCAGCCTCGTGACGATCAATCTGCCGGGAGAGGTCGTCGTGGACTACAGCCTGCGATTCAAAAAAGAATTCGATCCCGCCCGCACTTGGGTGAACGCCTACACCAACGATGTGCCGTGCTACATCCCCTCGCAGCGCGTCTGGGAGGAAGGCGGCTATGAAGGGGCCGATGCCATGATCTACTACGGTCGGCCCACTCGCTTCGCCTCCGGCATCGAAGACATGATCAGCAGCGCCGTGAAGGCGCTGGTGCCCGCAGCTTTCGTCTCAAAAGGGAAAACCGCTCCCGGCACCCCTCCCGCAGAGTAAGTCTTAGGCGGCCTGAGTCCTACGGCGCATCACGCGCAGCAGTTCGCGCCCCTCCCGCCCCGGGTAGGCCGCCGCTGGCACGATGCTCTCGACCATTTCGAAGTTCGGATCGAACAGAGCCTTCAGTTCCTCAGCGGAAATGCCAAAGGGCGGACCACTCTCTCCCGGATCCATCTCTGGATTGACAAACCAGATCCCGATGAGCAAGCCCCCAGGCCTGATCAGCGTGGCGACTGCATCGCGGTAGCGAACCCGCAAGTCGGGAGGCAATGCGCACAGGCAGGTATGCTCCACCACGGCATCAAACTGCCCGCTGAACTCAAACAGGTCACCGCACACAAAGCGCCCCTTCAAATCCGGATACCGCGCTCCAGCCCTCTGCACCGCCGTAGGCGCCAGATCGAGCCCGATCGCATCCAGGCCGAGCGAAACGAGATGCGCCACGTCATGCCCCACGCCGCAGCCCGGCACCAGCACCCGCCCGGACAACTCGTTCTTCGCAAACCACTCCACCAGCGGCGGCGAAGGCATTCCCTTGTCCCAAGGTGTGAAATTCTCCTGATATGCCTGATCCCAGTCGGTGATGTTCATGTGTGATGCTGGCAACTTTACGGTTCTGGTTCCTCTTCAGACCAGTCCACTCGCGCGTAGATGTCCTTCAGCAGCAGTTTGACCCCGATTTCGTCGAGCGTCACCAGCGCGTCATCTCCATCCACGATCTCAGGCCACCAGTTGTTCGAGCGGCGATGGATCATCGCGCGTTTGCTGGACTGCTCGAGCATCACATAGACCTGAAGGCTGGGAATGGCCTGGTAAGCGAGCAATTTCTCCCGCGTGTCGATGCGGCGGGTGGATTTGGACAGCACCTCAAAGATGACCGTCGGGGCCGAGCGGAAAAGCTGGTTCCGGTCCTCCGGATCGCAAACGACCATCACGTCCGGGTAGTAGCCGATCTCGTCCATGCCAAGTTCGATGCGCAACTTCATGTCCACCGTGAATGGCTCACAGGGCTTGCCTTTGAGAGCTTGATGCAGTTCCGCCGCCACGTTCAGCGAGATGCGATTGTGATTCCCCGTCGCCCCGGCCATGGCATAGACCTCGCCGTTGACGAATTCATGCCGCACCTCGCTGGCGGCATCGAGCTTTTGATATTCGGCCCAGGTGTACTTGGCGGCAGATGCGGCTTTGAGTTGGAGCGCTGCGGACATGGGGAAAGCTAGGAGCGTGCGCCCAAACGTCAATCTCCGAGTCCGCAGCCGGCCTCATTGACTTCTCTCTCGCTGGGCTGTTTGGTCCGCGTTCATGAGCAGCGATCCCTCGGCACGTCGTCCATTGAAGTCGCGGAGCACCGCATGGGCGCAGTTTTTTTCGCGGAGCATGTTGAGACTGGGACTGCGACCGAACGCCGTTTCGCTACTCAGCATCGTCTGCGCGGCCATCGGCGGCGCATCGGCTCTATGGGCGGCGCAAGCGGCCCCGGCTTGGCCCTTTTGGCTTCTCGCTGCCGCAGGCGTTCAACTGCGGCTCTTTTGCAACTTGATGGACGGCATGCTGGCCGTTGAAGGCGGCCTGAAGTCAGCCACGGGCGAGCTCTTCAATGAAATTCCAGACCGTATCGCCGATGCATTGATCCTCGTGCCGTTTGGCTACGCCATCGGCACGCCCTGGGGCATCGCGCTGGGCTGGGCGGCGGCGGCAGGCGCCGTCATGACGGCCTACATCCGTGCGCTCGGTGCCAGCCTGACGGGCAAACACGATTTTTGCGGGCCCATGGCAAAGCCGCACCGCATGGCTGCGGTGACGCTCGGCTGCCTTGGCATGGCAGTGACCGGTTGGATGCCGCTCATCACCTGGGCCATCGCTATCATCAATGCAGGCATCGTGATTACCGCTTGGCGGCGCGTCACGCACTTGGCGAAGGTTCTTCACCAAACACCATCATGAACTCCGAACGCCTCCAATTCTCCACCAACGACGGCCTGTCACTGCACTACAAAACCTGGAACGTCCAAGGCGCCACCAAGGCGCTCGTGCTGCTGCATCGCGGTCATGAGCACGCCGACCGCTGGGACACGGTGATCCCCGCTCTCACCATGCCGGACACGGCGATCTACGCTTGGGAGGCACGCGGCCACGGCCAGTCGCCGGGCCGTCGGGGTCACGCGGCGGGCTTCATGGAGTATGTGCGCGATTTGGACACCTTCTTCCGCCACCTGCAAACAGCGCACGGCTTGCAGCCGGAACGCACCGTCGTGGTCGCACACAGCGTGGGCGGGGTGGTGGCGGCGGCGTGGGTGCATGACTTCGCGCCGCGCATCGCAGGCCTGGTGCTGGCCACACCGGCGCTGGAGGTCAACTTGATCGTCCCGGGCGCTCTCACGGGCATTCGTGCGATGCAAATGCTCAAGACCGACGCCACCATCAAGAGCTACGTGCGCGGCTCCTGGCTGACGCGCGATCTGAGCGCCGCAGCGGCTTACGATGACGACAAACTCATCTCCAAAGACATCTCCGCAAAAATTCTCGTCGATCTTTTCGACACCGCGAAGCGCGTGATCAGCGACGCGGAGGTCATGGACCGCCCGCTGCTGCTTCTTTCCGCCGGAGCCGACAAAGTGGTCAAAAAGCACGCCATCGACGCGCTTTACACAAACTACGGCTGCGAGCAAAAGACTCACCTCACGCTCAAAGGCGCACGCCACGCCATTTTTCACGATCTGTGCCGCGACGAGGTCTGCGGCGCGATCAAACGCTTCGCCGAGCGTTGCATCACAAATTTCACACCGCCGCGGCTAGAGGCAGATTTGACGCACCCGGCCACGAACGCCGAGTTTGCGGAGTTGAAGAAGCCGCTGCCTTCGCCCTCGCTGCGCGGCTTGTCCTACATCATCCAGCGTGCGGCGCTCGGCACGACCGGCAGGCTCAGCCAGGGCATTCGCATCGGCCACGCGACAGGTTTCGACTCCGGGGAGTCGCTTGACTACGTCTATGAAAACAAGCCGCGCGGAAATCTGCTCGTCGGAAAAGTCATCGACTACTTCTACCTCAACGCCATCGGCTGGCGCGGCATCCGCCAGCGTCGTGCGTGCATGAATCAGGCGCTGCGCTTCGCATTGAAGCAGGTGCGTAATTCCGGCATGCCATTGCAGCTCATGGACATCGCGGGCGGTGCCGGGCGCTATTTGCTCGACGTTCTCGACGAGCATGACTTGAAGATTTTGTGCCGTGACTGGAGTGAATCCGCCCTGGCAACGGGTCGTGTGACCGCACAGCAGATGGGCCTGAGTGATCGCATCACCCATGTGCGCGGCGATGCCTTTGACGAGGTGTCTCTCGCTGCCGTGGAGCCGAAACCCTCCGTCGCCGTCGTGTCCGGCCTG
>CAMAZK010000326.1 GCA_945863205.1 Akkermansia muciniphila | reverse complement strand
AGCGAGACCTACCAGCGCAGCAGCATCACGCTTCCCGAAAACATCACCGACCTCCGCTACGGCTCGCACTACGTCCCGCGCCGACTGAAGGCCGAGGTGCTGCTCGACACCGTGTCGCAGGTCACCGCCGCGCCCACCACCTTCAAAATTGACCGCCGCAACGCCAACCGCGGCACCGCCGACGCCTACCCCATGGGCTTCCGCGCCCTGCAACTGCCCGACAGCAACATCGCCAGCTATTTCTTGAAGAGCTTCGGCCGCGCCGACCGCGTCGCCACCTGCGAATGCGAGCGCACCAACGAACCCAGCATGGCCCAGGCCCTCCACATCGCCAACGGCGACACGCTGAACCAAAAGCTCGCCCAAAAAGACAACCGCCTCGACGCCCTTCTCACCAGCAAGCAACCCGACGCCAAGATCATCGAAGAAGCCTACCTCCTCACCCTCACCCGCGCCCCCACCGCTCGCGAACTCGAAAAAGCCACCGCGCTCCTCACCACCGCCAAACCCGAAGACCGCCGCGTCACGCTGGAAGACCTCTTTTGGAGCCTGATGAGCTCGAAGGAGTTTTTGTTTAATCACTGATCGCCTGGATCACGCTCCGTTAGCGTGGTCCTCAAATCCTCGGGATTCCTCGCCGTATGCCACAGCAACGTCACCACCACCCAATCCTGGTAAGTGCGAAAGTAGATCGCATAAGGGAAGGGCTTCGCGAAGACGCGGCTGAAGTCCTTGTAAACCCTTCGGTGAGTTTGAGGGAGCCTGACGATTTCGGAAAGTTGTGTGCGAAACGCGGTCAAAAATCGGTCGCCCAGCTCACGTCCTCCTTTTTTGTCATACCAAGCCGCCGCGTCATCGACGTCGTCCCAGACTTCTGGAAGGATGCGAATCTGTTTCATCCACGGCGGGCTTTCACCAAGGCGTCGAATTGTTCGATCGTCAGTGCTCGTGAGGGGTCACGCTCAAAACGTTCCCATCGGGAATCGAGTTCTTTCTTCTCGGCATCACTGACGCTGGGTTCATCGCCCGATTCACCAATCGACTGCCACAAGACCTCCACCAGCATGAGCTTCTCGCCCACGGGCAGTGCCTGGAGTTTGCGGAGATCAGCAGGGTTCATGGCGGAATTATCCGAATCGCTCCTGTTTTCGCAACCAGTCTCTTCAACTTCCTCCTTGGCCGCATGACTCCGATTCGCCTTCTCCTCCTCTCACTCGCCTGCATCCTCACCACCCACGCCCAAAGCGTTGATTACACGAAGCAGATCGCGCCGCTGTGGGACAGCTACTGCGTCGATTGCCACAGCGCGGACGACGCGGATGGGGAGTTCGCGTTGGACACGTTTGCGGCGCTCATGAAAGGCGGCGAGGAAGGCGTGGCGATCGTGGCGGGGAAGGCGGACGAGTCGCTGCTGGTGAAGTTCCTCGAAGGGCGATCGGGTCGCGGCGGGAAGAATGAATTCATGCCGCCTGGCAAGCGCGAGAAGCTGAAGGCGGAGGAAATCGCGCTCATCAAGGCGTGGATCAATGCGGGCGCGAAGGGCCCGCTCGTCACCGATGCGAAACCGATGCCGAAAGAGGTCATCACGCCAAAAATCGCACCCACCGTGCCGCCGAAGCGCTCGATCCAGGCGGTGGCGTTTTCGCCGAAGGCACAGCTCATCGCCACGGCACGCTACGGCGAGGTCGAACTCGTCAATCCGCTCAATCAAGTCACCGTTCGGAAACTCACCGGCTTCACCGGCAAGGTCAACGCGGTCGCCTTCTCGCCCGATGGCGAGACGGTGTATGCCGCCGGTGGCGAGGCAGGCATCGTGGGCATCGTGCGGAGCTGGAAAACAAGCGACGGCACGGCGCTGCGCTCGTTTGAGGGTCACACGGATGCAGCGTATGCGCTGGCGGTTTCGCCAGATGGGAAATTCATCGCCACGGGAGCCTACGATCAAAAAATCCGGCTTTGGGACACGGCGACGGGCAAGGAGGTCGCGCTGCTTAAAGGCCACAACGGCGCGGTGAACGGCCTCTCGTTCCGCCCGGATGGCAGAGTGCTCGCCAGTGCCAGCGCGGACCGCACGGTGAAGCTTTGGAGCATCCCGAATGGTCAGCGACTCGACACGCTCTCGCAGCCGACGAAGGAGCAGACGAGCGTGGTCTTCAGCGCCGATGGCAAAACGCTTTTCGCCGCCGGTGGCGACAACCGCATCCGCGTGTGGGCGATCAGCGCCGCGGCGAAGGAAGGCACGAACAAGATCCTCACCAGCCGCTTCGCACATGAAGGCGGCCTGCTAAATCTCGCGCTCTCCGCCGATGGCAAACTGCTCGCCTCGACCGCGACGGACAAAACGCTCAAACTCTGGAACACCGCCGATCTCACCGAAAAGCTCCTCTTCGAAAAACAACCCGACTGGTCCTCCGCCCTCGCTTTCACCGACAAAGCCCAGCTCATCGCGGGTCGCGTCGATGGCACTTGGAGCGTGTATGAGCCTCGTTGAACCTTTGCCTGCCATGAAATCCCTCCTTCCCGTTCTTGTCCTTCTGCTCGGCCTTTCGTCTGTCGAGGCTCAAAAGGCCGACAAACCCAAAAAAGCCGATGCAGCTCCAAAAATGGCCGCGAAGCCTGCCAAACCGACGCTCACGAGCGTTTCGCCGCGTGGACTACATCTCGGTGTGGAGCAGGTTTTCAGCCTCGCAGGCAAAGATCTGGCCGAAGCGACGATTTTGACCTCCAACGCCGCGTTGAAGCCCGTCATCGATGCAGCGGCGAGCACGGCGACGAAGGTCGTTTTCAAGCTGCAGGCACCTGCGGAGCTCGGTCGCGGCAGTCACGACGTTTGGGTGAAGACGCCGACTGGCGAGTCGGCCAAATTAAAGCTGTATGCTGATGATCTCGCGCCCATCACGACCTCGGCGGCGGATTTCAAAAACGGCCCTGTGCAGATCGCCAAGTTGCCCGCGAGCGTTTGGGGCACGCTCACGGAAACGGGTCAGCATGACGCGTATCGCTTCACGGCGAAGGCGGGCGAGGAACTCGTGCTCGATCTCGCCGTGGCGCAGGTGGGCAGCGTGGCGAAATCGCCGACGCTGGAGATTGTGGACGCGAATCACACGGTGCTCGCCGTGAATCGCGGGCTCGACAGCGGCAGCGATCCTTTTCTCGCGTGGAAAGCGCCTGCGGATGGCGATTACCAAATCCTTGTGAGCAACACGACGATGGATGGCAGTGCCGGTCATGTGTATCGGCTCACGATTGGCGCGTTGCCGTATGTCACGAGCTGGTCGCCACTCGCCGCGCAGGTGGGCAAGGAGACAAAAGTCACGCTCATCGGTCATCATCTCGGCGACAAGGCCACCGTGACAATGAAGCCGACGACAGAAGGCATGGCGAATGTGCCGCTCGATGCCAAGGCGTTGCGTTTTCGCACGATGCCCTCGCTGCGCGTGAGTGCGCTGGCTCAGGTGGGTGAGGTGGAGGGCAATGATGACCTCGCGAAGGCGCAGGTGGTGAGTGCACCGGTGCAGGTGAGTGGTAGCATGGGCTTTCTAGCCCGTGCTTCTGGGAAGGATGAGCCCAGGCTAGAAAGCCTAGGCTACGGCAAAGCCGACACCGATCACTTCGCTTTCGATGCCAAAAAAGGCCAGACGTGGATCATCGAGACGCTTGCCGCTCAAGCAGGCTCGCCTGCGGACACGAAGCTCGAAATCCTCCATCCCGATGGCAAACCGGTCGCCCGCTTGCTCATGCAGGCCGTGCGCGACAGCTACAACAACTTCCGCAGCGTCGATGCCAACAACCCGGACATCCGTCTGCAAAACTGGGAGGAGATGGAGCTGAACGAGTATGTGTGGTTCAACGGCGACATCATGAAGATCATCCGCATGCCTCGCGGGCCGGACGGCGGCTGCTTCTTCTATGTGAACGATGGCAAACGCCGCGCTTACTTCGACACCAGCGCCACCTCGCACTCACTCGATGAACCGTGCTACGTCGTGCAGCCCTATCCGCTCGGCAGCACCATCGCCGCGAACGGCCTGCCCACTTTCACGCTGAACTATCAAAACGACGACAGCGGCGACCGCAAAATCGGCCGCGACTCGCGACTGAACTTCACCGCGCCTGCCGATGGCCGTTTCGTCATCAAAGTCACCGACACCCGCGGCTGGGGCGGCGGGCGCTTTGTGTATTCACTCGCCATCCGCGAGCCGAAGCCCGACTTCAGCGTCAAACTCGCTGGCATGAACCCCACCGTCATGCCCGGAGCCTCCGTCGGCTTCTCCTTCCGCGCGGAGCGCACGGACAATTTCGACGATCCCATTCAAATCGACATCACAGGCGTGCCTGTGGGTTACTGGGCCACCTCGCCCCTCATCATTGAGGCCGGTCACGACCTCATCAGTGGCTCACTTCATGCCGCACCTGATGCGAAAGCCGACGCCGACTGGTCGAAACTCAAGATCATCGCGAAAGGCAAGAACATCACGCATGATGCGGGCACCTTCGGCAAGGTCACGCTCGGTGCTGCGCCGAAGTTCATCATTGTCATGGAGCCTGATGTCGGCGGCAAAGCCGTCATGCGTGAGATCAAAGACGAGACGAAGCCGCTCGAAATCACCCTAGTCCCCGGCCAGACGGTGAAGGCCTGGATTCGCGCCGTGCGTCAAGGTAACGACGGCATCATCAACCTCGACGTGCATGGCCTGCCGCACGGCGTCATCGTCGATGACATCGGCCTCAACGGCGTGCAGATCCGCGAGAAAGAAAACGAGCGCCCCATCTTCTTCCGCGCCGCGAACTGGGTGAAGGACCAAGACAAGCTCATCCACGCCGCACTCAGCTCAGCACGAAACGAACACGACAGCGCGGGGCTGCAAACGAGCTTTCCCATGCTGCTGAAAATCCGGAGGGCGGCGGGTGTGGCGTTGAAGTGAATTCTTTTTAACACGATGTTCGAAATCACATTGGCTATCGGATGGGAACGATGTTTGCATGAACCATGCGCCTCCTTGCCGTCCGACTCCAAAACCTCAACTCACTCAGCGGCACGCATGAGGTGCGGTTTGATGAAGGGGCGTTGAGCGCGGCGGGGGTGTTTCTCATCACGGGGCCGACGGGCGCTGGGAAATCGACGCTGCTGGACGCGATGACGCTGGCGCTGTATGGCCGTGCGGCGCGCTACGGCAATGACAAGGCGGATGAGATGATGAGTCGGCACACGGCCGAGTGCCTGGCGGAGGTGGACTTTGAAACGAAGGGCGAAAAACTCCGCGCCACTTGGCGGCTGCGTCGTGCGCGTGGCAAGGCGGATGGCAAGCTCCAGCCCGTGGAGCGTCGCCTGGCGAATGCGGTGACGGGCGAAATCCTCGC
>CAMAZK010000325.1 GCA_945863205.1 Akkermansia muciniphila | reverse complement strand
GAGTTCGGCCTCCAGGTTCTTCATCTGCTGGCTGAGCGCCGGCTGCGCCATCCGCAGGCGTTCCGCGGCGCGGGTGAAGCTCTTCTGGCGGGCAATCTCAATGAAGTAGCCTATCTGATACAGTTCCATCAGGCATCGTTATTTGTGATGAACGGCATCGTAAAATGATCTTTTTCTTATCGACGGGGCATGTCATGGTCGGACCATGCAGCGACTTTGCATCCACACCATCACCACCAAGCCCTTGAGCCTCGAAGAATGCTTTCGTGAGTTTCCCAAGCGCGGCGCGAGTGGCATTACGATCTGGCGACAGGCGCTGGAGGGGCGTGATTTGAGCTCTGTGAAGCGTCAGGCGGCTGATTCGGGTCTCGAAGTGGTCAGTTTGTGTCGAGGGGGCTTTTTCCCGGCCAAATCGGCCGCAAACCGGCAAAAAGCCATCGACGACAATTTGCTCGCCATCGAGCAAGCGCACGCCATTGGCGCTCCGCTCATCGTACTGGTCTGCGGCGCCGTTCCGGGGCAGTCGCTGGTCGAATCGAGAAAACAGATCGCGGATGGCATCGCGGCGTGTTTGCCTGCGGCGGAGGCGGCGGGCGTGAAACTCGCCATCGAGCCGCTGCACCCGATGTATGCCGATGACCGCAGCGCGGTGAACACGATGCGGCAGGCGCATGAGATTTGTGACGCGCTCGGTTCGCCGAGGTCGGTGGGCATCGCGGTGGATGTCTATCACGTCTGGTGGGACCCGGAATTGAAGTCGCAGATCGATCTCGCGGGTCAAACCGGCCGCCTGCATGCCTTTCACATCTGCGATTGGAAAACGCCGACCACCGATCTCCTCAACGATCGCGGCCTCATGGGGGAAGGCTGCATCAACATCCGCGAAATCAGCGACTGGGTGGACGCCACCGGCTTCACCGGCCACCGCGAAGTCGAGATCTTCTCGAACAAATGGTGGAGCGGAGACCAAAACGACTTCCTCGATCAGATCGCGGCCTCCTATTCTCAGCTCTACTCTTGACCAAACCTTGACCTCTTGACCCCTATGGAAACCAAACGCATCGGCATCATCATGAACGGCGTCACCGGACGCATGGGCACGAACCAGCATCTCATCCGCTCCATCAATGCGATCCGCGACCAGGGCGGCCTCAAAGTGAATGACGACCTGACTTTGATGCCCGACCCCATCCTGACGGGGCGCAATCACGACAAGCTCGCGGCACTCGCGGCACGCACCGGAGTGACGCGTTTCACGACGGACGTCGCTTCGGCCCTCGCGAATCCTGATGACGAGATCTTTTTCGACGCCAGCGGCACGCTGCAACGCGCCGGTTTTGTCGAAATGGCCGTGAAGGCGAAGAAGGCCATCTACTGCGAGAAGCCGACGGCTGTGGAAACCGCGGAAGCGCTGCGCCTGGCGAAGCTCTGCGAAGACGCAGGCGTGAAGAATGGCGTGGTGCAGGACAAGCTGTGGCTGAGCGGCATCCGCAAATTCAAGCTGCTGAAGGACCAGGGCTTCTTCGGCCGCATCCTCAGCGTTCGTGGTGAATTCGGCTACTGGGTCTTCACCGGCGAGGATGGCGACCAGCCGGCGCAGCGTCCGTCATGGAACTACCGCAAAGAAGACGGCGGTGGCATCATTGTCGATATGCTCTGCCACTGGCGCTACGTGATCGACAACCTCTTTGGCAAAGTGAAGGCGGTGAGTTGCATGGGAGCCACGCACCTGCCGAAGCGCATCGACGAGCGTGGCAATGAATACGCCTGTACCAGTGACGACGCCTGCTACGCGACCTTTGAATGCGAAGGCGGCGTGATCTGCCAGTTCAACAGCTCCTGGACCGTCCGTGTGCGCCGTGATGATCTGCTCACCATGCAGGTGGATGGCACGCACGGCAGCGCCATTGTGGGATTGCGTGATTGCTGGGCGCAGAGCAGCGGCGTCACGCCGCGGCCCATCTGGAACCCGGACATCCAGCAGCCGATCAACTTTTTTGAAGGCTGGCAGAAGGTCCCGGACGCCACGACCTACGACAACGCCTTCAAAATCCAGTGGGAGGCCTTCTTGAAGCACGTCGCCGTGGATGCGCCTTTCCCCTGGACGCTGCGTGAAGGAGCCAAAGGCGTGCAACTCGCGGAACTCGGTCTCCAAAGCTGGGAACAGCGCAAATGGCTGCCGGTGGAGCCGATCTGAGTTGGAATGCGGGTGTTCGCGCAGCGTCGTGGAGTGCGTGTGGCAAGCCTTGGTGCGACACCGCTGTCGCGTGCCGGACAGGCTTTCATGTTCTCGAAGGCGCCGCCAGCGGGCGACAGCGGTGTCGCCGATGCTGGCGCGGGATGCGACGGTGCCTCCTTGAAAAAGTGGCGGGCAGGCGTCGCCATCCTCGCGCTCCGTGATTGCTGTGCGATGGGTGGCGCTGCATGTCCGACCACCCGCTGCTACGCCGACTTCCGTCCTCGAAAGACTGCTCGAATGACGAGCTGCTGGCGGCGTTCCTGGAATACGCGGCGGAGAAAAGGCTGGAGCTGTATCCGGCGCAGGAGGAGGCGATTCTGGAGCTGTTTGACGGTCGGAATGTGATCCTGAACACCCCGACGGGTTCGGGGAAGTCTCTCGTGGCGCTGGCCATGCACTTCCGTGCTCTGGCGCAGGGGCGGCGTTCGGTTTACACCTGCCCGATCAAGGCGCTGGTGAATGAGAAGTTTCTGTCACTCTGCCGTGACTTCGGTCCGGACAATGTCGGCATGGCGACGGGCGATGCGACGGTGAACCGCCACGCGCCGATCCTGTGCTGCACGGCGGAGATTTTGGCGAACTACGCCCTGCGCGATGGGGCCGAGGCTCCGTTCGGCGAGGTGATCATGGACGAGTTTCACTACTACTCGGACCGGGAACGCGGCGTGGCTTGGCAGGTGCCGCTGCTGACGATGAGCAAGTCGCGCTTCCTCTTAATGTCGGCAACGATGGGTGGAACAGAATTCTTCAAGGACGGACTCACGCGCCTCACGATGGCTGAAACCACGGTCGTGTCCTCGGTCGAGCGTCCGGTGCCGCTGGAGTTCAGCTACGTGCAGACCTCGGTGGATGTGACGCTGCAGGAGCTCGTCGATGCGAACAAGGCTCCCGTTTACCTCGTCCATTTTTCGCAGAACGACGCAGCGCAGGCGGCGCAGGACCTCATGAGCCTGAACTTCTGCACCACGGCGGAAAAGGCGTCGATCAAGGAGTTGATGGTGGGGGCGAAGTTCACCAGCCCGTATGGCAAGGAGGTGAAGAAGTTTCTCAGTCACGGCATCGGCATCCATCATGCCGGCTTGCTGCCGAAGTATCGCGTGCTGGTGGAAAAACTCGCGCAGAAGGGGCTGTTGAAGGTCATTTGCGGCACGGACACGCTGGGCGTCGGCGTGAATGTGCCGATCCGCACGGTGCTGCTGACGCGCCTGAGCAAGTACAGCGGTGAGAAGGTGGCGACGCTGACGGCGCGTGACTTTCATCAGATCACCGGGCGCGCAGGTCGTCGCGGCTATGATGATGTGGGCTACGTCGTGTGCCAGGCACCGGAGCACATCGTCGAAAATGCAAAGATGGAGGCGAAGGCCTCCGGGGATGCGAAAAAGCTGCGCAAGATGGTCAAAAAGAAGCCGCCGGAAGGTTTTGTCGGCTGGAATGAAGCGACCTTTGAGAAGCTTCAAAACGCCGCGCCTGAGCCGCTGGTGTCGCGCTTCCAAGTCTCGCACGGCATGCTGCTGCAGGTGCTGAGCCGTGCGGGTGACGGCTGCGCAGCGGTGCGCCGATTGATCGCCGATTCACATGAGACGGTGAAGGCGAAGAAGGAGCACGAGAAACGTGCGTGGCAGCTCTTTCGGGCGCTGGTGCAGCGGAAGATTGTCGAGATCATTCCCACGGCTCAGCGTGATGCCGACGGGACGAAGTTGAGACTCAATGTGGAATTGCAGGAGGATTTCTCGCTCAATTACACGCTGTCGCTTTACCTCATCGACACGCTGGCACTGATCGATCCCGCATCGCCGGACTACGCGGCGGACGTTATGACCTTGTGCGAGTCGATCCTGGAGAATCCGGATCTCATCCTGCGTCGTCAACTCGGCAAGGTGAAGGACGAGGCGATGGCGGCGATGAAGAACGAAGGCGTGCCCTACGAGGAGCGCATCGCCAGGCTGGAGGAACTGGAATATCCGAAGCCCTGCCGCGATTTCATTTACAACACTTTCAATGCCTTCAGCGAAGCGCATCCGTGGGTCGGGCAGGAGAACATCCGGCCAAAAAGCATCACACGGGAGATGTTCGAGAACTTCCGCAGCTTTGCCGATTACATCAACGACTATGACCTGCATCGCGCCGAAGGCGTGCTGCTGCGGCACCTCGGCAGCGTGCACAAGGTGCTGGCGCAAACCGTGCCGGACAGCTTCAAGACGGAGGCCGTTCAGGAAATGGAGGCGTGGCTGGCCGGTGTGCTGCGCGGCACGGATTCCAGTCTGCTGGATGAGTGGGAAAAGATGCGTGATCCGAACTACAAGCCGGATGAAGTCGAGGAGAAGCCCGTGGAAGCGCCGGACATCACGCGGAACAAGCGCGAGTTCACGGCGCTCATCCGCACGGAGATTTTCCGTTTCATGCGGCAGTTCGTCACCGGAGCGGTCAATGTGCCGGAGCTGGCCGAATACTACGCGGAGCACGAGCGCATCCGCTTTGACAACGAAGCCCGCAACGGCCGCCACACCTATGTGGAGCCGGCGGAGGACGGTCAGACATGGCGTGTGTGCCAGGTGCTCGTCGATCCCGAGGAGCTGAACGACTGGCAGCTCGAATTCAGCGTGGATCTGACGCAGGCCCGCGAGGACGGGAAACCGACGCTGGTGTGTCTCGGCTTGAGGAGCATCGGGTAGGCTTCATTGGGCTTGGCTTTTTGCGGTGCAGTGCCCAAGTTGTCGCCATGTCCCAATACACTGTTCAGCCGGGCGATAATCCCACCAAGATCGCGAAGAAGTTCAACATGACGCTCGCGGCGTTTCAGAAGATGAATCCCGACATGGTCGATTGGGGCACGGGGAAGTGGAAGGTGCTGTTCCCAGGGCAAATCGTGAACGTGAACGGCGTGGTCACCGGTCTTCCGGCGGAGCCGGTCACGAATGCGCCGACGAGCTTTGCCGCGCCGCCGCCGTGGATGCAGATCGCCATCATGGAGGTCGGTGTGCAGGAGTGGTCGGATGGGGACAATCCGCGCATCATCGAGTACTTGAAGAGCTGCGGCCTCACCGGCGGCATGCTGAAGGACGAAACGGCCTGGTGCGCGGCGTTTGTGAACTGGTGCGTCAAGCGCTCCGGCTATCAGCCGCAGGG
>CAMAZK010000324.1 GCA_945863205.1 Akkermansia muciniphila | reverse complement strand
CGCCGGTGTTCATCGAGCGGATCATCGTGATGTCATCGGCGATGGAGCCCATGAAGGGCACCAGATCGCTGAAGTCCATGCCGCTCTCGCCGCGTTTGTGAAACTTCCACTGAGGGCCCATCACCTCGCGCGAGGCGCCGGCTGCGTCGTCGTATTTGACCTCGCCGGGGAAGTCCTTGCCGTCGAGTTTCACCAGTTCCGGCTTGGGATCAAAGAGGTCGATGTGACTCGGGCCGCCCTGCATGAACATCGAGATCATCGCCTTCGCACGTCCGAAGCTGTGCGGTGACTTCGGCGTGGTGTCGTGAGCTTTCGCGTTCAGCAGCGAACTCGTGGCCAGCAGCTTGTGATCATTGAGCAGACTGGCCAGCGCGACGCCGCCGACGCCGCAGGCCGACTTCAGAAATTGACGACGATCAATCCACATAAAGAAATTCGTTGGAGCTGATGAGGGCGTGACAGAGCGCCGCCAGGCCAAGGAGGTCTGCGGGCGCATTTTCCTTCTCCACCGGAGCGGTGACGTACTCCAGCTTCGTCGGATGTGCTTCGTAGTGCGCGGTCTGTTCCTTCACAAACGCCACGGCGCCCTCCACTTCCGACATGCTGGGCGTCCGGCTGAGGGCTAGCTCGAAGACCTGCGCCACCCGCGCACGAAGATCACCCTCAGGAGTCTCGCGCAGCACCCGCTGAGCGAAAAACTGCGCGTACTCGCGCATGTAGCCGTTGTTCATCAGCAGCAGACTCTGCGGACTGACCGTGGTGATGGGGCGGATCTCGCAGTTCGCCTCCGTCATCGCCGGCGCATCAAAGGCCGCAAACATCTCCAGCGGACGCGAGCGCCGCGCCTGCACGTAGATGCTGCGGCGGAACTCCTCGCCATTTAGAGACAAATATTTTCCTGTCTGGCGTCCGGCTGTGTCCGTGGTGTCGATGCCGAGCACGACCTGCCCGGTCTCGGAGAACATCACCGGAACAGGAGGACCACCGACGCGGTCGTTGATCTGACCTGAAACGGCCAGCAATGCGTCCCGCAGCGTCTCCGCCTCGAGGCGGCGCAGATTCATGCGGCTGAACCAGAGATTGTCCGGATCGATCCCCTCCTTCGCATCGTCCCGCCGCGAACTCTGGCGGTAGGTGCGGCTGGTGAGGATCATGCGGTGCAGATGCTTCAGGCTCCAGCCCTGCGTCATGAACTCAGTGGCCAGCCAGTCGAGCAGCTCGGGATGCGTCGGCTTCTGGCCGAGCACTCCGAAGTCGCCGACGCTGGAGACGATGCCCCGGCCAAAGTGCTGCATCCACACGCGGTTCACGATGACCCGGGCCAGCAGCGGATGCTTGCCGTCAGTGATGGATCGCGCGAAGGCGAGCCGCCGGCCGCTGGTCTTCACGGTGGCGTCCTTGAGCGGGAGTTCGACCTCGCGGTGAGCGGCCAGGACGGTGAGGTCGCCGGGCTTCACCTCCTGCCGGGGCTGGTCAAAGTTGCCGCGATGGAAAAGGTGCGTGGCGGGCAGTTTGGCGGCTACGGGCTCCGTGAGGGCCTGCACGTATTCGATCGTCGGCTTCGTGGCGCGGACCGCCGTGGCATCCGCCGTCATTTTTTTCAGCGTGTCCGCGTGCTTGGTCTTGTAGCGGGTGTCGTAGAGGTAGAGGGAGCCGACGCTGAGCTGGTTCACCCGGGGATACTTTTTCAGCAGCGTCGTCTGATCCGCCGTGCGCTTTTTGGCATCGGTCCGGTAGGCCGTGCGCAAGGCCTCGCGAAGCGGCTCGTCGGCTTCCAGCAGTTCCTTTTCTAGCACCTCGGTGATGAAGACCTCCTGCTGCTTCACGCGCTCGGCGTCGATCTTTTTCGCCTCGGCTTCGATGCGATCCGCCTCCGCACGCTCCTCCTTGGTCTGGAGGGAAACGAGACGGCCGGCGGGCGTGCGCCAGGTCTTCGGATCGAGTGCCGGTTCGAAGACCGCCCGCAGCCGGTAGTAGTCCGCCTGGCTGATAGGATCGTAGCGATGATCATGGCACTGTGCGCAGCCGATGGTCATGCCGTAGAGGGCCGTGCTGACGATCTTCAGCGTGTCGGCAACGCAGGCGTTGCGGGACTCTTCGCTGTTCGTCACGGCGGTGCCGTCGGGCGCCATGCGTAGGAAGCCGGTGGCACGCAGCAGCTCGTCGTAGCGTGCACGATCAGCCTCGGCCGGCGAGTCGGCGTGTACGCCTTCCAGCGCGGCGATTTCGTCCCCCGCGAGCTGCTCGCGAACAAAGGCGTCAAAGGGCTTGTCCGTATTCAGCGCGGCGATCACGTAGTCGCGGAACTTGAAGGCATGCGGGCGCTCGATGTCTTTTTCCGAGTAGCCGTCGCTGTCGGCGTATCCGGCCACGTCCAGCCACATGCGCGACCACCGCTCCCCATAGCGGGAGGAGCCCAGCAGACGCGTGATGAGCCGGTCCAGCGCGAGGTGGGGCTGCGCCGCGTGATCCGCCTCAAAAGCGGCGACATCCTGCGGCGTGGGCGGCAGGCCGGTCAGATTCACGCTCAGGCGGCGGATCAAAGTGGCAGCCGGTGCCTCTGCGGAGAAAGACAGACCATGCTCGCGCAGCCTGGCTTCGATGAAGGCGTCGATGGGATTCGCGCCGGACGTGCTCTGGGGAACGGGCGGACGCTGGATCGGCTGAAAGGCCCACCAGGCACGCTCCTCATCGGTGAAGGCGTGTTCGGGGCCGAGCTGCTCGGGTTCTGGGCGTGCGGTCTTCGCGCCTCGGGCGATCCATTCCTCCAGCACCCGAATCTGAGCCGGAGAAAGCGGTGCTTTGCCCTTCGGCATTTCACCACTTTTCACCAGCTCCAGCAGGTGACTCTCATGCGGCTTTCCCGCGACGACGGCCGGGCCGGACTCTCCTCCCTTCAGGATGAAGCGCGCAAGCCGGACATCGAGTTCGCCTTTCATCTCACCGTCTTCACCGTGGCAGTGGAAGCACTGGGCCTTCAAGATCGGCCGGATGTCTTTTTCGAAGGTGCGCTCCCCGGCATGACCGTCCGCCACCGCCGCGAGGGCGGATCCGGGAGCGGCCAGCAGGAAGAGAAGACGAATGGAGCGATGAGAGAATCCGCGCATGGGAGAAGGGCCCGGTTCATACGTCTCCGGGGATCGTTGCCTTACGAAAGGATTGAGTCCTGCCGTGCCTCCGCCGTCATCACCCGCATCGCATCATCAAACGGACGCGCAGGCTAGGACGAGCGCCTCAGCTGAGCGCGGCGATCACCTCGATCTCGATCAGGGCGCCCAGCGGCAGTCCGGCCACCGCCACGGTCGAACGCGCGGGCTTGTGGCCTTCAAACGCCGCTTCGTAGAGCGGATTGATCTTCGGGAAATCGGCCATGCTTTGCAGGAAGACGGTCGCCTTGATCACATCGCTCATCTTCAGGCCTTGCGAGGCCAGCAGGGCGCGAATGTTCGCCAGCACCTGCGTCGCCTGCCCTTCCACATCCGTCGCCACGATCTTGCCCGCTGCGGGATCGATCGGGATCTGACCTGAGCAAAAGAGCAGCCCGCCCTGCTTCACCGCCTGAGAGTAAGGTCCGACCGCTGCTGGCACGTTGGATGCGTTGTTGATGAGGTCCATGAGGGGTGGGTGATAACGAGTGCGGGCGGTGATTCAACTCCTGATGCGAAACGGAGCGGAAAATGACGAAACCAGAATTCTGAATGACGAATGAAGCCCCAATACCCAAATGTCGAAGCGCGGGATCATTCGACATTCGTCATTCCCGTTCAGGGCCGCGTTTCCTTCAGACCTCGCGCCTTGTCGATGAGTTGCAGGAACTCGCCGCGATAGCCCAGCTTGTCCGCGCCTTTGCCGTCGATGGCGAGGCGGCGCACGGTTTCCCAGCTCAGGGTGCCCTTGTAGGCGGAATCACGCAGCAGCAGGCCGAAGCCGGCCACGGCGGCGCTGTATTTGAACTCCTCGCTGCTCGCGGTGAGCGTTTTTCCTTCGTCCTTCGTGGGGACTTCGATCAACTGGCTCGTCTCTCCTTCCGGTTCCTTGTAGCGCAGCTTCACGGTCATCGTCTCGCCGCTCTTCGCTGCGTCCGCGAGTTGAGCAGGCGCGATGGCGGCGGCTTGATACTTCAAGCTGTCAACCGCAGGCCGTGGCTCGACTCCAGGCGGCAGATTCGCGGGAACGACTTCATACAAAGCGACCACGCTGTGACCGGCGCCGATTTCACCCGCGTCCTTCGTGTCGTCATTGAAGTCTTCCTTCGCCAGCATGCGGTTTTCATAACCGATGAGCCGATAGCTGCGCACGGCGGCCGGATTGAACTCGACCTGGATTTTGACGTCTTTTGCGATGGTGACGAGCGTGCCGCTCATCTGCTCGACCAGCACCTTGCGAGCCTCGCTGAGGCTGTCGATGTAGGCGTAGTTGCCATTGCCCTTGTCGGCCAGGGTTTCCATCGTTCGATCCTTCAGGTTCCCACTGCCAAAGCCCAGCACGCTGAGGAAAACGCCGCTCTCCGCCTTCTGCGTGATCAGCGTCTCCAGTGCCTCCGGCGAGCTGACACCGACGTTGAAGTCGCCATCCGTGCAGAGGATCACGCGGTTCACACCTTCTTTGATGAAACCGGCCACGGCCTGCTCGTAAGCCAGTTGAATGCCCGCGCTGCCATGCGTGCTGCCTCCGGCCTTCAGCTTGTCGATCGCGGCGAGGATCTCGCTCTTCTTCTCGCCATTCGTCGGCGGCAAAACGAGACCGCTGCTGCCCGCATAGACCACCATTGTCACGCGGTCCCCTTCCCCGAGCTGCTCCGTGAGCATGCGCAGCGACTGCTGCACCAGCGGCAGCTTGTTCGGCTCGTTCATCGAGCCGGAGACATCAACGAGGAAGACAAGGTTGCTGTTCTTGCGCTCGTTGCCCAGTTCGCGCCCCTTGATCGCGATGCGCGCCAGCCGATGCGCCGGCTGCCACGGGCACGGCGCCATCTCCACCCGCACCGCGAAGGGCTCCTTCGCCTCATGCGCCGGACCTTCCTCCGCCGTGGGGAAATAATTCACCAACTCCTCAATCCGCACCGCATCCGCAGGCGGAATCGTGTTCTGGTTCAGGAACCGCCGCACATTCGCATACGCCGCCGTATCGACATCAATCGAAAATGTCGAAAGCGGTTCCCGCGCCACGTCCTTGAGTTCGTTCTCGAGGATGCGGGTGTAGGACTCGGTGTCGCTGCGAGCATCCTTCAACGGACGAAAGCCCGCCATCCGCTCCTGGTCTTGCAACTCATCCCGCTCCTTCCTACCAGGAGACTCCCGGCCCTCGTTGAAGGCGAAGTAATATGCATCTGTGGGTGCTGCAGCGGTCCCGGTCACCAAGTCTCTG
>CAMAZK010000323.1 GCA_945863205.1 Akkermansia muciniphila | reverse complement strand
CTTCCCCGCTCCAAAGTTCACCGTGAACGTGGTGGGAGTCGCCGCCGTGACCACGCGGTCACCGTTGTCGCTGACATTGACGCTGCCGCTGCCGGAGGGAAACAGCCCCGCACCGAAATTCACCGTGAAGGTGGCCGGCGTCGCCGCCGTGATCTGGTAGGGCAGCAGCGCCAGGCTGGTCGCCGTGCCGCTGGTCGGATCCACTTCAACTATCTCACCTACGACGAAGCCGCCGGCCGTGACGTTGCTCAAGTTGGAGTAGTTGATGACCGCATCACCGCTCGCAGTGTCGTAAGTGTAAGTGCTGCCATTGCCGAGGGCCAGAATGCCGTTCGAAGGGTCCAGGCGGAGCGTTTCGCCGACGACGATGTTGCCAGGCTTGAGGATGGAGTTGGGGTAGGAGACCACGGCGTCGCCTGTGGCACCGTCGTAGGAGTAAGTGCTTCCGCCGGAGTTTGCAGAAGGCAGCATCTTGAGATCCTGCTCCACACCGTTGACGAGCAGCCGCGAGCCATCGTCGGCAAACACGCTGATGGTGTACTCCTCGGTGAACTGCGGCTGGATCTGCCCGGTCCAGCGCACGGAGAAGGTGTCCGGATTGATCAAGTCCGCATCCGGCGTGCCGGTGCCATACAGGCCGTTGTTGCTGTCGTTGGTGCCGTTGGTGTTGGTGCCGACCCGGCCCGGCGCACCGGAGAAGTCCGTGTTCTGCCAGACCCAGTTCAACAGGCCTGAGGTGGTGCTGGCGGGACGGTTCAGGACAAAGCCGCCTCCAGAATTGTTAGAGCTGGCGGGAAGGGACGGCGCTGAGATGTTCACCACAAATTCGTCGGCACTGTTGACCGCCGCCACGGTGAAGGAGCCGTGGAAATTGCCGTTCGTAGGAGTGAAGAGAACGCCGGAGGAGAAGGCCAGCTCGACGGGATTACCGACCGACAAGCCATGCGAAGTGAGTCTGACGATGACCGTGCCCGTCATCGGGCTGCCCGTGGTCAGGCGCGTGAAGGTGTAGTTCGAAGACATCCCCTGCGTGTGCGTGAACATGTTCCCGGAAGGGATGTTGGCGAAGGTGCCGTTGTTGATGCTCCACTGCAGGCGGCAGCGGGCCTCCCCTGTCGTCTCCACCATCTCGACCCGCATCTTGTAGCGCTGGGCTGCGGAGGCCGGAATGGTCAGGGCATGAGTTCCGCTGATCTTGAAGGTGCCGATGATCTCGTCATCCGCTACGCCGTCTCCGGGGCCGGCGGTGCCTGCCGTGTCCCAGCCATGTTCGATGACCTGCTCTCCCGGCAGGTCAAAGCTGCCGTTGCCGTTCAAATCCAGCAGCACGCGGGCTTTGTCATCGGCATCGAGCTGCAGGCGGTAGTTTCCCGTCGTCGTCGGATGCAGATAACCCTCCCAGACAGACGACCAGTTGTCCGGCAGATTGGCGGGGCTGATGGAGTTGCCATTCGGCGTGCCGCTCATCCACTCGTAGTCCACCGTGCTGTCCACGCGCTGGAGGCGTGCCGGGTGCGGGAAGGACTGCACACTGAAGTTACAGCCGCCATTGCCGTTTGTCGGAAGCGTGGCGGCTGAGCTGATCCCACAGGTGAAGGTCGTGGCCGTTTTGGCCGTGACGGTGTAGTTCTGGTGGTTGTAGAGGGAGTTGTTCAGGTTTCCATCGTTGAAGCTTAGTTTCACCTCATGCCCCACGGAAAGGGCTGCGAGCAGCGCTGCGGTGTTCCCGGCCGTCGGCGTGACCACGATGGTTCCTGTCGTGTTCGGCGTGCCGCGGGTGAAGGCATAGTTCCCCAACTCGCCAAAATTGGCCGCATGCGCCGCAGTCGTGCTCGCATGGTCGTAGTAACTCGCCAGCAGGCCGGTGCCGCTCGGCGCGGTGGTGTTGTTGATGACCACGCTGGCCGCCGCCTGGCCGCCGATCTGCAGCGGCACACTGTCGTCCGTCTCACCTCCGGTCAGCGTCACCGTCACCAGCTCTCCACCTTCAAGCCTCGTGTCCGCAGTCGGTGAGATGGCGACGGTCGCCTCGGTCTTGCCGGGCGCAAAATACACCGAGCCCCCGGGCGGAGAAAAATCCGAGCCCGGAACGGCCGTGCCGCCCAGCACGTAGTGGACCCATGCGCCCTTTAAGCTGTGCTGGCGGCGAAACCTCAGTAGCCCGGGCGGTCCGCCATCTTCGGAGGCCAGCGCATTCTCGGCCATCACGGTCACCACGTCCTGGCTGGAAAGTTCCGACTGGATCTGCGCCACGTCGCTCACTCCATCCCCGTCACTGTCGGTGGATGCCGGGTTCAGCCCGAGTTTCCGCTTCACCCAGTCTGAAATCCCGTCCCCGCTGCTGTTCACGTCGGCAGTTTCGAGTTTGTAAAACATCTTGGTGTCTCCCGGCGTCTGCACGGAAATCACCGCCGACTCCAGATCCGCAGCGGGCACGTACTCCAGGCCCATCACCGGCGTTTGCAGAGCTGTCGGGCTCCACGTCGGGCCGTTCGGTGACGACGAGCTAAGCACGCGGTACTTCTTTCCCGCCTCCACTTTCGTGGTGAAGAGCACGGCATTGCCCACGATGGTCATGTGCCCGATTTTGAAGCTGTCCGTGGCCCTGAAGGGATTAGTGCCGGCCACGCCTTCCAGTTCGTTGCTGAAGCCGTCCTTGTCCTCATCCTCCCCCGGAGCGATGCCCCATGCATTGTGAATTCCCTGCCAGATGTCGTCCAGCCCGTCAGGCCCGTTGATCTGTCCAGCGGGCACCTGCCCGGGCGGCCACTTGAGGAGATCTGTCAGCGAACTGGCGCAGACTCGACCGCTAGAGACCACGAAGGTCAGCGCTAGCACCCAGAGAAAAAATGATCGGGCAGACATGAGAGGTTGGGTCGGAACGAGGGTTGTCACACAAGGTTGAAGTCGGGCGTACCCGCTTGATTTTGAATGCTTGAAGAGTCTGCCGGATCGCCACGCGGCGAGTCAATACTTTTTTATGAAAGAAATCCAACAGCCCGGCCGGCGGCTGGTTGCGGGAGGAAGCGCCGTTGGTCTTGGGGTTCCATTCCTGGCGTTTCTACGAATTGGTGTCTCCCGCAGATTCCTCCTCCGGGAGAAGAGTGAAGATGAGGACAAGGAAAAAGACAAGGATGAGGAGAAGCCACAAAAGTGACGACACGCCCCTCTCATCCGTGACCATGCAGTCAGAGGCGGAGTGCGGGTTCAATGACGAATGATTAAAACCGAATGACGAAGGAAATCCGAATGCCGAAACTTCTCTTCCACCTTTAGGTGCCGGTGACCTTTCGTCATTTGTACTTCGTCATTCCTTCGTCATTCGGGAATTCGATCTTCGTCATTTCCACGCAGTCGTCAGCCTGCTGCATGCTCACGGCTCATTGATGCCCCCCCGCCAATCCGATCCTTTTCCGCAGTTTCGGCGGGAAAGCCCTGCCCGCTCCAGACCTGGTGAATATTCGAGGGTGACAAAAGGGGCGAAAATGTCGCAAAATATCGCCTTGATGAAATCTCGTGACGACAACCCGGCTTCCCCGGTCCCCCGCGCTCCCATCTCGCTTTTCGCGGTGCTTGCGGTCGTTCTGGGGGTGGTCTTTGTGATCGTTTTCGGCTCCCTGATGCTGAAGCGGCTCGATGTTCAATGGTGGGGAAATTCCACCGCCCTCGCAGAAGCGCAGTCAGCCGTGAAAAAGGGAGACTGGCCTGCGGCGCTGCAGGCCATCCAGCAGGTACCCGCTGAGGAGCGGGACCGGGCCGACTTTCTCCGCGTCCTGGCCGACTACCTCCAGGGCAGCCGCACAAATCCTGACATGCTGGCGCGCACCATGGCCAGCTTGGAAGCGGCAGGCGCCCTGCAGCCTGCAGACTCCCTGTGGATGTGCCGCGAGCAGTTGCGGGAAGGCCGGCTCAGCGCCGCCAGACGATCGCTGGAAAGCATCCCCCCTGCCCTCCGCACCCAGCTGCAAGTGATGGAGGTGGAGATCCAACTTCTTCAGATGGAGGGAAAGACCAGCGACGCGAAGCGGCTGCAAAAGACCCTGGAAACCACCTTTGCCGCTGAACCGGCCGTGATTCTCCGCAGCGCCGTCCGGGAGATGGAAGGGACCTTCCCAGAATTTCAGAGCGCCGCCCGCGAGCAGCTCTGGACGCTGACCGCCCGCGACGACGGTTACGGCCTGGCCGCCTTGCGGGTGCTGGGCAAGCGGCAGGACCTGGCCCACTACGAGGCCGTCCGCTTGAGGCAAATCGTCGAAAAACACCCCCAGGCACTCATCACCGATCACCTAACGGTCCTCTCGGCCATCATCCGGCTGAACCCGTCTCAAAAAGGCTCCATCATCGACGCCGCCCTGCAGGACCACCGCAGGGGCCGGAAAGAAGAAATGCAGGCCCTGGCCGCCTGGCTGGCCCAGCAGGGCGAGTTCGAGCGCATGCAGCGCTTCTGCGCCGGCACCCCTCTTTTGAATTCAGCGGAGCTGTTTTTGCTTCTCGCTCAAGGCCTGGCTGAGCAGGAGCGCTGGGCGGGACTGGATGAACTGCTCAGTCCGGGCCATCAGATTCCCGTTTCTCCGGCGCGCGCCTCCACCTGGCGCGCCTTGGCTGCCCACCATCTTCACCCGAACGACGTCCACCTCACCCGAAAACACCTCACCAGCGCCATCAAAGAGGGTGCGCAGGAGAAAAACACCCTCGCCATCCTGGGTGCCGCACGCATTGCCGAAGTGTCCGCCATGCCGGACCTGGCGCTGCAGGCCTACCTGACCCTCGCCAAGGACGGCGGCCCCGATGAACTCAGCATTCTGGAAAAATGCTGGGAGACCGCCACCCTGCTCAAGGATTCCAAAGCCCTGCTCGTCGTCGCTGAACAGCAGCACCGCCTCCGCCCGGAGGAGCCCCGCTATCAACAACGTTTCCACTACCTGAGCCTGCTGAGCGGCAAACCTCCACCACAGACCAATCTGCCCGCCTCACCAGCCAAAACGGTCCACAATCAAAACGAGCGACTGCTGCAAGCCCTGCAAGCCAGCCTCACTGGCGACCTCAAGACGGCGGAAAATCACCTGAAGCAAATCCAGGAGCCTGAGGCCCTGCCGCCCGGCGAAAGGGCTGTTTACGCAGGCCTGCTGGTCAAAACCGGCGGCGATGCCTCCCGCGCCTTCGAAGTGGTGGAAAGAATTCACTCCAACCTGCTGCTCCCTGAAGAAGCGGTCTTCCTCAAGCTGGCCCGTTAATTGCCGCGCAATCTTAACCCCTTCGTGCGTCAGTCGCCGTTCAAGTCCTCGGTCGCTCGCCCCCGTGCCCGGTCATCCAACAGCCACTGCATGGCGATTCCCAGACAAAAAATGCCCGCCTGTCATTCGACAGGCGGGCATCAAGAAACACAAACCAATCA
>CAMAZK010000322.1 GCA_945863205.1 Akkermansia muciniphila | reverse complement strand
GCGCCGCCCTGCTGCGCTACGGCGGATTCCGCAAGGAAGGCTTCGAGGTGACCGCCGCCTTCGACCTGGCACCACGCAAGCTCCCCCAGGTGACTGTTCCCGTGCTGCCGATGTCCGACATGGCGGAGTTCATTCGCGAAAACACCGTCAAGATGGCCATCCTGACCGTCCCGGCGAACAGCGCCCAAACCGTGGTCAACGAAATCGTCAAGGACGGTATCCAGGCCATCCTTAACTTCTCACCCACCGTCCTCGACGTGCCGGAGCACGTCGTGGTGAACAGCGTCGATCTGGCCGTGGAGCTGGAGAACCTGAGCTACTTCATCCGCTAAGCAGGATCAGTAACTCCTCGCGAAGATCACGCGGCGGGAGCTTGGCTTGCCGGTGAGGAAGCATTTACCCTCTTCGGCGAATTCGTCCCCCAGCGGGATGCAGCGGATGGTGATCTTGTTCTCCTTCGCGATTTTTTCCTCCTCCTCCATGCTGCCGGCCCAGTGCATGAGGGCGAAGCCGCCGGGGGCGTCGTCAGCGAAGAAGGCGCTGAATTCCTCCAGCGTGTCGAGCTTCTTCATGTTCGCGTCGCGCAGGGCGGTGGCGCGTTCCAGGATGGCGTCCTGGATCTCCTGCAGGCGCTCCGCCACGATCTGGATGAAATCTTCCTTCGGGAGGAATTCCTTGTCCTTCGGCGTCTTGTCGCGGCGCACCACGGCCACGCTGCGCTGAGCGATGTCACGCGGCCCCATTTCGACGCGGAGCGGCACGCCCTTTTTGATCCATTCCCAGTTCTTCTGGCCGCCGGGCAGGTCGCGCTTGTCCACATGCACGCGGATCGGCTCGCCGGCGAAAGATTGCCCGCGCAGGGTCTTGGCCAGCGCTTCACAGGCGGCGATGATTTCGTCCCGCGTGTCCGGCTTTGGCGTAACGGGCAAGATGACGATCTGATAGGGGGCGACGCGCGGCGGGATCATCACGCCGTCGTCGTCGCCGTGTGCCATGATGAGCGTGCCGATCATGCGCGTGCTGACGCCCCAGCTCGTGGTGTGCACGAGCTGGCGGGTGTTGTCGCGGCCGAGGAACTGGATGTTCGCCGCCTTGGCGAAGTTCTGGCCCAGGTAGTGCGAGGTGCCGGCCTGGATGGCTTTTCTGTCCTGCACCATGGCTTCGACGGTCAAAGTGCGGACGGCGCCCGGGAAGCGCTCGCGCTCCGTTTTCTCGCCAGGGATGACCGGGATGGCCAGGTGCTCGCGCATGAACTTCTCATACACGCGGTGCATGAGTTCGGTCTCCGCGATGGCTTCTTCCGCCGTTTCGTGCGCGGTGTGGCCTTCCTGCCAGAGGAACTCAGCCGTGCGCAGGAACAAACGCGGGCGCATCTCCCAGCGCATCACATTGGCCCACTGATTGATGAGCAGTGGCAGGTCGCGGTAGCTCTCCACCCAGCGGGCGAAGGCGGCGCCGATGATCGTTTCCGACGTGGGACGAATGACGAAGGGCTCGGCCAGTTCGCCGGTGGGGACCATCTTCGTGGTGCCATCCGGCTGTTTCTGGGCCTCCAGGCGGTGATGGGTGACGACGGCGCACTCGGTGGCAAAGCCCTCGGCATGCTGCGCCTCCTTTTCGAGGTAGCTCAGGGGGATGAGCAGCGGGAAGTAGGCGTTCACATGGCCGGTTTCCTTGAACATCACGTCGAGCTGGCGCTGGATGTTTTCCCACAGGCCGTAGCCCCAGGGCTTGATGACCATGCAGCCGCGCACCTCAGAGTTCTCCGCCATGTCGGCGGCACGAACGACCTGCTGGTACCATTCGGGGAAGTCTTTTTCGCGGGTGGGGGTGATGGCGGTGGCGTTGCTCATGGGGGGCGGGAGATTAATGGGGATGTGGCGGCGGTCAACGGGCGTGGAAAGGGCGGATTTGTCATTTTCATTTGATCCGCTTTTGCGCAGCTTGTGTCAGACCCCGCCTCCATGCCCCGACGCCTCCTTCTGATCTGCTGGCTCCTCGCCGCCCTCCCTGCGGCGGTGCATGCCCAGGCAAACCTCACGGATGCGCAGGCTGCGTTCGACATTCAGGACGGCGGCCACCGACGCAGGTTCGAGCTGGCGCTCGACGAACTGGCGGAAAAAAGCGCGGGCGGCAGGCAGCGAGCCGCACGGATCGCGAAGACCGGGCGCACGCTGGGGGAACTGCGCCAGCGGGCACGCGAGGCCGAGGCGGCCACGGGCACGCAGCAGGACATCGTCCTTTACGAGGCCGGAAAGCCGCACAACGAGAGCACACGGCGGGTGCTGACACGGCGGGTGCTGGTCAAAGCAGGCGCGGGATTCGACCTCAACGCCGCAGCGGCTGCCGTGCATGCCGTCGGGACCGAAAAGCCCGGCTACGCGCCCGGACACGTCATCCTGACGCTTCAGGGCCCCGGCGATGCGTTGACCGTCCTCGGCACCCTGCGTGCCCTGCCCGGCGTGGTCTCTGCTGAGCCCCTTTTGGCCCGGCAGTTCCAGCGGAGGCTCATTCCCGACGACAGCTTCTTCTCCTACAACGCCTCGAACCCCGGCTACCAGTGGCATCTGCGCAACACGGGGCAGTCACCCGGCACGGCGGGGATCGACGCGAATGTGACTTCTGTGTGGGACAGCTTCACCGGCACCGGCATCCGCATGGGCATCGTGGACGACGGCCTCGAAGTGGCGCATCCCGATCTGGCCCCCAATGCGGACACGGTGAACGATCACGACTGGAATGACGCCACGCCCGATGATCCGACGGGCAACCCCGGCTCCGACACGCACGGCACGGCCTGCGCAGGCGTGGCGGGTGCGCGTGGGAACAACGGCATCGGCGTCTCCGGCGCTGCGCCGAACGCCACGCTCGTGGGTCTGCGCCTCATCGCAGCCAGCATCAGCGATGCCGATGAAGCCGCCGCCCTGAGCTGGAAAAACGACATCATCCATCTCTACAGCAACTCCTGGGGCCCGAGCGATGACGGCTCCGACCTGCGCGACTCCGGGCCGCTGGTGAAGCAGGCGCTAGCCAGCGGAGCCGCCACCGGACGCGGCGGCAAAGGATCCATCTGGCTCTGGGCCGCCGGCAATGGCGGCGATGTGCAGGACAACTCGAACTACGACGGCTACGCGAACTCGATTTACACCATCGCCGTGGCCGCGATGAACGACACCGGCGGGCGCAGCGCCTATTCGGAGCCGGGGGCCAACGTGCTCGTGTGTGCGCCGTCCAATGACATCACCGGAAGCCATCGCGGCATCACCACGACGACCACGAACGGCGGTTACACGCATTCCTTTGGCGGCACCTCCTCGGCCACGCCGCTGGCCGCAGGCGTGGTGGCCCTGTTGCTGGAAAGCAATCCCGCACTCGGCTGGCGTGATGTGAAGGAAATCCTGCTGCGCAGCGCCACGAAGGTGAACCCCGGCCACGCCGACTGGGTGACGAACAGTGCTGGCTACCACTTCAACCACGACTACGGCGCCGGTTTGATCAATGCGCAGGCCGCCGTGGCGCTGGCGAACGGCTGGACCAATCTGGGGCCTCAAACCACGCAGCAGGTCGTCCAGACAGGTCTGGCCGATGCGATCCCGGACGGCAGCACCACCGGCGTGACGCGCACCTTCACCATTACTGGCAATGTTTTCATGCGTGTGGAGCACGCCACGCTCCACGTCACCGCCACGCACGGGCGCCGCGGTGACATGGAAATCACCCTGACATCCCCCTCCGGCACGGTGAGCCGGATGTTCCTCCAGCACGGCCGCGACTCGAACCTCAACCTCGACTGGACCTTCTCCTCCGTCCGTCATTGGGGTGAAAACGCCGCTGGCAACTGGACGATGAAAATCTCCGACCTCGTCGGCGGCACGGCCGGCACCCTCACCAGCGCCACGCTCACCCTCTACGGAGCGGACACCGCCCCGCCGACCGCCCCACCGGTGATCAGCAGCACGCTCAGCGCCGCCGGAAATGTGGAATCCGAATTCACCTATCAGATCACCGCCACCGAGAATCCGCAGACCTTTTCCGCCACCGGCCTGCCGCAGGGCCTGAGCCTGAGTTCAGGCGGACTGATCCACGGCACACCCGCGGAGCAGGGCACCTTCAACGTCACCCTCGGTGCCACCAACATCCTCGGCACCGGCCATGCCGTGCTCGTCCTCGAAATCGGCCCGCGCCTTCCCACGCCGCCGGTCATCACGAGTTCGCTGGCCGCCCTGGCCGTGCTCAATCAGCCCTTCGCCTACCAGATCGCCGCCACCTACAGCCCCGTCAGTTATGCCGCCTCGAATCTACCCTCAGGCATCACGATCAACAGCGGCACCGGCATCCTCAGCGGGATTCCCACGGTCAGCGGCGTGTTTGATCTGACCATCTCCGCCACGAACGCCGACGGAACGAACACTCAAACCCTGACCCTGACGATCAGCACCGCCGCCTCGCTGCTGGCCGAGTCCCTCGACGCGCCGCAACTGATCTTCACCACCGGCGGGGACGTGCCATGGGTCGTCCCGGCCACCGACACCCGCGACGGGATCGACGCCGCCGAGAGCGGTGACATCACCGACAATCAGCAAAGCTGGCTGGAAACCACCATCACCGGCCCCGCTTACATCAAGTTCTGGTTCCGCCTCTCCTCCGAATCCGGCTACGACTTCTTCCGCTTCTCGATCGACGGCGAAGAACTGTGGTACAGCGACGGCGTGCACGCCTGGCGCCAGCTGGGCTTTCACGTGCCGGCCGGGGTTCATACCGCACGCTGGAACTACACGAAGGACGACTCCTTCAGCTCCGGTTTCGACCGCCTGTGGGTGGATCAGGTGGCCGTCCAAGGCGAGCAGCAGTTACTTGGCGATGTGCTCGACAACCCCAACCTCACCTGGCAGATGCCCAGCGCTCAAAAATGGGTCATGCAGGACCGCCGCACGACCGACGCCTCCGATGCGCTCATCAGCCCCATTTTTCTCAACCACGGCCGCAGCAGCAGCGTCGAGACTCTGGTCACCGGCCCCGGCACCGTCTCATTTTGGTGGACGGTGTCGTCCGAACTGAACGCTGACTTCTTCCGCTTCGAAATCGATCAAACCGTGCAGGCCCAGATCAGCGGCAACAGCAGCGGCAACAACATTCCGTGGGCGCAACAGACCTTCAACGTGCCCGCCGGCCAGCACATGCTGCGCTGGCGCTACATCAAAAACGAGGCCGCCACGGACGGTCTCGACGCCTGCTGGCTCGACCAGATCACCTACACGCCCAGCTTCGCCAGCGGCCCACCTTACGCGCAGTGGCTGAACAATCTCTTCCCCGCCGCCCAGCTTGGAAACGGACTCATCACCGGGCCGGACATCGACTCCGACGGTGACGGTCGCAGCAACCTCGATGAATACGCTTTCGGCGGTT
>CAMAZK010000321.1 GCA_945863205.1 Akkermansia muciniphila | reverse complement strand
CTCATGGACGAGGTGAACCCCATTCTCGACAAGATCCACAAACACGGCATCCACAGCCTGTCACCCGAGGAGAAGCTCCGTCTCGAGCACGCCAGCCGGGAGGTGAAACGACACCGCGATGCCGCCGGCGGACTCTGACCGCCCTTTCGCCCCGCCATGCTGACCACGCGCTCCACCCGACTCGCCGCCGGCATCCTGTTGCTGCTGCTTTTTGGCTGGAGCGTCCGCTCATGGCGGAAAGGCGGTGTCACCACCACGGCGCCGCCCGCAGCCGCCATGGAACCGGCGGAAGAGGACGAAGAACCGAAAATCTCCTTCCCCGACGAGTGATCCGGCGCGTAACCCGTGCTCACCCGCAATCCCCACCATGTCCATCGCAACTCGCAAAGGCGACCAAGGCGAAACCGATCTCCTCTTTGGCTGCCGCCTCGCCAAGTCCCATCCCCGCGTCCACGCCCTCGGGGCCGTGGATGAACTCAACGCCGCCCTGGGACCGCTGCGCATCGCCGCGCTGCGCGAGGAGACGCAGACCATCGTCCCGCAGGTGCAACGCTGGCTCATCACCCTCATGGGAGAGCTGGCCACGCCGCCCGGTGAAGAAACACGCTACGCAGAGACGCACTCCGACCGCATCCTCGCCGACAAGGTCGAATGGCTGGACGGACATGTCGAGACGCTGGAAAAGGGTGGTGCCATGAAGTTCAAAGGCTGGGCGCTACCCGGCGAGGCCGGCGTCATGAGCGGCGCCTACGCCGATCTGGCCCGCGTCGCCTGCCGCCGTGCCGAACGCAGCGTGATCGACCTCGTCGGCACCGGTGATGAAGTGCCGAATCCCGAAATCATCCGCTTTCTCAATCGACTCTCCGACCTGCTCTGGCTGCTCGCACGCTGGGAGGAGCGCACCGCCGCCGGGGAAGATTAGGCCCCGCGCAGCTTCGACACGTCGTAGAGACTGAGCATCGCGGCCAGCACCTCTTCCTTACGGCCCTGTTTCAGCATGTCGAAGGTGACGTGCTTGCCGGGCAGGAATTTGAAGTGACCGGAGCGCGTGCGGCGGAGGGCGCTCAAATGCGCACCGCAGCCGAGCTTCTGGCCGATCTCATGCGCGTAAGTGCGCACGTAGAAGCCCTTGCTGCACACCACGCGGAAATCCACGTCCGGCGGCTCGCAGCGGGTGATTTCAGAATCGTAAACGCGCACGAAGCGCGGCTCGCGGGCGACTTCCTTCCCCTGACGGGCCAGTTTGTAGAGCGGCACGCCGTTGATCTTCACCGCGCTGACCATGGGCGGCGTCTGGTAAAAATCGCCGCGGAATTCATCGAAGGCCGCCTTCACCTGTTCGAGCGTGAGATCGGCCGGCACGGGCTTCTCTTCGAGGATTTCGCCCTCGGCGTCCTGCGTGCTGGTCGTGGCGCCGAGCTTGAGCGTGCCGGTGTATTCTTTGTCCTCGCTCATGAGGAGGTCTTGAATCCGGGTGGCCGTGCCGAGCACGAGAATGAGCATGCCCGTGGCCATGGGGTCCAGCGTGCCGCAGTGGCCGATTTTCTTCATGTTCAGACAGCGACGCGCCACCGCGACGACATCGTGGGAGGTCATGTCCTGTCCTTTGTCCACCAACAGGACGCCGTTAATCGAGTCGTCTGACTTCATCTTCGAGTGCTTGCAAAAATTTCTCTGCGGCATCGCCGATGGGACCGCGCATCCGCGCGCCCGATGCCATGCGATGGCCGCCTCCTCCGAACTGGCCGCAAATGAGCGAAACATCCAGGCGCGGATCTTTGGAGCGGGCACTGACCCGCACCTTGCCACCGGCCACATCTTCAAAAATCACACAACTGACCACGCCGTCCATCATCCGCAGCGTGTCGATCAGCCCTTCCGTGTCTCCCGGCAGCATGGAGATGTCATCCATGAGCTGCTGCTTGAGCTGCCAGCTCACGATCCGGTCGCTGGCACGGAACTGCATCTCATTGAGCATGGCGCGCATCAGGTCCAGCCGCCGACGCGGGTAGGACTGATAGACGAGCTGCGCCAGCCGGGACGTGTCCAGTCCGTCACCGATCATCTCGGCGGCGATCTGATGCGTGCGGGCGTTCGTGCTGGAGAACTGAAAGGAACCGGTGTCCGTGGAAATGGCCACGAAGAGATTCTGACGCACGGCGTCGTCGATGGGCAGTCCATGCTCCGAGAGCAGGTTGTAAACGATCTGCCCGGTGGCCGGCGAATCCGCGTCGATGAGGTTCATCGTGCCATAACGCGGGTTCGTGGGGTGGTGGTCGATGTTCACCAGCACCGGGGCGGCATCCAGCAGCGTTTTGCAGCGCTCGCCGATGCGCTCGTGCGTGGCGGTATCGAGCGCGATGGCGAGATCGACATCGAGGGAGTCCATCACCGGCTGCACGACCGTGTCTGTCCCCGGCAGAAAGGCCAGATTTTCAGGCACACCGTCCTCCAGCAGGGCCGTGACTTCCTTTCCAAGAGCACGCAGGCTCAAAGCCAGTCCCAGGATCGAGCCGACGGCGTCGCCGTCCGGTCGAACATGCGCCACCACGGCGATACGCTGCGCGGAACGCATGGCGGCGACGATTTCTGCGGTGGACGAGTTGGCGGTCATTCGGGGGCCGGTGACAAAGCACTTCTCAAGAAGGCTGCAAGGAGAAGATGACAGCGCATTCCGAGGCGGCGCTCCGACCGACGGGTTGGCCCCGGGGCGAAAGAACATCTTCCGAGCACGGGTACTCTCCCGCTCCACCCCGCACGCACCCATCATGGATCCTTCTCCCCTTCCCCGCCGCCGTGACTTTCTGCAGACCGCCGGCATGGGACTGATGGGATGGCCTCTGGCGCAGAGCTTTTTCGGCGGCACGTCATCGCTGACGGCTCAAACAGCTGGCAGCACCGCCGCGAGCAGCGCATTACCGGCTCTCAACCGCTTCCCGCGCATGATGCAGAACTGGCTGGTGGATGAAGTGCGTGCCGCCGAGGCACGTGGCAATGCCCGACGCGATGCGTTGAAGACGAAGGCGGACGCCGAGGCCTATGTGAAGTCCGTGCAGGAGCGCATCCGCGAATGCTTCGGCCCGCTGCCGGAAAAGACGCCGCTGAATGCGAAGATCACGAAGACGCATGAGCGCGACGGCTACCAGATCGAGAACATCGTCTTCGAAAGCCGCCCGGACTTCATGGTCACGGGCAATCTCTACCTGCCATTCAACCGCAAGGGCAAGGTGCCGGGCGTGATCGGCGTCTGCGGGCACTCGCTCAACGGCAAGGCGGCGGAGGCGTATCAAAGCTTCGCGCAGGGACTCGCCCGCCAGGGGCAGGCCTGCTTCATCATCGACCCGGTCGGTCAGGGCGAGCGCTTTCAGTATCTGAACGAGAAGCTCGGCTCGCGTCTCGGCGGCGGCACCTCGGAGCACAACCAGATGGGCAATCACATGACGCTTGTCGGCGAATTCCTCGGCACCTGGTTCGTGTGGGATGCGATGCGGGCGCTCGATTACCTGCTCACGCGGCCTGAGATCGATCCGGCGCACCTCGGCGTGACCGGAAACTCCGGCGGCGGCACGCAGACAACGTGGCTCTGCGGCATGGAACCGCGCTTCACCATGGGCGCGCCTTCCTGCTTCGTGACCACCTTCCGCCGCGATGCGGAAAACGAACTGCCTCAGGACTGTGAGCAGTGCCCGCCGCGTGTGCTCGCGCATGACCTCGATCACTGCGACTTCCTCGCCGCGATGGCACCGAAGCCGGTGCTCATCATGGCGCAGGAGAAGGACTACTTCGACGCCCGCGGCTCCACCGAGACCTACGAGCGGCTAAAGAAGCTCTACACGCTGCTCGGCAAGCCGGAGAACATCCAGCTTCACATCGGCCCCGATCCGCACGGCTACTCGCAGTCGAACCGCGAGGCGATGTATCGTTTCTTCGGCAAAGCCACCGGCATTCCCGCCGCCGCCGCCGAACCGGCGATCATCGTCGAAAAAGACGCCGACCTGCTCGCGACACCAAGCGGCCAGGTGAGCGAACTCGGCTCGCGCACGCTCATGTCCTTCACGCGCGACAAAGCGGCCGAACTCGCCGGCCAACGCAAATCCCTTCGCGGTGAGGCGCTCAAGCAAGCCCTGCGCGATGTCTTGAAGCTGCCGCAGCTTCCCGACACGCCTCCGGACTATCGCATCCTGCGCAGCGCCGGCGCTCGCAAGTATCCGGCCAAGGCCTACTGCACCTACGGAGTCGAAACCGAGCCGGACATGCACGCGCTCGTCACACGCTTGAGCGACGAAGCGCTCACCTCGCGCTTGCCGCGTGGCTTGAGCAAGGCCGTGCTCTACATCTCGCATCGCTCCGCTGATGCCGAACTGCGTGAGGAACCGCTCGTGCAGGAACTCATCGCCGCACATCCCGACGCCGCCTTCTTCGCCTGCGACGTGCGCGGCATCGGCGAATCGCAGCCGGACACCTGCGGCGTGGGCCAGTTCCTCCGCCCCTACGGCAGCCATTACTTCTACGCCGCCTACAGCCAGATGCTCGACCGCCCGCTGCTCGGCCAGCGCACCTTTGACGTGCTGCGCGTCCTCCAGGTGCTCGCCGCCGCCGGACACACGGAGATCCACCTCGCCGGCAACGGCTGGGGCGCCCTGCCCGCCGCTTTCGCCGCCGTGCTCGGCAATGTGCAGCAGGTCACGCTGAAACACGCGCTCACCTCGTTTCACGACATCGCCACGCACGATGATTACCAATGGCCCTACGCCGTCATGCTTCCGCAGGTGTTGGCACGCTTTGATCTACCGGACTGCTATGCGGAGCTGAAATCCCGCAACCTGCTAAATCTCGAACCCTGGAGTGCCGGCGACGGCATGAAGTGACACCTCCCCGTTTCAAATCCCACACCACCATGCAAACCGCGCTCAAGACCAAGCTCTCCATCTTCATGTTTCTCCAGTACTTCATCTGGAGCACGTGGTACATGACCCTCGGCGCCTATCTCGGCACGCTGAACTTCAGCGGCACGGAGATCGGCGCGTCGTATGGCGCCTTCGCCTGGGGAGCCATCCTCTCGCCCTTCATCGTGGGTTTGATCGCCGATCGCTTCTTCGCCTCCGAGAAAATCATCGCCGTGCTCGGCATCGCGGGTGGTCTGGTGATGTTCGTCATCCCGCAGTTGAAGACCTTCGGCAGCGTCTATCCCACGCTCATTCTCTACTGCACGCTCTACGCGCCCACGCTCGCGCTGGGAAACTCGGTCTCCATGACGCACCTGAAGGACGCCAAGAAGGACTTCCCCTTCGTGAAGATTTTCTCCGCCGTGGGCTGGATCGCCGGTGGTGTGGTGCTCAGCCAGTTGAAGGGCGAGCAGTCAGCGCTGCAATACTACCTGGCAGGCGGCACCTCGATGGTCTTCGGCCT
>CAMAZK010000320.1 GCA_945863205.1 Akkermansia muciniphila | reverse complement strand
ATCTGATCGTCACCGAAGCATGGGAGCTGAGTTTTGAAGCCACTGCCGCCCTGCGCAAAATGCGCCGACGCCCCTTGATCATCGCCGCCTGTTTTTCACAAGCTGAGCTTTGGCCATAATGTCGCCCTATTATGCGAGTCTCAATAATTCCGCCTAATCGGGATCTTTTTCAGCTCGGCAGATGAAAATAGCCGTGGATGTGAGGAAACCCGCGGAAGTACCAAACCATGTCCGGCCCCTCGATCTGCCAGGTGTCCCAGACCTTGTCGCCGCCAATGTCAAAGGCACCGCCGTAACAGGAGACGAAGAGCCTCTCGACGAGTTTCTTCTCCTCGATGGTCCTCATGGTCGCAGCCACGTCGTCGGGGCGGAAGCAGGCCAGCATGCGACGCATGGTCTCCAGGAGTTTCGCCTGCTGGTCCTTGGAAAGGTCAGCGGCGCACAACCCCGGCAGGTCGTCTTTGCGCCTTTCGATCACGCGGGCGGGATTTTCGGGGCGCGGCTCGCGACCGACCAGGATCTTTTCCTGCTGCTTGCCGTCGAGGGCGCTGACGAATTCGTTGAAGACGAGACCCTGATACCAGAAAGGATTGCCTTCATGGTCCTTCGACTCGCGGAATGCCTTGGCAAAGTTTCCGTAAAAAATGGGGCGACCGCCGAAGCCGAGCCCCTTGTCGGAGAGAGCACTGCAGCGGCGGGTGACGTGGTGGCCGGTGTAAATGAACTCGAAGTCCTCGTCCGCCGGCGTGCCGAAGAAGGCGACTGACGGCGTGTTCTTGATCTGCCCCATAAGGTCCTTCTGAACCTGCCAGTTCATTTTTTCACGATGTTCGGGGTGGTGCAAAGACTCGAAAATCTGACGGACAAGATCCTGCTGATCCTTCGTGTAGAAGGTGTGAAGTCGCTGATCGGGACAGATGTACCACCAATTGCTCACGTATCCACGTTTCGGGTGGTCGGACGGCAGGACGATCCTCGAATGCTGCTCCTCACTGAGACTCTTGTAGAACTGCATCGGCAAAGAATCGCTTCCTGGCACGGCTGCCTGAAGTTTAGGAGACGCGACCCAGGTGGCCGTAGCCCCGAGAGCGCGGAGAATCTCGCGCCGGCTGACGAATTTCCCGCCGGAGGAAAACATGTCCGATTTCATGCCTGCAGCTTCTTCGCTCTCCGCTGAAAAGACCAGCTCAATCTGCCGACAGCAGCGCATAGACCTCGCGACATCACTTTTTGTGATTCCTCCTCATCCTCGTCCTCGCCTTCAAACTTCTCCCTGGAGGAGGAAGACAAGAATGAGGAACGACAAATTTTTATGCGAAAAGACAAAACAGCGGTTGCATAAAAACTGAAGCGCCTATATTCGCGGCCCCTGTTTCCACAGACCCTGCTCGGGTGGCGGAATTGGTATACGCGCAAGATTAAGGATCTTGTGCCGAAAGGCTTAAGGGTTCGAGTCCCTTCCCGAGCACCACTGCCTCACGCGATCTCCGCGTGAAGCCCCTGACAGCCAGCACTGTCAGGGTTTGGTTGTGAACAACATGGTTTTCCATCTTGACACTCCGGCCACTCCTCCTACTATCGCGGCCCCTCCGCCCCGGAGGACGCCCCACGCAATCGCAGCCCCCCAATGAAGACCTTCTCAGCCAAAGCCCAGGACCAGAACCCCACATGGTGGGTGATCGACGCCAAGAACCAGATCCTCGGTGATGTGGCCGTCGCCGCCGCCAACCTGCTCCGCGGGAAAACCAAGCCGACCTTCACACCGCACGTGGACACGGGCGATTTCGTGGTCGTGCTGAACGCCGCCGAAGTTCGCCTGAGCGGCAAGAAAGAGGAGCAGAAGATTTACACCTCCAAGGCCGGCTACGTGGGCAACCAGAAGGTTGAAAACGTCGAGCGCGTCCGTCAGCGCCGTCCGGAGCTGCTCGTCGAGCGCGCCGTCAAAGGCATGGTGCCTCACACCCGCCTCGGTCGTGCGATCATGGGCAAGCTCAAGATCTACAAGGGGTCCGAGCATCCGCATGAGGCCCAGAGTCCGAAGACTTTCGCCATTGCTTGATCCTGTTTTTCACTTTCCCCTTCTCATGAGCAATCCACTCACCAACGCCACCGGCCGCCGCAAGACTGCCATCGCCCGCGTCTATCTCACCGACGGTGCCGGCACCATCACCGTGAACGGTCGTGACTTCGAAGAGTACTTCCCCACGGTCGCCCTCCAGAACCAGATCATCTTCCCGCTTTCGCTCACCAACACGCGTCAGAGCTATGACGTGAAAGTGAATGCCACCGGCGGCGGCACCACGGGTCAGGTCGGTGCGGTTTGCCTCGGCATCGCCCGTGCACTCATTCGCGTGAATCCAGAACTCCGCGGCGTGCTGAAGGAAAATGGACTGCTGTCCCGCGACTCCCGCAAGAAGGAGCGCAAGAAGCCCGGCCGTCCGGGCGCCCGCAAGCGCTTCCAGTTCTCGAAGCGTTGATCATTCAATTTGCTCGTGTGTGTTTGGAAAAGCCTCGCAAAAGCGGGGCTTTTTCATGTCCAGCCTCGGCGCCCTACCCCTCCGACTTCTGCTTTCGGAGGAGCTTCACGCCCTCCACCCGCATCTTCATGTCCACGGCCTTGCACATGTCGTAGATCGTCAGCGCGGCCACGCTGACCGCCGTGAGCGCCTCCATTTCAACCCCGGTCGGCGCCACCGTGACGGCCGTCGCGGTAATGGCGATGTCCCTGCCCCGCAATTCAAAGTCGATCTGGACCTTCGCCAGCGGGATCTGGTGGCAGAGCGGAATGAGATGCTGCGTCTGTTTCGCGGCCTGGATGCCTGCGATTCGGGCGATGCTGAGCACATCCCCTTTGGCCACTTGGTTCTTGCGGATGAGGTCCAGCGTGGCGGGAGCGAGCACGATGCGTCCACAGGCGGTCGCCTCACGGCGAACGGGTGGCTTGGCTGAAACATCGACCATCGCGGCCTCCCCTTTTCGGTTCAGGTGGGTGAGCTTGGGCATGGTGAATCGAAGACGCATCAACCGCCGATGGCGATCATTTTGCGATTTGGCTGATAGTTGTCGCGGAAGTCGTGCTCCTTGGGCTTGCGGGCCACGACATTGCGAAAGAAGGCGGCGAGTTCATCATCACTGCATCCTGCGCGCACGACGCTGAGCAGGTCGAACTCGAGAAAACTTCCGAGGCAGGGCCTGAGCTTCCCGTCACAGGTCAGCCGGAGCTTGTTGCAGCTCTCACAGAAGTGGAGGTTCGTCATCGCCCCGATGAAGCCGATTTTTTGCCCGGTGCCCGGGACGAGGTGATACAGAGCCGGGCCGTTCGTCTTGAACTCCGGCAACGGTGTCAGAGCCCCGTGGGTCTGCTCGACAAGCGCCTTGGCGGTGGCCACAGGGAGGAAATTGTCGCTGCTGAGCACTTCCTGGGTGCTGACCGGCATGAGTTCGATGAAACGAAGCAGGGCGTTTTTTTTCCGGGCGAATTCGATGATCGCCGGGATCTCGCTCTCGGTCTGGTTCTTCATGAGAACGCAGTTGAACTTGATCGACTCGAAGCCGGCGGTGATCGCGGCGTCAATGCCTTCGAGCACCCGGGGCAGCAGGTCCCGGCCCGTCGTAAGCCGATAGGTCGCCGGATCCAGGGAGTCGAGGGAGATGTTCGCGGTTCGAACGCCTGCACGAACGAGTTTCTCCGCCAGAGTCACGCCGTCTTCGATTTTCGCCAGCAGCGTGCCGTTCGTGGAGATTCCGATGTCCTCGATGCCGGGAATCCGGGCCAGCTCCGCGCAAAAATCCGCAGCTCCCGGTCGTGTGAGCGGTTCTCCGCCGGTAACCCGAATTTTTCGAATGCCCAGCCCCGCACCGATGCGGACGATGCGGAGCATTTCCTCATAGCTCAGCGTTTCCTCGCGGCTGAACCACTTCTGCTCCTCCTCGGGCATGCAGTAGCGGCAGCGTTCATTGCACCGGTCGGTGATGGAAACGCGCAAGTAGGAGATGTGATGTCCGAAGGAGTCTTCCACGAAATTGGGGGGCAGGAAGCTAGCCTTAACCACACTCTGCGCCCCGGCTCAAGCCCACGATGCCTCAGTTGCACTCGCAGGGCATCGGGATCTTCATGGTGAAGGTCGTCTCCACTCCGGGGGTGCTGGTCAGCACGATGGTGCCGCCATGCCCCTCGACGGCGCGTTTCACGATGGAGAGCCCCAGCCCCGTGCCCTTGATCTGGGAGGCCGAGGAGTGATGCTTGTTTCCGCGGTAGAAGCGTTTGAAGACAAAGGGCTGGTCGTGCGCTGGAATGCCGATTCCATTGTCACTGACCTTGAGGACGCACCCGTCCTTCTCCCACTTGCCTGAAACCCGGATGACCAGCCCGGGGCGGCTGTTCTCCTTGATGGAGTTCTCGATGAGATTGGTGAAAATCTGATCCCAGTAGAAGCGATCCCCCACGAGGCGCCCGCCATCCTCAGGAAAGTCGAACTCGATACGCACATCGCGGCCCTCCAGCATCGGACCCAGGTGGTCTGCGGCATCCTGCGCGGAGGCCCGCACGTTGAACGCTTCGCAGTTCAGGGGAGTATCGGCATCTTCGAGGCGCGAGATCGCCAGCATGTCCTCTATGATGCGGGCGATGCGCTTCGTGTGCTTCTCCATCACGTCGAGGCTGCGTTTCACCATCGCTGGCGGATTGGCGCCGCCATCCTGCAGCATCTCGATGTAGCCGATGATGAGCGTCAAAGGCGTGCGCAGCTCGTGGGAGGCGTTGGCCACGAAATCCTTGCGGATCTGTTCCGTCATCGCCGCTTCAGTCACATCCTGAATCATCAGCCAGGCCCCGCCACTGGCATCGGCCGTCAAAGGGGCCGCCTCGATCAAAAAGTGACGTCCGGCCAGATCAGTCCCGGCCCCCACGTCGGAAGGCAGCATCTGGATGCGGCGGGTGGTGTGCCGCTTCTCCTGCAGCGCCTCCTGGACCAGATCGGTGATCTGGTGGTCCCGAACCTCCTCAATGAGGGAGCGCCCGACCTTGACCTCGCGGCGGTTCAGGAGCCGCGCCAGAGGACGGTTGGCGTAGCGGATGTGCATGTCCTTTTCCACCAGCACCAGCCCCTGGCTGATCTCGTCCAGGAGCCTTTCGAACGTCAGTCTCTGCTCGGAGGTCCGGAGCGCCTCCTGATAATCAGTCCAGACTTTGCCCGCTTGAGCCGGCAGCCTGTCAGCGTCCCGAGCCCGCAGGTCGAGGGCGCGCGCCACCCCTTCCCAGCGTTTCCGCCACCACCTTTCACGCCGGACCCACACGAGGCCGGCGACCACCAGTAAAACGATGAGGACGAAGCTCAAAGAGGTCATGCGACAGCCACCTCGCGCATTTCCGACTGAAACTGGAACCCGGTGCCCCGAATGGTGATGATGTGGCTTCCCGCCTCTCCGAGTTTTTCACGCAACCGCTTGATGTGCGTGTCCAAGGTCCTCGTCGCCACATCCGTATTGTAGCCCCACACCTCGCGCAGGAG
>CAMAZK010000319.1 GCA_945863205.1 Akkermansia muciniphila | reverse complement strand
ACTGGGACGCCTTTGAGAAGACCCAGGTCGAACTCGCCGAGAACCGCGTCATGGCCAAGTCCCAGGAGGACAAAGAATTCGCCGCCATGGCCGCCGCCGAAATCCCCGTGCTCGAACAGCGCCTCATCGATCTCGAAAAGGCCATCCAGGAGTCCATTCTCCCGCCTGACCCACTTGAAGGCCGCGACGTCATCCTCGAAATCCGTGCTGGCACCGGCGGTGATGAAGCCAGCCTCTTTGCCGCCGACCTCCTGCGCATGTACACCCGCTTCGCCGAAACCAAAGGCTGGAAGGTCGAATCCCTCGACACCAGCCCCTCCGAGGTCGGCGGCTTCAAGGAAGTCATCGTCAAAGTCAGCGGGGACGACGTTTACCGCGTCATGAAATACGAAAGCGGCGTCCACCGCGTCCAGCGCGTCCCCGCCACCGAGGCCCAGGGCCGCATCCACACCTCCGCCGCTACCGTCGCCGTGCTCCCGGAGGCCGAGGAGGTCGATTTCGAACTCAAGTCCGACGAAGTCCGCATCGAAGTCTGCCGCTCCTCCGGCGCCGGCGGTCAGGGCGTGAACACCACGGACTCCGCCGTCCAGGTGCTCCACATCCCCACCGGCACCATCGTCCGCTGCCAGGACGGTCGCAGCCAGATCAAGAACAAGGAAAAAGCCCTCAGCATCCTGCGCTCCCGCCTGCTCGAAAAGAAGCAGCAGGAAGAAGCCGCCAAGTACTCCGCCAACCGCAAAAGCCTCATCGGCGGCGGCGGGCGTGAAGAAAAGATCCGCACCTACAACTACCCGCAGAATCGCGTCACCGACCACCGCATCGAGCTCACCCTCTACAACCTCGACCAGTTCGTCGAAGGCCGCATCACCGACATGCTCCAGGCCCTCCTCACCAGCGATCTGAAGGAACGCCTCGCCGAGGCCGGGTTGAACTAAAACGCGAGTTCAAGTAGCAGCGCCTAACGTTCAAGCGCTGGCAACCCTACCAGCGGGGGCGAGCGTCGAAACGGGGGTTGAGGTTTGAGATACGAAAAAACGCCAACGAAAGAGCGAGCTGGTAGGGGTTGCCCAGCCGCGCCTTGTTCGCCTTGGTATTTTATGCATTGGCATCGAGCTGCTGAGTGAAATGATCCTCGACCTGAAGCCGGTTCGATCCAGTGAATCGAAGTCGCCGCCCATCCTTGAAGTCGAGAATATCGACTGAATGTTGAAAATCAGACCCAAGCTCCGGAATCGAAGTGTTCTCCACGTAGTAGGCGACATCCTCAGGCGTGAACCATGTCTTGGCGACCAACTTTGGAGTGTCCGAATCTCTGCGAATTACAGCATAGCGCGAAGGGGTGTTCCGGCCAAAACCACCGGTAATCGTCACGCCATGCTCTGCGCAATATGTCTCGATCCGCTTCTTTATTGAGGTGGTAGCCATGGGATTTTCTGGCGAACATTGAAGATGGTTAACAGATCGTGAGGTTTGTCAGCAGCTTTATCGCCAACAATTTTGTCGGAAAAGTACGGGCTGTGGCGCTCATGGGTGTGGTTTTACCGTCCTATGCCGTTGCTGGGCAACAAAAATGTGGCTTTGCAACGGCATAGGAGGGTCAATTCCATGTGTGACTATTCCAAGGTCTGGATTCACCCGCTTTGGCCCGCCTTCGGGGAAGATGGCAACTTCCTCGCTGCGGGAAGTGACTCTCCGTTCCACAACCAAGCGCCTTGATTTCCAGTGTTCTGCGGCAAAATCGAGCTTCCCTAGGCTGGGCACGCGAAAGTTACCCCCCTGCTCCACAGCCCCGCCGTGTTCCGATGCTCTGCGGTATATTGCTCCGCACGCCCACCTGATGGTCTTCCACGCGGCAGATTGCGCGGCACTTCCGTTTCGCGCGAATCGAGAAAAACATAGGAACCGTTGATCGTCCGATCATTGCCACTCGATCCCCCCATCCTTCGGCGTTCGACTGCCTGCAACGCTCCGCCTAGCAATGCGGGCAGGTCATTCCCCACCTCAAGGCATCACTACGGCTTTGACGTCTCTCATCCGCAGCGGGCATCCCAAACGCCTTCAAGATCGGATCTCAAACGACCACGAGCATCTCGCACGCCTTCAAGATCCAATCTCAAACGGCCACGAACATCTCGCACGCCTTCAAGATTGGATCTCCAACGGCCAAGAGCATCTAGCGCGCGCTCAGGATCGGATTTCGGGGGAAACCGAGGACGGCCGGCAGTTCCCTTCGCTCCCCCTCTGCCATGCAACTTTTATTCTGAGCGCATTTTATCCATTCTTGCGAGCGGCACTGCAAAGTAGCGCATACACCTTCCGCCCTTCGTCCTTCTTGCGGTTTTTTGCTCGGTCGAGTGCGCAGAGCTGCATCCATCCACGAATGGTGGGATCGGCACCTGCGGTCAAGAGCGCCTGGGCGACTCCAAGCGAACAGCTGCCAGCAACGTAGCCGAGGGGCGTATCCCCAATGCGGGGTTCGTCATGCGCGTTGACGTTTGCGCCAGATTGGAGGAGCAAACGAATGATCACCAGATGCTGCTCTCTGGCGGCATAATGCAAAGGCGTGAAGGAGATGTCATCGAATGCGTTCGGATCGTGTCCCGCCGCAAGGAATGCTTTGACAGCCGCGATGTCACCACGCTCAGCTGCCCAGTGAAGATGATCGCAAGAGTTTTCCATTAGAGAGCCCACAGTGGCCTGCTGCCTCCTTGCATCAGGCGAGCTTGATCAAGACGCGCTGCAGACAAGACAGATGCCATACAAGCCGTCGCCTGCATCCGTTTTATTGTTCGTCTTGGTGTCGGTGGCTGCCTTCATTCGGTGCCTGGCTTTAGGGATCACTAGCTCCAGTATGTTCGTATCGAGATGGTGCCTCGAGCGGGGTGATGGACCAACTCGGCGAACACAGCTCCACCTCCGGCTGCAATCTCATAGGTGACGCGACCGTCTGGCGATTCAGTCCTCGTCGTCTTGGAATCAGCCATGCCTGGACAGCTGCGAACCCACGCCGCAATGGCCTCGGGATCACCAAAGAAGGAAACTCGAAACTCGCGAGTAAACATGCTTCCTCCAGTGACAATGGTGAAGCTCTGAGCCTCTCTAGGAAACGGGCTCAATCTAGCCCACTCAATGGTGGCGTCTCGCGCACTCTTCTCGGTGAAGTGTGGGTAGCCAGGAGGTCCAAATGTGATGTCCAGGCCATAGATCAACCCCAAGGAACCGGCGACTGTGAGCACGACGCCCACGACAACACCTCCGATAAATGAGCGCTTTCTTCCGTGGGCCATGGATGTGGATCTATTCGGTTGGCGAACAGGTGAGCAGTTAACAGACGTGGTGGTTCGCGATCCCCTTTAACTCCGACAAGGATGTCGCTTTTTGACGGCGTCCTACATTCATGGTTTTAGCCTCTTCTCAGTGTTCAAGGCAACAAAATTTGGTCCTCCACTCTCCCGCGATGGGCTGACGGCCGTGCATGAACCATCCACCGACAGCGCCAGACGCATGGGTGAACCGTAGCGGGAAGGTGCGCTTTTGGCCCCGGCAGCAGGCCGTCGCATCGAGTCGATGGCTGGCACACGAGGGCTTCGGCTGCTTCCAAAAAGCAGGCCAGCGGGCATACGCGCCACCGGCGGCGATGGTGCGCAGGCAGCAGACGCTGTTCTGGTGCGGGTCCGATCATTCCCTTCTTGATCTTTCCCTCATTTCTCGGCATTCGACATTCGCCCGCCGGCAACGCTTCGCGTAGCGATGCGGTCAGGTCATTCCCCAATCAGGCATCAATCCTGCTTTGATGTCTCCCACTGCCAGCCATGTCCGAAAATCCGCCTCAAAACCTCCGCCAGCACGGTTTCCAGATCCTCGAAGACGACCTGCGTTTCCTGATGAACGCTTTTTCCGCAGTGCTCAAGAAGCTCGGCGAACCGGAGCTGGCGGCCTGCCTGCCCTGGGTCGGCTCGGGAGCCCCCACGCAGACGAACCGCTCTCTGGGGCAGGCCTACTCCATCGCCTTCCAGCTCCTGAACGTGGTGGAGGAGCGTGCCGCGTCCCAGATCCGCCGTCTGCGTGAGAAAAAGAGCGGCCCGGCAGCGGAGAAGGGCCTGTGGGCCGATAATTTGCAGCAACTCAAGAGCCTGGGCCTCAACCAGGCCGACATCCTCGCCGCGCTGAAGGACGTCTGCGTGGAGCCGGTGCTCACGGCGCATCCGACCGAGGCGAAACGGGAAACCGTGCGCGAGCTGCACCGCGAGATCTACAGCCTGATGAACCGGCATGAGAACCCGGCCTACACGCCGCGTGAGCAGGCCCGCCTGCAGGGCCAGCTCCGCACCCAGCTGGAGAATCTCTGGCGCACCGGTGAGATCCACGTGACCCGGCCCAGCATCGAGGCGGAGCTGCAAAACGCGCTCTACTACCTGCGCGATGTCTTCCCCGAGGCGCTGGCCCGTGCCCACACCCACCTGCGGGAGGCCTGGCAGGCCGCCGGCTACGATCCGGCGCTGATCGACACCCTCCCTCCCCTGCTCCGCTTCGGCTCCTGGATCGGCGGCGACCGCGACGGGCACCCCTTCGTCACCGCCGACGTGACGCGCCACGCCCTTCAGACGATGCGCAGGAACGCCCTGCGGGTGCAGCGCCGTGCCCTGGAGTCCATGGCCTTCCACCTGCCGCTGAGCTCGCTGTTTCAAACGACGCCGCCGAAGCTCACGGAGCTGATCGCCACGCTGACCGCCCAGCTGCAAACCGATCCGCAGGTGGACATCGCCTACATCCTGGAGCGCAACAAGGAGGAGCCGTGGCGTGCGGCCGTGTACCTGATGCGCGCCAAGGTGATGCTGGCCATCGACGCCCCGGGATCACCGGTGGCCTACCGGAAACCGGAAGACCTGCGGGCCGACATCGACACGCTCGCGCAGACGCTGCTGGATGTCGGCGACTCCGCCGTCGTCGAAGAGCAGATCGTTCCGCTGCGGCGCAATCTCAGCGCTTTCGGCTTCCACTCCGCCGCGCTCGATGTGCGGCAGAACTCGGCCTTTCACGAGAAGGCGATCGATCAGCTCCTCCGCGCCGCCGGAGTGCTCGAATCCGGCTCTTTCATCGAGTGGAGCATCGAGGATAAACGGGCGCTGCTGGACCGCGAGCTCGCTTCCCCCCGCCCCTTCCTTTCTCCCGGCATCTCCGCCGGACCGGAGGCCGATACCGTCCTGGCCTGCCACCGCGTGCTGGCGGATCATCGCGCCCAGTATGGCAATGCCGGGCTGGGGTCGCTGATCGTCTCGATGACACGCTGCGTGGAGGATCTGCTCATCGTTTACCTCCTGGCCCGTGAGGCCGGACTGATGGAATGGACCGCCGAGGGACTGGTCTGCCCGCTGCCGGTCGTGCCCTTGTTTGAAACGATGGGAGATCTGGAGGCCGGTCCCGGCATCGTGGAGGCCTTCCTTTCGCATCCCGTCACGCAGCGCAGCCTGAAGGCGCAGAGCGGCGGCGGCACGCCCGTGTTTCAGATGATGGTCGGCT
>CAMAZK010000318.1 GCA_945863205.1 Akkermansia muciniphila | reverse complement strand
CAAGAAGCCGTGACTCAAGGCGGACCAATCCCCGCCTGCCAAGCCCCCGAAACATCAGCACAAAAAAAACACGCCCGCGCTTTCGCACGGGCGTGTGTGGGAGGGATCCGAATCCGATTACTCAGCAGCGGCAGCCTTTTTCTTGGCCGGCGCCTTCTTCTTTGGCGCTTCAGCCGGCTCGGCGGCTTCGTCAGCCGCAGGAGCGGCATCAGCGGGAGCTTCGACCGGTGCCAGCACGAAGGCATCCACCCACTCGATGTAGGCCATCGGAGCGGAGTCGGTGCGGCGCTGCCCCAGCTTGGTGATGCGGGTGTAGCCACCAACGCGGTCTTTCGACGCGACGGCGATTTCTTCGAACAGCTTCTTCACCGCGTCTTTGTGACGGAGGGAGGAGAGGGCCGTGCGACGGGCGTGCAGGGTGCCGCGCTTGCCGAGGGTGACCAGCTTCTCCGCGTAGGGGCGGAGGGCCTTGGCCTTCGCCAGCGTGGTGCGGATGCGACGATGCTCGATGAGCGAGCAGGTGAGATTCATGAGCAGCGCGTCGCGATGGTCCTGCTTGCGCTGCAGTTTGACGATTTTTCTTCCGTGTTTCATGTCCTAAATTAAGTGGGGCCTTGTTTCCTGGGGTAGTTTTACTCTTCGTCGTCCACATCGGGCAGATGACTGTCCACGAGCTTCGTGAAGTCGATGGAGTCAGCCTCCTCGTCATCGTCGATCATGGTGCTGCGAGCCAGGAGGGACACACCACCAGGAGTGGCCTCAAGCAGCGCAGGGTCGAATTTCATGCCGAGAGACAGACCAAGCTCGGCGAGCTTTTCCTTGATCTCGGTGAGGGACTTCTTGCCGAAGTTCCGGTAGCGGAGCATCTCGCCCTCGGTCTTCATGGCCAGCTGGCCGACGGAGGTGATGTTCGCATTGTTCAAGCAGTTGGCGGCGCGAACGGAGAGCTCAATCTCGTTGACGCTCATGTTGAGGAGCTTGCGGAGTTCGCTGTTCTCTTCGCTCTGGGCTTCCGGAGCGGCCTCGAACTCGATCGCCTTGTCGTCATAGTTGACGAAGACGTCGAGGTGGTGGCGGAGGATCGCCGCAGACTGCAGGAGGGCGTCATGCGGAGTGATGCGACCGTCGGTCCAGATGTCGAGCACCAGCTTGTCGTAGTCGGTGTTCTGTCCGACGCGGGTGTTCTCCACGGCGTACTTCACGCGGCTGACCGGGCTGTAGATGGAATCGATCGGGATGACGCCGATGGGGGTGTCAGGGCGCTTGTTTTCCTCCCAGGTGGAGAAGCCGCGGCCGACGCGCACTTCGAATTCGCATTCGAACTTCGCCTTGCGGTCCAGCGTGCAGATCACCTGGTCACGGTTGATGACTTCAAAGTGATTGTCCTCCTTGATGTCGCCGGCGGTCACTGCGCCTTCCTTGTCCACCAGAATCGAGAGCAGGCGGGGTTCCTTGCCCTCGCTGTTGTGCTTGAAGCGGACCTTCTTCAGGTTCAGCACGATCTGCACGACGTCTTCCAGCACGCCGGGGAGGGTGGAAAATTCATGTTCCACACCGCGGATTTTCACCGAAGTGATGGCGGCACCTTCCAGGGAGGAAAGAAGCACGCGGCGGAGGGAGTTGCCGACGGTGTGGCCGTAACCTTTATCAAAGGGTTCGGCGACGAACTGGGCGTAGGTGTCGGTGGCGGTGGCCTCGTTTTTGACGAGGCGACTCGGCATCTCGAATCGAGCAAGACGGACGGACATGGGATGTGTGATGTAGCCGGGTTACCTCCGGGCGAGAATCCTGCGCATCCCAGAGGGAGACAGGCACGGAGACCAACGGCGAATTGACAGGTGGAACTCGCGGGGGGCGGGGATAATGCAGGCCGATCCCGGGAATGCAACCGGGATTTTCAGCCGTCAATCGCCAGCGGCCGGCGATCTCCGCTACGCTCCGGCTCTTTCCAGCCTCTCGACTGACTGCACATGACTCGCCTCCAACCGCCTGGTTTCGTCGTTCGGCCTTTAGCCCGCTCTGGATGAAGTCCACGTGAACGCCGCGTGAATTCATCTCCACAATTCACCCCGTTCCTTGCCGCAGGGCAGCCAGCGTGGACATTTCCGCCATGCCGCGCCGCATTCTCCTGCTCAACATTCTCGCCACCTTCTGGTGCTGCATCGTGCTGAACATCCGCTTTCACGTCGCCGGACATCACGGCTACATCTTTCTCCTGTGGAATCTCTTCCTGGCGGCCATCCCGCTGGGCCTCAGCCTCGGCCTGGAACGCATCCGCCGCCTCGTTCATGCGGTGCCGCTGCTCTCCGTGTGGCTGCTGTTCTTCCCGAACGCGCCCTACGTCCTCACCGACCTCATCCACCTCAATGCCAACCGTCATGGCCGGGTGCCGCAGTGGCTCGACCTCCTGCAGCTCCTGTCCTTCGCCCTCGTCGCGCTTTGGTTTGGATTTCAATCGCTGCGAATCGTTCAGCAATGGTTCACACGCCGCTTCTCCAGCGCCACCGCCTGGGGCGTGACCGTGGTTTCAATCGGGCTCGCCGGCTTCGGCGTCTATCTCGGCCGATTCCTGCGCTGGAACAGTTGGGACATCGTCCACCGGCCCCATCTGCTCTTCAAAGACATCGCCTCACGCGTTTTCGACCCGTTGCACCACTCCCACACCTGGGGCTTCACCCTCGGTTTCGGCACGCTGCTTCTGCTCGCTTACCTCTTCTGGATTTCGGCAACGACTCCGCAGTCTGCGCGGCGTAATCTTGATAAATCATGTCCCACTACGATCCCACCCGCGACCACCTGATGCTCTTTGATGGCGTCTGCCATCTCTGCGATGCCGGCGTGCGCTTCATCGTCCGGCATGATGCTGCGGGCCGGATGAAGTTCGCGCCCATCCAGAGCCCGCTCGGTCGCGAACTTTACACCCGGCACGATCTCGATCCCGAATCACCGAATACGATGCTCTTTCTAACGCCGCGTGGAGCCTTTCAGGCCAGTGCCGCCGCCCTAGAAATCGCCCGCACCCTCGGCGGGCTGTGGAAAATCGCCCTCATCTTCAAAGCGCTGCCGCCCGCCCTGCGCGATGCCGCCTACGACTTCATCGCCCGCCACCGCTACCGCTGGTTCGGCAAGAACGAGACCTGCATGATGCCGACGCCGGATTTGCAGGCGCGCATGCTTGGAAAGCTTCCCTGAAAGCACCAGGAGGGACGCCTTGCGTCTCACGTTTCCGCAGGGCCGCCGGCTCGTTCGCCAGAACGAGGGCGCCGCTCCGCATTCGGGCGAATGCACCCACACCGCCGGAGGCCGAACTGCGAACCGCGAAGTACGACCAGGCCTTTTAAGGAACGAGAGGTGGTCGTGAGAGCGGCGCTGTTTCCTCGCGGGACGTAAGATGCACCTGCGGGTTCGATTTGCGGGTCGAAACTCGCCCGCCTTGACATCCATGCGGAAAGCATGCCCTAAGTAGCCCCTTTTCCCGTCCAGCCCTGTTCACACGCACATGCCTAAAGCCCTCATTATCGCCGAGAAGCCCAGCGTCGCAGCCGATCTCGCCCGCGCTCTGGCCAAAGCCCCCGGCATGAAGTCCTTCACAAAGGAGAAGGACTGGTATGAGAACGATACCCACGTGATCTCCTCGGCCGTCGGTCACCTGCTGGAACTCGGCATGCCCATGGTTGATGGCAAAAAGATCGGCTGGGGCTTCACCAGCCTGCCGATCATGCCGGAGGAGTTTGAACTCAAACCCATCGAGAGCAGCGCTGATCGCTACAAACTGCTCGCCCGGCTGATGAAGCGCAAGGACGTGGATTCACTCATCAATGCCTGCGACGCCGGGCGTGAGGGGGAACTGATCTTCAGATACATCGTTGACGCCACCAAGACAAAGAAGCCGATCAAGCGTCTCTGGATGCAGTCGATGACCCAAGGCTCCATCCTTGAGGCCTTCAAGAAACTCCGCAGCGACGAGGAAATGCAGCCCCTGGCCGACGCCGCCAAGTGCCGCAGCGAGAGTGACTGGATCGTCGGCATCAACGGCACCCGTGCCCTGACGGCGCTGAACTCCCGCCACGGCGGCTTCCGCCTCACACCCGTTGGTCGAGTGCAGACGCCCACGCTTTCCATCCTCGCCAAGCGCGAGCGAGAAATCGCCGCCTTCGAGCCCCGCACCTATTTCGAAGCCATCGCGCTTTTTGAAGTGAAGGCCGGCCAGTACCAGGGCCGCTGGATCGACGAGTCCTTCAAAAAGGACGAAGCCGACGAGCACAAGAAGGCCGAGCGCATCTGGGACGAAGCCACCGCCCGGGCCATCGCCGAGCGCTGCATCGGCAAGCCCGGGATCATCGAGCAAACCGTCAAACCCGCACGTCAGGCCGCACCGCTGCTGTACGATCTCACCACGCTCCAGCGGGAGGCCAGCAACCGTTTCGGCTTCTCTGCGCGGCGCACGTTGCAGATCGCCCAGGCGCTCTATGAGAAGTTCAAGGTGCTGACCTATCCGCGAACCGACTCCAAGCACCTACCGGAAGATTATCTCCCCACGGTCACCTCCACGCTGAAGACCTTTGCCAGCCACGACAGCCGGAAGAAGGACGCCCTGCCGCATGAACTGGGCACGCACGCCGCCACCGCCCTGGACCGCGGCTGGGTGCGTCCGAACAAGCGCATCTTCGACAACAGCAAGGTCAGCGACCACTTTGCCATCATCCCCACTGGCCTGATTCCGCCGAAGGAGCTGCCAGAAGCCGAGCAGAAGCTCTTTGACATGGTCGCACGCCGCTTTGTGTCCGTCTTCTTCCCCGCCGCCGAGTTTGAGGTGACATCCCGCATCACACGCGTGGGCCAGGACGCCTTCAAGAGCGACGGCAAGGTCCTCAAATCTCCGGGCTGGCTGGCTGTTTATGGCAAGAAAGCCGCCGAAGAATCCGCCGAAGGCGAAGAGAAGGACGCCAAGCTCCTCGTCGCCGCGAATGACGGCGACTCGGCCGACACGCTCGACGTCGAAGTGGACGAACTGCAAACCAAGCCGCCGGCCCGCTACACGGAAGCCACCCTGCTTTCCGTCATGGAAAGCGCCGGAAAATTCGTGGAGGACGAGGAACTGGCCGAAGCCATGAGCGAGCGCGGCCTCGGCACGCCGGCGACGCGCGCAGCGATCATCGAAGGCCTGATCATGGACCGCTACATCGAGCGCGTGCAGCGGGACATGCATGTGACGTCGAAGGGCCTGGCCCTCGTCGAGCAGATCGGCGCCATCGGTATCGACGTACTCGGCTCTCCGGAAATGACTGGGCAGTGGGAATACAAGCTGCGCCAGATGGAGCAGCGCCAGCTCGACCGCGCCACCTTCATGCGCGAGATCCGCAAAGTGACCAAGGACGTGGTCGAAAAAACCCGCGCCTTCTCCAAGTCCGTGAAGGACAAGGTCTATCCCGACTTCAAGGCCGTCTGCGGCGTCTGCGGCAGCACGGAAGGCTACAAGCAGACCGAAGAGTTCTACGGCTGCAAGAATCCGAAGTGCAAGGTGCGCGTGTATAAAAACGTGGCCAGCCGGCCCCTGAGCGATGACGAAATCCGCACCCTGATCGAGAAGCGCTTCGTCGGCCCGCTGGAAGGCTTCCGCAGCAAAAAGGGCAAGGAATTCA
>CAMAZK010000317.1 GCA_945863205.1 Akkermansia muciniphila | reverse complement strand
CCCGTGTAGATTCGATTGGCAATCGAATCGGTTTGGAAAGGTCGGCTTCAGTTGCCAACCGAAGCTACAAAATGGCGACCCCGGCGGGATTTGAACCCAGCGTTGCTCGCTTGAAAGGCGAGTGTCCTGTTCCATTAGACGACAGGGTCATGAAAAATGGCGGAACGCCGAGGACATGCTCCTCATGCCGCACAGTGGCGGCACGATCTCGTTAGCACCGAGCCCCGGCTCGCTGGTCCGGTTGACGTTCCTTGGTTGAAACAAGGAGTGATGGCTTCCAGCCATCAGACTGACGGCAGGATGCCGTCAGTCCTTGAATTGGCATTCCCGGAAGGACTTTGCCGCTCCTGCGGCTGTGCAGCTTCTGCTCCGCACCTCATTGATGGGCGCTATCGCGAACAGCGCTCGCCTCCAGCCTCCGCGTTCGAAGCGCGGCGCTCGATACATTGAGCTACGGGAGCATTGTAATGGTGTCTCCGGCAGGACTTGCACCTGCGACCTGCTGATTCGTAATCAGCCACTCTTTCTACTGAGCTACAGAGACGTAAATGGTGCCCACGGCAGGAGTTGCACCTGCACTGAACCGCTTCTGAGACGGTTGTCTCTGCTGTTGGACTACGCGGGCATGAAAGTGGCAGCCTCGGGTGGATTGCCGCTCCTGCGGCTGTGCAGCTTCTGCTCCGCACCACATAGAAGTGCGCTATCGCGCACAGCGCTCGCACCACCGAACCTCCGCTTCAAAGGCGGATGCTCTGACTGTTGAGCTACGAGGCTGTTGTGATTGGTCGGTCCGGCAGGAATTGCACCTGCATCTTCCGGGTTATGAGCCCGACGCTCTGACTGTTAAGCTACAGACCAAAATTGGTCGGATACCCCGGTGCTGCCCCGGGCTACTCTTGCTTCCAAGGCAAGCGAGTGCTGCTGGCTCTCTCGTATCCGATGAAAAGTGGACGTGCGCCCCAGGCTTGCACTGGGTAATGCGGTTTTGCAGACCGCTGGCTCGGCTCTTTGCCTTGCGCACGAGGATGAAATGGTTCCCACAGCCGGAGTCGCACCGGCACCGCCTCGTTCACAACGAGGAATGCTAACTGTTACAACATGCAGGGTGTTTGAAATGGTGCTCTCACGAGAACTTGCACCTCGAACTACCACGTTGATGGCTTCGCCACCTTCCGGGCAGCACTGAGTGCTGTCTGTCTGTCTGTCTCGCTTCGCTCGGCTCGCACTGCGGTGCGCAGGGCTTTTACACTTTGAGAGCTTTCAAATTGGTGCGGCATGTCGGTGCTGCCCCGACGCGCTCTGTTTGGAAGACAGACATGCTTGCTGTTACATCAATGCCGCGAAACTGGTCGCTGGAGTGGGTAGCGCGCCCACCTCTGCGGATTTTCAACCCGCCGCTCATCTATCTGAGCCATGCAGCGTTGGATAAAATGGTCCCCCTGCGTGGTGACGCTCCACGGTCTGCCGGTTATCGACCGGCTGCTCTGCTGTTGAGCTAAAGAGGGATGAAAATGAAATTGGCGGAGCACCACACTCGCGCTCCGTGAAATGGTACCCGCACCAGGAGTTGCCGCTCCTGCGGCTGTGCAGCCAGTGCTCCGCGCCTCAAGATTTTGCGCTATCGCGCACGGCGCTGCACCTGGAACCACGGCCGTTAGAAGCGGCGTATGCACTGCTGTTACACCTTGCGGGCATTGAAAATGGCTCCCCGGGATGGATTCGCACCATCGCTTCCGCTTTAACAGAGCGGCATCCTACTGCTGGATCACCGAGGATTCTGAAATGGTGGACTCGGACGGTAACGCTCCGTCTCTTGCTGTATGCAAAACAGCCGTGCTGCCTTTTATCACTACGAGCCCTTTGAAACTGGCGGTCCGTGTGGGTTACGCTCCCGCTACCTTTCGCTCGACAGGCGAGTGCTCTAGCTGATTGAGCTAACGGACCTCGAAATGGATGCAGGGGTTGGGGTCGCACCAACCAAGACGGGCTTATGAGACCTGTCAGAGCACTGGCTCTCCCTGCGATTTGAAAAAGTGGTGCGGCGTCACGGTAATGCTCCGTGCGGGCTCAGTGAGCACTGGGGTTACAGGCCAGGCCGCCTCTTTAGCGGGCTACCGCCGCATGGTGTGGAGTGCGGACGAGTCGTCCGCTTTGAATGCCGACGACTCGTCGGCGCTCCATAGATATTGGCACGGCGGGTGGGTACTGCCCCCACATTCCCAGGGTTTGGAGTCCTGTGCATTGCTTGTCTGCCACCGCCGTCTTGAAAAACGTTCTACCATCCAAGGGCACAGAGGCGGCCATACCACCACACACTCTCCCCAGAGTCTTGCCACACTTGCCGCACTCTGTGTCCTTGGATGGCAGATCGAATCGAATCGATCTGCCATCGCTTATAAAGAACGAACACCGCTACCATCCCGCCAAGGCGGAATCGTACCCACAGGTGTTTCACGGTGGATGTTTCGGTGTTTATGGCACACCTCCCAGGGAAGCCGTTTCGTGATGTCAAATTTGGGACAAAAAGCCCCCGACTCCTCGCCTTGGCATAGGAGTATTCTGTATCGAATGGCCGCCATTCTTGACATCTCGGTGGAGGGGTGCGAACCTGCGTTCAGGTTCTGCTTCGGTCATTCATTCGACTCCACCAGGAGTCAGCCAGGCCGGCCTTGCCCCGGTGTCGATTGCAGTCGATGCCGGGGTTTTTTATGTGCTGTGAGGTTCAACCGGGACGGTTGAGGATGGATCTGTCTGGTTCGTGGATCAGTGGGTTGAGATGCAAATGCAGGAAAACGAAAAGCCCTGCTGCCTTTGAGAGGGCGAGCAGGGCTTTCCTTGGGAAAACTGGCCTTTCGGGGCCTATGTGGACGTGAGACCGTCCTGCTCGCTGTATTCTGTAATGGGGAGACTCCAATCCTTTCTGGAATGTGCCGGGACCATACGATAACCAAATTCGCCACACAGAATCTCCCCGCGACGCTCCAAGAGCGCTGCGGCTGAGTTAAGTTGTGTTGGATTGGTTTTCATGACGAGTTTTGAAGGTCGCGGAAGATGACAGCTATCCAGCTCCCGTCAAGCGGTAATCCTATATTTTTCTTATGCGCGATGATTTGAGCCGTGAACGGATCCCTATAATGCCAAAAGTCTCATGGGAAGGCTTTTTCGAGGGCTTCAACGTTGGCCTTCATGACGGTGATGAAGTCGCCACTTTCAGGCACATTTCCGCAAGGGTCGAAGATGACACTTTTCAGTCCGACGGCGGCGATTTTGGCGACGCTCTCTTCCACGGGCTCACCCTCCCAGATCATCCAGCGGGCGCGGTGCCCGGAGAGGATGGTGGTTAGGTCGGTCATTGCCTTGTCGTCCGGCACGTTCTCGGGCTCCCAGAGGACGGAGCGGACGTTCATGCCGTAGCGACGGGCGAGGTAGTGATAGACCGGATGTGAGGCGACGAGGGGCTGTTTGACGAGTCGGCGGCTGAGGTCGCTCATGCGGCGGTCGAGTTCATCGAGGTCATCTTTGAGCCCGTCGAAGTTTGTCTCTAACGCATCTTTCGAGTCAGGCAGGAGGGCTTGGAGCGCATTGCGCACGGCTTGGGCCTGGAGTGAGGCCTGCTTGAAGTCGATCCAGGTGGTGAATGCGGTGCCGCTGTGGCTGTGCTCGCCTCCGGGTCCGTGGCTGTGGGTGGAGACTTCGTTGACCTGGATGAGGCTTTTGGCGAAGGCGGCGGAGGTGTCCGCGACCTTGGATTCGGGCAGGGTGACCTTGTCCGCCCACTTCGAGTAGCCTGCGCCGTTCATGAGGATGATGTCGGCGTTTTGAAAGGCGGTGACGGCTGCCTCGTCAGGCTGCCAGAAGGCGGGGTCTTCGTCCTTCGGTGCGAGAAAGCGGACCTCGACGGCGTCTCCGGCAATGCGTTGCGCGAAATACTGCAGCGGGTAGTTGGCGACCAGCACCTGGGGTTTGGCGGGGGTGATCGCGGCGGGTGTTTGCACAGCGACCGGGGCTGGAGGGGCGTCGGCGGCGGGCTTGCACGCGGCGAGCAGAATGAGGAGGGGAAGGGTGCTGAAGGTGCGGATGTTCATAGCTGGTTGATTGCAGTCTGGAATCGGCGGGTTGTAAATGGGAAAGTGGGCGTCCTGCTCAAGCTTCAAGCGTGAATTCTTGGTGCTTGAGGAGATCGCGGAGGGCGCGGCGGTAGGGAGCGGGCATCGGGGTGGAGTCGAGCGCGTGGAAGGCGATCGTCCGATGCGTGTCCGGCCACTCGGCGAGGTTCTCCGTGCCTTCATGCACCCAGAGCGTCACTTTGTACCGGGTGATGCCATACTGCATGCACATGAGGACCGGCGGCGGTTCGGCTGCATGCGCGGGCGGCAGAGCGGGCAGCTTCCACAGCCCAGTGCGGCGGCTGCCGGTTTCCTGCTCGAGCAGGATGCCGGCGTCGCTGCGCACAAAGACGACGCGCTCGGTGACGGCGGTGATCACCTGGCGCTTCTCTTTCACGGGCAGGGCCTCGGGATCGACGGCCCGGCACCGGCTTTGCAGAGGGCACAGGGAGCACGCGGGTTTCGTGGGGGTGCAGTGGGTCTGGCCGAGTTCCATCAGCGCGGAGTTGAGTGCGCGGGGATCGTCGGTGGCCTCGACGAGGGCTGCGGCGTTCCGCCAGAGTGCCTTGCCGCCCCGGGTGGTGTCCACCGGTGTCGCATCGTTTTGCAGACGTGAGAGGACGCGTGCCACATTGCCGTCCACGATGGGGGTGGATTGTCCGAAGGCGAAGCTGGCCACCGCACCTGCGGTGTAGGGGCCGATGCCCGGCAGGGCCAGGATGGCGGCGTGGTCGCGGGGAAATGAGCCGCCATGCTCTTCGAGCACTACCTTTGCGAGGCGGTGCAGACTGCGTGCACGACGGTAGTAGCCGAGTCCTTCCCAGGCCTGCAGCACCACCTCCTCCTCGGCGGCCGCCAGCGTCGCAAAATCGGGGAATCGTGCGAGCCATCGCGCGTAGTAGCCGCGATCCAGGACCGTGGTGATCTGCGTCTGCTGCAGCATGATTTCCGAAACGAGGATCGCATACGGATCCCGCGTGCGGCGCCAGGGGTAGTCCCGCCCGTGCTCGCGAAACCAGGCGACGAGCGCGTCGGCGACGAGTGCATGTGTGCTGGAGGAGGTGCTGGGCGGCATGGGATGGCAATGGGCCTGAACGCGGATTTTTTCCACGACTCTTTACGCTTTGAAGCGCTATGCTGCCGCACATGCCGGCGATCACGACCCACACCGAGAAGCTCACTGCGGACCAGGCGGCCAGGCTGCGCCTGCTGCTCGCGGAGCGCGGATTCGAATTCATGGAAAAGCCCTACTGCCTGTATGCGGCTTCGAAGCCCGGCCTGGCTGTGCTGGTGTATGAAAAAGGCCCCAAGGTCGTGGTGCAGGGGAAGGGGACCGCCAGCTTCATCACCGACCTGCTGGAACCGGAGATCCTGGGAGAGGCGAAGCTCGGCTACGAGGAAATCCTCCAGCCGGAACTCTATCAGCCGCACATCGGCGTGGACGAGAGCGGAAAGGGCGACTTCTTCGGCCCGCTGGTCATCGCCGGTGTGTTCGTCGATGGGGATGTGGCGCGGCGTCTGCGGGAGATCGGCGCGGT
>CAMAZK010000316.1 GCA_945863205.1 Akkermansia muciniphila | reverse complement strand
GCAGAAGTATTGAGAGCCGCATCCAGAATGCAGCAAACGAGCCGACCAATCTCCCGTCGCGCTGGTGACCACCTTCCAGTGCTACAATGTGAATCTGCCGAAGCTGGAGAACCTGCTGCACCGCTTCTTTGACCACGCTGCTGCCAAGGTGCAGGTCAAAGACCTCGAAGGAAACTACTCCACGCCGAAGGAGTGGTTCAGCGTACCGCTATCCACCATCGAAGCTGCCGTGCGCCTGCTGATTTCCGGGGAGATCGTGAACGATCTTTATGATGCCGCGATCGGAACAGTGAAGCTGGTGGAGTAGCGCGGTGTCACTCCATTGCTCCTGCCGATGGATTCCCGGCTGTTGCCACTCTCCCGAGTCAGGGTGGGCATTGCTCAAACCCATCGCTTCCCGGAGTTCCTACAAGCGTCTCGGCAACCAGTCGCGAATGAGTTCGGCGTAGTCGTGGGCGTGGTGGTTGTCCGGCGCGGTGGGCATGATTTCACGCCAGCACCTGCTTCACCACATGTCCATGCACATCGGTGAGCCGTCGATCCACGCCGTTGGTCCGCACCGAAAGCCGTTCATGGTCGATCCCGAGCAGGTGCAGGATTGTCGCGTGGAGGTCGTAACCGGTGGTGATGTCTTGCGCGGCCTGGTAGCCGATGTCGTCACTAATGCCGTGGGTGATGCCGCCTTTGATGCCTGCGCCCCAGAGCCAGCTCACGAAGGTGCCGCAGTTGTGGTCGCGGCCGAGCGAGCCTTGGGAGAAGGGCGTGCGGCCGAACTCGGTGGTCCAGACGACGAGCGTGTCCTCGGCGAGGCCGCGCTGGCGCAGATCCTGAAGCAGAGCGGCGATGGGCTGATCGATGCTGCGGGCCATGGGCGGGAGTTGCGTGGGAATGTTGCCGTGGTTGTCCCAGTTGTTCACCGCGCCCTCGGGGCCGCTCCAGACCTGCACGAAACGCACGCCGCGCTCGATGAGGCGCGTGGCGAGGAGGCAGCGCTTGGCGAAGTCGGCGGTGGCTTTGTCGGGGCTGTCGAGTCCGTAGGTTTTGCGGGCGGACTCGGGTTCGCGCATGACGTCGAAGGCCTCGGGGGCGCTGAGCTGCATCTTCGCGGCGAGTTCATAACCAGAAACGCGGGCGGCGAGCCGTGAGTCACCGGGATGTTGCGCGACGTGGGCGCGGTTGATTTGATTGAGCAGCGCGAGTCCATCGGCATCGGCGCTGCGCGTAGCGTAAGCGAAATGGTCGGAGGCAAAGAGGTCGGGAATCGGCTGCTGGCTATCGGTCTTGATGACGGTGCCTTGATGGACGGCGGGCAAAAAGCCTGCACTGAAGCAGCCGCGACCGTTGTAGGGTAGTCCACGCGCATCCGGCAGCACGATGAAGCCGGGCAGGTTGTCGCTGAGGCTGCCGAGCGCATACGAGATCCATGCGCCCATGCAGGGAAAGCCGGGCAGCAGGAAGCCGTTGTTCATCAGGTAGGCGTTCTGCCCGTGCACGTTCGAGCGACCGGTCATCGCCTGGAGGAAAGCCATCTCGTCCACGAGCTTCGCCTGCTCGGGAAAGAGGCTGCTGACCCACTTGCCACATTGTCCGTGCTGCTTGAACTCGAAAGGACTTTTCATCAGCGCCCCCTGCATGCCCGTCGCTCCTTCGATCTTGGTTTTGGAGCCGAGCTTCTGGCCGTCGAGCTTCGTGAGTGCGGGTTTGTAGTCCCAGGTGTCCATGGGACTCACGCCGCCGTTCATGAAGAGCTGGATGACGCGCTTCACCTTCGCACGATGATGGATGCCGCCGTTGAGTTCCGGCTTGGCAAACGAGCCCGCTGCTTCACGGGCGAGCAGATGCGTGAGCGCAAGACCCGTGAAGGCTCCGCTCAGGCTGGAGAGAAAATCACGGCGCAGGAGGGGATGCGGGCTCATGAAGGTGAAGGCAAAGGAATCTCTGACAAGGTGGCGGGACGCTGCCGCTCTTCTTCCACCCTTTTCAATGATTGAACATGAACTCCGTGGAGTTCAGCAGGGCCCAGACGAGGTCTTCGTAGGGCTGGGGGGTGGTGGGCGGTTCGGGGATGCGCTGCTGGAAGCCGGTGAGTTCTGCGTGAGTCGGTTTGCGGGAGAGGCAGCGGATGAAGAGTTCCTCGATGGCGGTGGCGGGCGGGGCTTTGCTCTTCACATAGGTTTGCAACAAGCCGTTGCACCCAAGGCGGGGCTGGATGGTGTCGCCAACGCTGAGATGCAGGGCTTGGGAGATGGTGGGAGCGGTTTTGGTTTCGCCGGAAGAGACGCTACCGCGTGCGCTGCGGCCGAGACATTTGAAGACGTCGTCGCCGAAGCTGGGCGACACAGCGTCACCGGAGGTGCGCGGGTAGTAGTCGATGGCACGGGTGCCTTCAGGGAACCCGCTGAAGGTGCGATTCATGCCGGTGACGACGACGACGCTGTCGATGAAGATATCGGCGCGGAGGCGGCGGACATAGGCGCGGGAGAACTGGCGGATGTCACGGCGGTTGGTTTCGTTGGGCGTGGTGCTGAGCTGGTAGGCGCGGGAGTTGCAGATGTCGCGCACGAGGGAGCGGAGGCTGAACTTGGAGGCGACGAGATGGGCGGCGAGGTCAGCGAGGAGGGGTTCGTTCACCGGCGGGTTGGTCACGCGCACGTCATCGACGGGATGGACGATGCCGCGACCCATGAGCTGGGCCCAGATGCGGTTGGCGAGGTTGCGGCTGAAGAGTTGATTGTTCGGCGCGGTGAGCCAGGCGGCGAGGGCAGGCCGCGGGTCGCCTTCATCTTTGACGGGTTCAATGGAGCCGAGGGTTTTCGGAGCCATGGGCCGGTCATTGACGATGTGCCGCACGGGCGGCCTGGCGCTGTTCCAGAAGATGCGCTTCTCCCGCACGTCCGCACCGGGCTTTCGCTCGATGCCGTTGAAGAAGGCGACGAAGCTGTAGTAGTCATCCATGTTCCAGCGGTCGAAGGGATGATTGTGGCACTCGGCGCACTGGAGCTGCACGCCGAGGAAGACCTGGGAGAAGTCGGCGGCGAGCTGCTTGGGTTCGACCCTGACATTGTGCACGAGCATGGTGTAGAGGTTGACGGGGCCGTTGCCGATGTTGCTGCCAGAGGCCTGCACCATGTCGGCGACGAACTCGTTGAGCGGCCTGCCCTGGCGCATCTGGCGGCGGATCCATTCGTAGTAGGTGGCTGCGGCCTTGATGCTCATGGCATCGGGGGCGTAGTTGCCGCCGACGAGCCGGAGCTGCTCGGCCCAAAGGGTGGTCCAGAGGTCGGCGAAGCTGTCGGCCGCGAGGAGTTCGTCGATTTTCGCGGCGCGCTTTTCCTTGCGCGTGTCAGCCATGAAGGCGTGATATTCCTCAGGTGTGGGCGGTCGGGCGGCGAGGTCGAGAGTGACGCGGCGGAGGAAGGTCTCATCATCGCAAAGTTCGGAGGGGGCGATGCGGAGCTTTTGCAGGCGGTCAAAGAGGTGCTGGTCGATGTAGTTGTTGGCGACGGGGTTTGGCCAGACGAACTTGTCAGGCTTTAAAACGGTGACGCTGGCACCGATGGCGAAGCGGCTGTAACGGGCGAAGACGTGGGTGTCTCCGGCGGCACCGGCGCTGACGCGACCGTTTTCGTCGATGGCGGCGACGGCGGGGTTGTTCGAGTGGTAGATGGCGAGGGCGGTGACATCGCGCTTGGAGCCGTCGCTTTGATGAGCAAAGAGGCGGAGCTGGGCGTGGGTGGTTTTGCCTTCGAAAACGAGGCGATCCTCGGCGAGTTCGAGTCCGGTGGTGTCGGGGACGTTTTTCGCATCATCGGGCGCACCTGCGGCGATCCAGTCGCGGAGGGTGCGGTAGTGAGGGCTGTCGGCGGTGAGGAGTTCGCCGCCTGTGTGGGGAACTTTGCCGATCGACTTGAGCAAAAGCAGGCTGCGCTCGGGCACGGCGAGATTGATGCGGCGTCCGGTGATGTCGTTGACGATGCGGTGGTAGTCGCCAGCGGGATCATAGCCGAAGAGGGAGAGCATGAAGCCGTCCTTGCCCTTGGCCGCGCCGTGGCAGGTGCCGGCGTTGCAACCAGCGCGGAAGAGGATGGGCATGATGTCCTGGCGAAAGCTCGGCACAGGCTCGGCGAGGAGTGCCGCGGGCAGGATCAGAGTGATGAGCGCGGTGAGGCGTTTCATGTGGGCGCTGAGGTTTAAAGTTTCGGATCAATGCGCAGGATGCCTTTGCCGGTGCGCTGGCGGATTTCCTGGCCGGCGGCGTGGAGGATGACTTCACATTCCAGACCGGAAACGGGCCCCAGGAGGGCTTCGTCGCTGGCCTCGACACGGAAGATGACCTCCTTCGCGGTGGCGGTGATGCGCGGGAGCGGCTCACGGACGGCGACGCCTTTGGGCAGGCCGAGGAGTTTCACCTCCGCCTCGCCTTGGAAGGGGTTCTTTGGCGAGACGCTCCAGCGGAAATCAGCGCTGCCACTGCGGCGGACACTGGCGGGTTCACTGGTCAGGGTGAGGTAGGGCTCGGCGACCTGGACGTGGATGATTTGTGAGGAAACGCGGATTTCCCCAGTGCCGAGGTAGGCATTGGTTTCGCGAAGGGTGCTGGCGGTGAGGCAGATCGGCACGCTGCCGAGCGGGGCATTCGGTGCGGCGGAGATGTGGAGCAGGGCCTCGCTGCGATCACCGGGGATGGTTTCTGCGGGCGGCAGACTGACTCCGCCAGGGGAGAAGTCGCATTTGAACTCGATGGGCTCGGTGAAACCGGCGCGGCGGATGAGTTTCACGGGGATGGCGAGTTCACCGCCGCGAACCAACGGGATGGCAGGAGGCTGCAGCTCGATGGCGAACGGCGCAGCATCGGTGACGGCCATGATGAAGCGGTCCGTCTTCACGGCACGCCAGGCATCCCCACCGGAATGATTGATGAAGGGCATCCACTGCACAGAGGCAGACTGGATCGTCTTTGCCTTGTCGGTGGATTGCACTTCCAAGGTGATCACCGCGCCGCCGGGCTTGGACTCCTGCCCGGCGATGAGCTGCATGGGCCAGAGCGAGACACCAGCGGGAATGCATGTGCTGGCGAGCGTGACGCCAGCAGGCAGGCCCTTGGCGACGACTTCCATGTCGCCTTTAAATTGCGTGCCCTGGCTGGTGGGCAGACTGAGATTAAACGTCCATCGACTGCCCTGCGGCACGGCGAGAGCGGTGTAGCGGCCCGTTTCAGCCCAGTCAAACGCGGCGCTGCGCAACAGGGCAAACACCGCATCCGGTGGTGTCTCGATCTCGATGCGATACACACCGGTGGGAAGGCCGTAGCCATTGGTGTCGCGCAGTTCGATGAGGTAGTCGCCATCGGACTTCGGTTCCCAGATGACGGAGGGGTCAAAGATGTCCGGGAGGCCTCCCCGAGAGCGGAAATTGGGACCATGAATGTCGCGGTCGGTGAGCAAGGGGTCGGCATCATCCGCTGTGACCTCCGCCGTGGGTTCGTCAGCTTTACGAATGCTCAAGGCCACATCCAGCGGCGAGCCGAGGGTGGACGAATAGACGCGCACGCGGTAGCGCTGGCTCTTTTTGACCGTCACGCGGAAGCTGTCCTTGTCGCCAGGCGCATCGAGGATGCCGTTGAGCGCGGCGGGGAGCTGCGGGACGGGCGTTTCGGCTGCCTGGGGGGCTTCCATGACGTTCGGAGCCGCGAATGAGCGG
>CAMAZK010000315.1 GCA_945863205.1 Akkermansia muciniphila | reverse complement strand
AAGCTGCCCGCCTTCACGCTCGGTTGAGCCGACCGACTGCCTCGACACAACGCACAAGCGCCCCTCTGGAAGGAGGGGCGCTTAGGTTTACGTGATCTGGGTGATGAGGCCTGTGGCAGGTGGACCTGCGAAATTAGGTCACGGTTCAGTGATGGAGGCGTCGAGCTTCTTCAAGGCGGTCCAGAGGGCGGGGTCTTCGGGGTGGCCGTTGAAGAGGACCTGCCCTTCAGGTGAGATCAGGATCATGCGGGGGATGGAGTCGATGGCGAAGAGCTTGGAGTAGGGGCGTTCGGCGGGTTCGACGAGCCAAGGGAGGGTGGCGTTCTGTTCCTTGCGGATGCGCTCGGCGATGTGCTCGGCGTTCTCGTCGTCCTTGTTCATCGCGGCGACGACGATGCCGTGGGCGGAGAGTTTTTCCGCCTTCTTTTTGAGGGAGGGCATGAGGTTCATGCATGGGCCGCACCATGAGGCCCAGAAGTCGAGCAGGAGGGCCTTTCTGCCGCCGAGCTGGTCTGCGAGCGTGGTGGCCTCCCCAAGGGAAGTGGTGAGCGGGATGGTGAGATCGGCACGCATCGTTTTCATCTTCGATTCGAGGCGGAACTTGTCGATGGCCTGAATGAAAACGGGGGCCTGCTTGGCGTTGAGCCAGATGGCTTCGAGGATGTTTTGTTTGAAGCCAGCTTCGTCGGCGGCTTCGCCGGCCTTGAGGGCTTTGATGTAGGCGACGAAGGCTTTCGCGGCCTCGGCGTCCGGCAGGGCGGCGGCGTTGGCGGGATCGAAGGCGGAGGCGAGGATTTCGACCTCCGGCAGGATTCTGACGAGAAAAGGCGTGTCCTGATGACGGAGGCCCCAGATGAGTTTTGCCTCGATGATCTGCTGGCGCGGCACGCCGATCTTGTTGGCCTGTTTGATGAGGCCGAGGAGCTCCTCCTGCGTGGTTTCCTGGGAGAAAAGGTGTTGAAGCAGGGCCTTGACGTCGGCGGCCGCCTCTTCAGGCGACTGGGCGCGGGCGGGCAGGGTGGCGAGGCCGGTGCAGAGCGTCAGGATGCAGAGAAAGGATTTCATGGCGGGCGAATCGTCCCCGTTTCGGAGCGGGTGTCGAGTGGAAAGTCTGATCCGGGAGGGGACGGGTGAAAGATGCAGCGGGCGCGGGGCGACTCCTGAGCCTCTCTTTTAACCATGAAACACGCACTCACCCTGACCTGCCTGCTTGCAACCGCAATGCTGGCCTCCGCTGCTGACAATACCCCGCCCGAAGGCTTCACCGCACTTTTCAACGGCAAGGACCTCTCCGGCTGGTACGGCTGGAGTACCCGTGATCCGGCCGATCTCTGGAACATGAAGCCTGAAGAACGGGCCGATTATAAAAAGATGTCCATCGACGGCGGTCTGAAGGACGCGAAGGGCAACGACAAGGGCGATCACCTCAACGCGCACTGGAAGGTGGAGAACGGCGAACTCGTCAATGACGGCAAGGGATTGTACCTGACGACGGACAAGGACTACGGTGACTTCGAACTGATGGTGGACTACAAGATGCTGCCGCTGGGGGACAGCGGCATCTACCTGCGCGGCATCCCGCAGGTGCAGATCTGGGACTTCACAGAGGAGGCCAAGTTCAAGCTGGGAGCTGACAAGGGCTCTGGCGGTCTTTGGAACAACAAAAACGACGACGGCAAGTATCCGACCAAGCTCATGGACAAGCCGTTTGGCGAGTGGAACACCTTTCACATCAAGATGATCGGCGAGCGCGTGACGGTCACCTTCAATGGCGAAGTCGTGGTTAAGAATGCGGTGCTGGAAAACTTCTTCGCCAACAAGAAGGCCGGTTACCTGGCCTACGGCAAAAAGGACGACAAGGCGAAGGACGGAGCTGCGGAGAAGGTGCCGAACGGCTGGTTCGCGGACCCGATTTACGCCAAAGGCCCGATCCAGCTGCAGACGCACGGCAGCGAGATCCGCTGGAAGAACGTGTACGTCCGCGAGATTCCCGCTGAAGAGGTGAACAAGGAACTGGCAGGCCAGTGGGCGGAGGAAGGGTTCACGGAGTACGTGAACGGCACGGACCTTAGCAACTGGCAGGGCGCGGTGGAGAACTACGAAGTGAAGGACGGAGCGATCGTCTGCAAGCAGGGCAAGGGCGGCGACCTGCTGACGAAGGACGAGTTTGAGAACGGCATTATCCGCGTCGAGTTCAAGCTGCCGGTGGCGGGCAACAATGGAATCGCCCTGCGCACGCCGCTGGGCGGCCACTCTGCTTCCGATGGTCTGGAACTTCAGGTCATCGACAGTGACGGCTACAACGCGAAGATGGCTGCCGCCGGTAAGGGCAGCCTGCAGCCTTATCAGTATCATGGCTCCCTTTACCACTGCGTGGGCGCCAAGCATGGCTACCTGCGTCCGGCGGGTGAGTGGAACTTCCAGGAGATCGAAGTGCAGGGGCAGCGCATCAAGGTGACGCTGAACGGCACGAAGATCCTCGACGTGGACATCGACAAGCTGGACCGCAGCCAGATCCCTCATCCACCGAAGGGCCTCGACCACACGAAGGGCTACATCGGCTTCGCCGGGCACAGCGACCCGGTGGCGTTCCGCAGCTTCAAGGTGAAGAAGCTCTAATCTGCGGCTGATTCAATTCCGATGCGCCCGTCATGCCGTGAGGTGTGACGGGCGCTTTTTGTACCCGGTTGGGTGATCGGAAATCATTCGAGGTGCTTGCCGAGCAGGAGGTCGAGGTTTCGTTCGACGATTTCCCCCATGCTGGTGCAGGTGTCGAAGAGGTGAGTGGTGTGAAGCTGGCCGAGTTCGCTGCGGAGTTGGACGACTTTTTCGAAGGGCTCGACGGCATTGGACTTCATGCAGCGGAGCAGGGCGGCGATGCGGCCGTGCTCTGAGAGGTAGCGGCGGGAGATGAGGCTGCGCTCCTCCTCCTGGTACTGCTTCATGGTGGGGTAGTTCAGGCAGGCGGAACAGAGCTGCACGACCTCGTTGTTTTCTTTGAAGAACTGCGGGAGGTAGAGGCTTTTCCGTCCTTCATAGCTCTGCTGGTCGAAGTCGATGGCGCGGACCCGGTACTGCACTTCTTCAAAGTCGGGCGTCATGTCGATGACGTAGTTGTAGCTGCGCATGTCGCCGAGGAGGCGGATGAAGCAGCGCTCGGAGAATTTGACGAACTCCTTGGCCAGGCGGACGCGGTTGAGGTCGGGCCGGTGCAGGTAGTCGCGGATGAAGGCGTCACCCGGAATGCCGGCGATGTGCTCCTCCACGAGGGTGCCGCCGCGATGCATGAGGTAGTTGATGCGGTTCGGGGAGAGGAGGTGCTCGAGCTCCAGGCCGTAAACGCGGGAGGCGTCGGCGGTCTTGACGTAGAAGTGGTCGTAGTTGTCGTTGTACTGGTTGACGACACGGACGCGGAAGGGGCGGGAGTTTCCGAACTCGCAGTAGTCCACGCGCTCGATGAAGAGGTGGGGCACGGCGTGGAAGTCGCCGGTGCGGAGCTGGGAGTAGATGCTGGTGAGCTTCGGGTAGATCTCGGTCTGAAGTTCGCGGGGGTAGAGGACGCTGGACCAGTAGGTGGGGTTTCCCTCCTTGTCGTAGAGGGGGTAGCTCTCGGAGAAGGAGCGCAGCTCGTCGTAGGTGGTGGGCAGCGCGTGGCAGCGCCCGAACTGGTCGAGGTAGGAGATCAACTCGTCGGTGACGGGGATGAAGTTCTTGCGCCGGGTGATCTCGTTCATGGGTGGCTGCTGTGTCGCATTTCACGTTCCACAATTCAAGGCATGATGCCGGGGGACGCGGCTTGCGGTCGGGGCGGCAAGCGCCATGATCAGGGTCATGCTCACCCCGCTCGATCTGAAGCTCTTCCGCGATCTGGGCGGAATGAAAGGGCAGATCGTGGCGGTGAGCCTCGTCATGGCGTGTGGTCTGGCGATGATGATCATGACGCGGAGCATCATCCTGACGCTGGAGAGCACGCGGGATGCCTACTACCAGCAGAATCGACTGGCGGATGTGTTTGCCTCATTGAAGCGGGCGCCGCTGGCTCTGGCGGACCGGGTGGCGGAGCTTCCAGGGGTGGCCGCAGTGGAGGCGCGAGTGGTGGTGGACGCGACTCTGGACCTGGAGGGCGTGACGGAGCCAGCACTGGCGCATCTGGTGACGCTGCCAGAGGGACGGCCGCAGACGCTGAACCAGGTCTTCATCCGCCGGGGGCGGCTGCCGCTGGCGGATGAGAACGATCACGCGGTGGTGAGCGAGTCCTTCGCCCTGGTGAACAAGCTGGAGCCGGGGGATCGCATCGTGGCGGTGATCAACGGCCGGCGGGATACGATCACGATCTGCGGCATAGGCTTGTCACCGGAGTTTGTGTTTGAAGCGCGGCCGGCAGAGACGCTGCCGGATAACAAACGCTACGGGGTGTTTTGGATGAACTACCGGGCCGTGGCGGTGCCCTACAATCTGGATGGCGCCTTCAATGATCTCTGCGTGGACCTGGCCCCCGGCGCGGAGGCGGGACCGGTGCTGGCGGGGATGGACCAGCTGATGGCGGACTACGGTGCGCTGGGCGCCTACACGCGGCGGGATCACAACAGCGCCCAGCGGCTGGATGACGAGCTGCAGGTGGTGCATGCGCTGTCGGTCGCGTATCCTCTGGTGTTTCTGAGTGTGGCGGCCTTCATGGTGAATGCCGTGCTGGCGCGGCTGGTGCGGCTGCAGAGGGAGCAGATCGCGCAACTGAAGGCGCTCGGTTATTCCTCCTGGCAGGTAGGCCGGCACTACCTGAGCTATGCGATGGTGATCGTGGTGCTGGGGACGCTGGCGGGCGGTGTGGCGGGACGATGGATGGGGGGCGCCCTGGTGGGTGTGTATGAACTTTTCTTCCGCTTTCCGGCGCTGAATTTCCGCATGGACTACAGCGCCCTGGGAGTGGCGCTGGTGGTGAGCGCCTGCGCGTCCATCCTCGGCGTGATCAGCGTGGTGTGGATGGCGGTGAAGCTGCCGCCTGCGGAGGCGATGCGGCCGGAGCCGCCGGCGGATTTCAAGCCTTCGCTGCTGGAGCGCACCGGGCTGACTCGCGGCGGCGGGCCTGCTCTGCGGATGGCTTTGCGAAACATCGAGCGGCGGCCGGTGCAGTCGGCTTTCACGGTCTTCGGCCTGTCCCTGGCAACGGGGCTGATGGTGCTGCCGGGTTCGATGGGGGACAGCATCGACTACATGCTGACCTATCAGTGGAATGATGTGCAGCGGCAGGACGCAGTGGTGTTTCTGGCGGAGCCGGGATCCGCCGCCGCGCTGCATGACCTGGAACATCTCCCCGGTGTGCTGCGTGCGGAGCCCGTCCGTGCAGTGCAGGCCCGCGTGCGCAACGGCCACCACTCGCGGAAGCTGGCCATCACCGGCCTGCCGCGTGATGCGGACCTGAACCGGCTGATGGACGCGCAGCGCCGCAGGATCACCCTGCCGGAAGAGGGCGTGGTGATGTCCGAGGTGCTGGGAACGATCCTCGGCGTGCGCATCGGCGACACCGTGCAGGTAGAGGCGCTGGAGGGACGCCGCGAGACGATGCAGGTGCCGGTGCGCGGATTCATCGAGGACTTTGCAGGCGTTTCGATGTTCATGGACATCGAGGCTCTGCACCGGCTGATGAGGGAGGGGGATACGATCAGCGGCGCCTATCTGACGGTGGATCAGGGCCGCTGGGCGGAATTCATGC
>CAMAZK010000314.1 GCA_945863205.1 Akkermansia muciniphila | reverse complement strand
AGCCCTTTCGCAGAACGATCCTGCGAAACGGCAAAACCTTCCAGCCCTTTCGCAGAACGATCCTGCGAAACGGCAAAACCTTCCAGCCCTTTCGCAGAACGAGCCTGCGAAACGGCAAAACCATTCTGCGCTTTCGCAGAACGAGCCTGCGAAACGGCAAAACCTTCCAGCCCTTTCGCAACACGAGATTGCGAAACGGCAGAACGATCCGGCGAAGGTCCGGACAGGGGCGGAAGGCCCCCCAGGGCTCCGGTGGCGGGACAGAGTCCCCCGCGCCTCAGGGGCTGGAAGGCCGGAAGACGGCGCAGCAACTTTCACCGGAGGGTCCGATCATGGCACTGTGGTCCAGTGGTGTGACGTGGTCCTCCGGTGTACTTTGGGGTCCAGCGCCTCCGGCGCCGGGGCTCCAGCAACTCGCAGAAACAACGAACCATGTAACGAAAATGAAACGCAATTACTATTACCCACGCAAGGTGTCTGAGCAGCCCGCCTGGCACTTCAACTACGCTGACCAGCTCACCGCGCTGGGGACCAGCCTGGGGCTCGTCCCGGCGGACGTGACCGCCTCTGTGAACGATTCCCGGCATCTGGGCTACGCGCTGGGCGCGTGGCTGATGGCGGTGCGGGAGTTTGGTCCCGGCAGCACGGGTCAGGTGGAGGTGCTGAAGTTTGGCACCGGGATCACGGCCTTTGAGCTGCCGGAGTTTATGCCGCCGACACCTCCGGCGGGCCTGACGACGGTGCTGCCCGGGGCACTGGCGCGCATCTTCCGCTACGTGCAGGTGATCAAGGGCATGGCGGCCTACACGGAAGGCATGGGCCTGCTGCTGGGCATCGTGGGCTCGGAGATCCCGGCCCCGCCGCCGGGCAGCTCGGTGCCGCCCCGCATCACGCTGAGCCTGAACCAGATCCCGGCGCAGCAGCAGGTGCTGCTGAAGTTTTTCAAGGACGGCCACGCCGGCATCTGGATCGAGTCGCGTCGCGGAGGCGGGAACTGGGAGTTTGTGGCGATCGCCACCCAAAGCCCCTACACCGACGCCCGCCCGCTGGCCAACCCGACCCAGGCAGAGATGCGGGAGTACCGCGCCATGTTCTGGGACAACGGCGCCCCGAACGGCGATTGGTGCGACGTGGCACGGATCACGGTGAGCCCGTGAGCGCGCGCGGAGGGCGGAGAGCGAAGCCTCATCCTACTCGTCCTCCTACTCGTCCTCCTACTCGTCCTCCTACTCGTCCTCGATTCTACCACGCCGCCCGCACCTCCAAGCCTCCAAACCCATGCCAAGCAGGCGGTGGGAACGCTCCAAAATCCGGCAGGCTCGCGGGAGCGCTGTGATCGAGGACGAGTTCGAGTAGGAGGACGAGAATGACGAGGCACTCAGTCCACAAACAGCATCTCGTTCCCCGCCAGCAGGGCCTGCGCGTACTGCGCCCAGGTGACTGCGTCGGTTTCATGCCCGTTCAAAAACGCCTCGGCGACGGCCGCCTCGTGCGCCGTCGGCTCGCGACCGAACAGCCGGGTGTAAACCGCGGCCACGCCGTGCTGCATCGCCCATTTTCCCGTCATTTCCGCCTGCTGCTGCATGAAGGGAGAGTTCAGCGCAAACAAACCCTGCAGCGGCGTGATGGTCTCCGTGCGCCACGGATTGTGCGCACCGGGATCGGGCACGTCGTGGATCCGCAGCATGGGATCCATGTCCTGGCGATCCGAAGCGCCGTAGAGCGAGCGGCGGAGGTTCTTCGCGTCGCTGACGGATGCGGCGGGGCCGCCCATCTTCAGGTCAAGGCTTCCGGCGGCGGTGAGGATGGCGTCACGCCACGATTCCCAGTCGAGGCGACGGCGCAGCATGCGGGAGTAAAGTTTGTTCTCTGGATCGCGCTTTTCCGAGTCCGCCGCCACGCTGCTCTGCTGCCAGGTGGCGGAGTTCAAAATCTCGCGATGCAGCCACTTGATCGACCAGCCGTGCTCCATGAAGCGGCCCGCCAGATCGTCGAGCAGCTCGGGATGGGTCGGCGCTTCGCCCAGATTGCCGAACTCGCTCGGCGTATCCACCAAACCGCGACCGAAGTGGTGCTTCCACACACGGTTGACGATCACGCGGGCGGTGAGCGGCGCGGCGTCTTCCACGATCGCCTGCGCGAGTTCGAGACGTCCGCTGCCGGTGGTGAACCTGCGCGGTAGGCCGGTCTTCGACGGAAAGGCAGAGAGGAAGCGGCGCGGCACGGCGGCCCCTAGATCGTTCGGATCGCCGCGCTTCATGAGCTCCAGATCACGCGCCATGCCCATCTTGTAGTCGAGCTTTGTGCCGTGCTCCTTTTCCTTCTTCACGACGAACAGCGCGGCTTCCTCGACGGCGTTCGCCATTTCCATGTTGTAATGCGGAGTGGTGGTCTTCAGTGCGGCAATCTTGACCTCGAGGGCCTTCGTCTGCTCGGCGAGATCCTTCGGCTTCTTTTTCTTCAAGTCGGCGATCCGCTTTTCCAGCGCCGCGACCTCGTTGCGCGCCTTTTCCACCGGCTTCCAGAGATCGTCCCCCACGATCGGCACCTCGGAGAGCTTCACGGAGGCGAAAACGCCGGCGAGTGCGTAGTAGTCCTGCGCCGTGACCGGGTCGGACTTGTGATCGTGGCAGCGTGCACAGGCCAATGTCAGGCCGAGGAAGGTGCGACCGACGGCGTCCACATGCTCCTCCCATTCATCCGCCACGGTCGTCTTGATGATCTCCGGCGGGAGTTGCAGCTCTTTGAAGTAAGTCGGACTCAGGCCGATGAAACCCAGCGCCACGCGATCCTGCGGTCCGCACTCGGGAAGGTAATCCGTGGCGAGTTGCCGCACCACGAAGCGATCGTAGGGCATGTCCTCGTTCAACGCCTGCACCACCCAATCGCGGTAAAGGTAGGAGTACTTCGTGGAATCCAGCCAGTTCGGCGTCTGATCCACGTAGCGGGCCAGATCCAGCCAGTGACGCGCCCAGCGCTCGCCGTAGTGGGGATTTGCCAGCGTGAGGCGCACTTCCTCTGACCAGTCGGACTTGGCCGGCGCATCTGACGGCGGCAAACCGGTAAGGTCAAAGGCGAGCCTCCTCCGCAAAACGCGCTCCTCAGCCCTCGGAGCCGGCTTCAGTCCTGCCGCCTCAATCTTCGCGAGAATGAAGTAGTCGATCCGCGTCTGCGGCCAGGCTGCGTCTTTCACCTGCGGCGGCGCCACGCGCTTGAGCGGCGCAAACGACCAAGGCAGCGGCTTCGGACCTTCGTCTTTCTTTGCCAGAGCCATCCCCGCAGATGCCAACAGCATGAGCAGCACCTTCGATCCAGTTCTGAGGGCAGGTAAATTCACCCCCAAACTACACCTTTCACGCCGCAGAGCTTTCATCCGCTGACATTCGTCATTCTGAATTCGTCATTTGGCATTTCCCCACCCTTGTGAATTTTTTCACAAATCCCGGTTGCCGCGCTTATTCACACTGGAATACTGCGCTCCATGGCCTCCCCCGTCCAGTATCTCCCCGGCAAAGAACCGCATCCCCGCGAACATCGTCTGATCTTCAAAAACGTCGATCGTGTCGGCTGGAACACAAGCATCGACTGCTACATGGCGGACGGTGGTTACGAGATGCTCAAAAAGGCTCTCAAGATGGAGCGCAGCGCCATCACCAACGAAGTTAAAGCCAGCGGACTGCGTGGTCGTGGCGGTGCGGGCTTCCCGACCGGCGTGAAGTGGGGCTTCATCCCACCCACCAACACCAAGCCGGTGTACCTGATCTGCAACGCCGACGAATCCGAGCCCGGCACCTTCAAGGACCGCTACATCCTGCATCAAGACCCGCATCAGCTCATCGAGGGCATGACCATCGCCTGCTTCGCCGTGAATGCGAAGCTCGGTTACATCTACATCCGCGAGGAATTCCCGCAGGCCGCCATCATCGTCGAAAAAGCCATCGCCGAAGCCCACGAGAAGGGATTCCTCGGCAAAAACATCCAGGGCAGCGGCTTTGACTGCGAATTTTACGTCCATCGCGGCGCCGGTGCCTACATCTGCGGTGAAGAGACCGGCCTCATCGAGTCCCTCGAAGGCAAGCGCCCCTACCCGCGCATCAAGCCGCCCTATTTCCCCGCCGCGCTCGGCCTTTACATGAGCCCGACCATCGTGAACAACGTCGAGAGCCTCTGCCATGTGAAGCACATCCTCGAAATGGGCGGCGCGGAATACGCCAAGCTCGGCACACCGAACAACACCGGCACCCGCATCCTCTGCGTCTCCGGCGACGTGCAGAAGCCCGGCTACTACGAGGTCGAAGTCGGCAAAGTCACCATGGGCGAGGTCATCGACACACTCTGCGGCGGCCTCAAACCCGGCCGCAAGCTGAAAGCCATCATTCCTGGCGGCAGTTCCTCCAAAGTGCTGCGTGCCGATGAGAAGTACAAGCTCAAGGACGGCCGCGAGATCGGCATTATGGACATCCCGATGGACTTCGACACCATGGCGCAGTGCGGCACCATGGCCGGCTCCGGCGGCGTCATCATCATGGACGACAGCCGCAGCATGACCTGGGTCATCAACAACCTGAACAACTTCTACGCCCACGAATCCTGCGGCCAGTGCACGCCCTGCCGCGAAGGCAGCCTGTGGATGAAGAAGATCAGCGACCGCATCGTGGACGGCAACGCCAGCCCCGACGACGTGGACACCCTGGAGACCGTCGCCAACCAGATCGAAGGCAAGACCATCTGCGCCTTCGGCGAAGCCGCCTCGTGGCCCACCCAGAGCTTCATCAAGAAATTCCGCGACGAACTCCAAGCCGACTGCAAAGCCGACCTCGCCGGGAAGATCGTGAACGAAGAAACGCTCGTGGCGGCGGCGGGATTGGCGGTTTGATGTGGAGCGCCGACGAGTCGTCGGCTTTGTCGGCTTTTATTCGGAACTCGACATTCACAGCGGATATCGGGTAAAACCATTCCATGAACGACGAACGGCGAATTGACCGCATGGCAGGTTGTTCGTGCCTTGGGAAAATCATACTTGGTGCGCTCGGGATTTTGGTTATTGGCCTAGTCTGCCCCTTTAACCTGCGCCATTGCTTCATGTCGAATTATCCACATCCCCGTGAAAGCGATTTTTTGCGAAACAGAGCCTTGATAAAAGATGTCAAAATTTCACTCGAATCGTTCGCGATCGAGTATGGAAAATTTCCAATCGCATCGGCTGCAGAGAGAAACGGTGACGTTGCCCTACGTTCGCGCGGGCCGATGCTGGAAGAGCTTTGCTTTTTCAACGCTGCCAAGCTCAACTTCAAAAAAATCAAATTCATCGACCTGCCCTTAGCCAAGAATCACAAGCTCGGCCTTTGGCTGGATGGCAGTGAATGCGTACTCATCGATACTTGGGGTGAACCTTATTACATCATTCTCGACACCGACAAAGACAACGTGATCACCAATCCTGAGTTCGGAGCTGATCTATCGAATCCAGAGTATGCAGAGCGATGCAGAAACAGCCCACCTCCAACGAAATTGCCCGCAAAGGTCATCATCTACTCCTCTGGCGCTGATCGCGACCCCAAGACTTGGAACGACAACATCTGCTCGTGGCGAAATTGAACGAACGCTGTAGGCCGGGTTTGGCGACAGCCCGCCCGTCTGTTTGAACGCCCGCTTCGCCAACGTGCGCACTGGGAGACGAGCGGGCGATCGCCACACTCGTCCTACGCCCAAGCAC
>CAMAZK010000313.1 GCA_945863205.1 Akkermansia muciniphila | reverse complement strand
GTGTTGCTGCGCTCGCGGCGCAGGCAGTAGCTCTCGCGGTTCGGTGCGTCGAAGGAAGTCATGTTTGGCGGCGGGGCGGTGCGCTTCCAGAAGGTGTACAAACTGCGGCGGTAGAGCGACTCGCCATGATCCTGGATGTAGTTCTTCGTGTTGCTACCGCCGAAGGCCACGGGCTCCCAGATGTTCTCCGGCTGGTAGGGACGCACGCCTTTCCCGCCGATCTTCGGACTCAGCAGGCCGGAGACGAACAGGGCCTGGTCGCGCACGACTTCCGCATCGAGGCGGAAACGCGGTCCGTGGGCGAGAAGCCGGTTCTCAGGGTCCAACTGCGCGATCTCGTCCGGAAACTGCGAACTCTGCCGGTAGGTGTGCGAGGTGACGATCATCCGCACGAAGGCCTTCATGTCCCAGCCGCTCTCCCGGAAGGTCACCGCCAGCCAGTCGAGCAGTTCGGGATGGCTCGGCGGTTCGCCCTGAGAGCCGAAGTCATTGCTCGTCTTCACCAGGCCGATGCCGAAAAACTGCTGCCACAGGCGGTTCACCTGCACGCGGGCGGTGAGCGGATGCTGCGGGCTCACGAGCCACTTCGCCAGATCGAGCCGGGAGTACTCCGCCTGCTTCGGCAGCGGTGGGAAGACCGCCGGCGTGCCGCGTGTGACCTTGTCCGTCGGCTTGTCATACTGGCCGCGGTCCATCACGAAGCTCTCACGTTTCTCCGGCAGATCAGCCATGACGAAGGTGGCGGGGATCACCGCATCCAGCGCCTTCTTTTTGGCCTCCAGCGCCAGTCTTTCGGCCCGGATTCCGCCCAACAGCTCGCGAGCGCCCTGGTACTCGTTTTCAAACCACCAGTCCTGCACGCTTTTCGCCTCCTGCTCGGTCCACTCCTCCGGCTTTTTGCCGCGCACGAGGGTTTGCAGGCCGGGCGGCAGCTCGGCCACGCGCTTGCCCTGGTTCTTCTTCGTCCACACGTCGAACGACCACTGCGGATCCTTCGCCGGATCGACGCGTGAATTCATCGCCAGCCGGTCCCAGTGCACCGTGCCGTCGAACTGGGTGAAGGCGTAGCCGGTCACCTTGTCGCCCGGCTTGAGGCCGAGCTTTTCCACCGGAATCTCCAATTTCACCCACTCGCCGGTCTTTGGCAGGGCACCCATCTTCACGCGCTCAGGCGTGCGCACCTTGCCAAAGGGGATCGCGCCTTCCTCCCCCCACACGGCGCGGTGATTCCAGCCGGCGGTGTGGAACTGCAGCATCACGGCGGCCGGCGGTTTTTTTTCGTCGAGGAAGCACTGTACGCTGAGCTTCCCATTCGGCGGGATTTCGAATTTCCCGCCGGTGGCGAAGAAATCCTGCGCCACGCCCTTCGCCGTGCGTTTGAGCGCGGCATTGCCGCTGAAGACGGGGCCTTTGTCCTTCGTGACAAATTCGGTAGGCGCACCCGCTACGCCGACCGTCACACCCGCCGGAAAGGCGTCCTCAAACCACACCACCTCGCTCGCCTGCACGGGCGGCGGTGGCTGCAGGCTGGCGGGATCGACGTAGGCCAGCGTTTTGATCGCGTCGCGGATCTTCGTCTGCGTGGCCGCGATGCCGCGATCCAGCGCCGCGAGCTCCTGCTTCTGCTCTTTGGTGCTCAGTTGCAGGATCGGCGGTGTGAGCAGGATGTTGCCGTCCATCGCCGGATCGGCGGCGCTGTTGAAGAAGGCATACAGCGAGTAAAACTCCTTCTGCGAGATCGGGTCGAACTTGTGGTCATGGCACACCGCGCAGCCCGCCGTGAGGCCCATCCACACCGCAACGGTCGTGTCCGCACGGTCCACCGCGTAGCGGAAAACGAACTCTTCATTGATGCTGCCGCCTTCGCTCGTCGTCACGTTGCAGCGGTTGAAGCCGGACGCGATCTGCTGTTCTTCCGTCGCATTGGGCAACTGATCACCCGCGAGCTGCCAGATGGTGAACTGGTCGTAGGGCAGGTTCTGGTTGAAGGCCCGCACCACCCAGTCCCGGTAGGGCCACATGCTGCGTTCGTTGTCGAGGTGCAGGCCGTGCGTGTCCGCATACCGCGCCGCATCCAGCCAGTAGCGGCCCATGTGCTCGCCGTAGCGCTCCGATTTCAAAAGACGTGAAACCACCTTTTCATAAGCATCCGGACTCGTGTCGGCCAGGAAGGCGTCGATCTCCGCCAGCGTCGGCGGCAGGCCGGTCAAATCGAGCGTCACGCGGCGGATGAGCGTCTCCTTGGAGGCCTCGGGCGCGGGGGAGAGCCTTTCCGCCGCCAGCCGGGCCTGAATGAAGGCGTCGATGGGGCTGCTGACCGGGCCTTTGACCGTCGGCGGCTCCGCTTTGACGGGCGCTTCAAAGCTCCAGTGCTTTTTGTACTCCGCGCCCTCCTTGATCCAGCGCTTCAAAATCTCCGCCTGCGCCGGGGTCACCTTCTTGTGCGTCTCCGGCGGCGGCATCACCTCATCCTCATCCTTCGACAAAATGCGCTGGATGATCGAGCTGACCTCGGGATCGCCCGGTTTGATCGGAAGCACGCCGTCGATGGCCGTGAAGGCGCCTTCGGGCAAGTCCAGCCGCAGGTCCGCCTTCCGCTTTTTCGCGTCAAAGCCGTGACAGGCGAAGCAGTTGTCGCTGAGGATCGGGCGGACATCGCGGTTGAAGTCCAGTTTATCCGCCGCTGCGGCGGTGGCAGCGGACAGTACCAAGGCAGAGATGGTGCAAAACTTCATTGGGGGGGCGGTAAGTACGCCTCCGGCATGCGCGGGCTTTCCCCCGAAGACGAGATGCCCGCCATCCCTCCCCCTTCCGGCCCTTGCATCGAGGCGGACTGCCCTTACTATCGCGGCCCTTTTTCAACCACCCCCCAACCTGATCCCATGAGCACCCTCAAGAACGTCGCCATCGTCGGAGCCACCGGCGCTGTGGGCGCGGAAATGATCCGCTGCCTCGAAGAACGCGCGTTTCCCGTCGCCACGCTGACCCTCCTCGCCTCCGCACGCAGCGCCGGGAAGAAGCTGAAGTTCAAGGGTGAAGACATCACGATTCAGGAACTCACGCCGGACTCGTTCGCGGGCATCGACATCGCGCTGTTCAGCGCCGGCGGCGGCATCTCGCGGGACTTTGCCCCGCATGCGGTGAAGGCCGGCGCCGTGGTCGTGGACAACAGCTCCTACTTCCGTCAGGACCCGGACACGCCGCTCGTCGTGCCGGAAATCAACGCCGCCGACGTGAAGTCGCACAAAGGCATCATCGCCAACCCGAACTGCACCACCGCGATCTCCCTCATGGCGCTGTACCCGCTGCATCAGGCCTTTGGCGTCACGCGCATCTGGGCCAGCAGCTACCAGGCCGTCTCCGGCACCGGAGCTCAGGCCATCGAGGAGCTGGCGAACCAGTCCCGCGAGTGGGCCAGCCAGAACCGCGAATGGGATGCCGCGAAGCTCGACAGCAAGCCGCACGTCTATCCACACCAGATCGCCTTCAACGCCATCCCGCACGTCGATTCCTTCCTCGATTCCGGTTACACCAAGGAAGAGATGAAGATGGAAAACGAAGGCCGCAAGATCATGCACCATGACAAGTTCCGTGCGTCCGTGACCTGCGTGCGCATCCCCGTCTTCCGCTCCCACAGCATCGCCATCAGCGCCGAGTTCGAAAAGCCGGTCACGGTCGAAGCCGCCCGCGAAGTGCTCAGCAAGGCCCCCGGTCTCGACATGCTCGACGATCCGGCGAACAAGGTCTATCCGCTCGCCCTCGACATCGCCGGACGCGACAACTGCGCTGTCGGCCGCCTCCGCATGGACTGCGCCCTCGACAACGGCCTCTCTTTCTGGGTCGTCGGCGACCAGCTGCTCAAAGGAGCCGCGCTGAACGCCGTGCAGATCGCGGAGTGCCTGCTGTAGTTGCTCGCTGGCCTCTCGTCCGCGTTCGCCTCACTTCTTCTTTTTCGGCTTGCCGGGCTTCTTCTGCACCAGCGGCCAGTCGGCGTGTTCGGTGCGGGATGACTTCATCAGCCCCTCGGCTTTGGCGACGAGGTCGGGATGGCCTGCGGCGAGGTCGTGCGCCTCTGCGGCATCCGTTTTGAGATCGTAGAGCTCGATGGGGTTCTCGGGGCCGTTGCGCACCGCTTTCCAGTCACCAAAGCGCAGCGCCTGCAGCGACGTGCCTTCGTGGAGCTCCCAGTAAAAATGATCGCGCTGGGGTGCCGGACCGCCTTTGAGATACGACACCAGCGAGAGGCCGTCCGTCTTGCATTCGGCAGGGATCGGCGCACCGGCGAGCTCGGCCGCCGTGGGCAGGAAGTCCCAGAACGCCCATGGCTCGTCGCTCACCCGACCTGCGGGCACCGTGCCGGGCCAGCGGGCGATCGCCGCCTGTCGCAGCGCACCTTCGTAGAGGCCGCGTTTGTAGCCGCGCAGGCCGTTGGAGGCCTGGTCAAAGAGCTTGCCGACCTCCGACTTCGGATCAAAGGACGAGCCGTTGTCGCCAGCGGTCATCACCAGCGTGTTGTCGTCGATGCCGCATTCCTTCAGTGTGTCGAGCAGACGTCCGATGTCGCTGTCGAGGCGGGTGACCATGGCCGCGTAGTTTTTCTGCGTCTCGGTCCACGGCTTGTCCTTGTAGAGGCCCTGGTCATCGATCTCGAACTTCCCGTGCGGCAGCGTGATGGCGTAGAAGAGGAAGAAGGGGCCGTCCTTGTGCTCGCGCACCCAGCGCACGACCTCGGAGGAGATCAGTTCCTGCGCATACGTCTCCCCCACCTTTTTGCCGTCGTTGCCCGGCAGGTCGAAGCGCTTGTCGTCATTGTAGAGATAGGTCGGGAAGTAGCTGTGCGCGTGGCGCTGGCAGTTGTAGCCGTAGAAGTGGTCAAATCCGACCTTCAGCGGGCTTCCCGTCGTGCCGAACATGCCCATGCCCCACTTCCCCATGCACGCCGTGGCATAACCGGCATCGTGCAGGATTTTCGCCACCGTGATCGTGCCCTCCGGCAGCGGCTTCTGCCCCTCCGGCTGAACCTCACGATTCGCACGGATCGGGCAGTGCCCGGAATGCAATCCGGTCATCAACGACGAGCGCGAGGGAGCGCACACGCTCGTGCCGCAGTAGCCTTGCAGGTAGCGCGTCCCCTCAGCCGCCATGCGGTCGAGGTGCGGCGTCTGGATCAGCTTCTGCCCGTAGCAGCCGACGTCGCCCTGCGCGATGTCATCGCTGAGGATGAAAATGAGGTTCGGTTTGGCGAAGGCCGTAACGGCGAGGCTGAGGAAGACGAGGGTGCGAATCATGGACAAGGAGAACGGGCAGGTCGGCGCGATCTTGACCCGGAATGCGCCAGACCGCCGGGAGTCGGGTGATCACATCCAACTTCGACATCCCACGATTCCGGATGAAAGCCGGACAACCGGACTTGTTCAGAAAGGCGGAACGGCATCTGTCACGAATCGCCTCCTGACCCTTTCCTGCAAGCTCCTCACCTCCCAATACGCCCTCGACATGCTGCGGCGCAGGCTGTGCGGGCTGACGCCGCGAACCTGAGCAGCAAATTGTCCGGGAGCACCTGAACCCAAGGCGGTTTGATTGTGGGACGGAGAGTCACATCCATGCAGCCCGCCAGGAGAAGCTCGAATGGACCGCAGAGGGGCAGAGAGGCAGAGGAAGCAGAGATTGAAACAAAACTCTGCGACCTCTGCTCCTCTGCCCCTCTGCGGCAAAAACGAACGTCAGAAGCGCCGCCTTGAACTGGGAAGTTA
>CAMAZK010000312.1 GCA_945863205.1 Akkermansia muciniphila | reverse complement strand
CTGGTGAGTGGAGATTTTGGCAGCGTGGATGCGGAAGGCTTTCTGCACTTCCACGGGCGCAGCGATTTCCTGATCAAGCACAAGGGCCACCGGCTGAGTCCCGCTGAAGTGGAAGAGGAGGCCTGCCGCATCAGCGGCGTGGTGGCGGCCGGATGCGTCAAAGACGAGGCTAAAGACCTGCTCTGCCTGTTTGTGAGTGTGGCGGACACTGAACTCGACGAGCCGAAGGTGATTCAAGCGCTGAACTTGAAGCTGGAGCCGGCCAAGGTGCCGAATCGCGTGATCTTGCTGCCTGAGTTGCCGAAAACAGGAAACCAGAAAGTGGACCGCAAGGCGCTGCGGGCGATGCTTTGAATCATGAACGCTGAATTTTCCAACGAACTGATCTCGCAGCACGGCTCGCCCTTGTTTGCTTATGATTTGGATGCAGTCGCGGCTCGGGCTCGGACGTTGATCGCCGGACTGCCGGAGGGTTCGAGACTGTACTACTCCTTCAAAGCGAATCCGCTGCCGGCCATCGCCCGTGAACTGCGGGCGCATGGTGTGCGTGCGGAGGTCACCTCGGTGGGGGAAATGGTGGCGGCCAAGAATGCGGGTTTTGAGGACAACATCGTGTTCGGCGGACCGGGCAAGTCGGAGGCGATGATCGCCAAAGTCTTGGCGGCGGGCGTGCGGCATTTTTCCTGTGAGTCCTTCACGGATGCGGCGCGGCTTTCGAAGATGGCGGTGCAGGCGGGTGTGGAGATCACGGCGATGCTGCGCGTGAATCCGCAGCAGGCACCCGACGCGCGGCTGGCGATGAGCGGCGTGGAGAGCCAGTTCGGTTTCGATGAAGCGCTGCTGCTGGCAGATGGCGCGGCGGAAAGGCTGCGGCTGCCGAATTTCACCATGAATGGCGTGCACGTCTATTTCGGCACGCAGGTGGCCTCGGTGGAGGCGCTGGCGAAGAACACGCGCTGTGCGCTGGAGACGGCGGAGCGTGTTTCGCGGGCGCTGGGCTTCGAGTGCACCGTGGTGAACGCAGGCGGCGGTTTTCCCTGGCCGTATGCGAGCGATGCCGCCGGCAGCGATCTCGCGGGGTTGCGTGAGGCCCTCGATGCGGAGTGGCGGGCCTCGCCGCTGCACGGGAAGGCGCAGCTTTGCTTTGAAAGCGGGCGCTATCTGTGTGCGAGCAGCGGCACGCTTTTGACGACGGTGCTGGACGTGAAGAGGGCGGGCACCAAGACCTACGTCGTGCTCGACACGGGCATCCATCACCTCGGCGGCATGTCGGGGCTGGGACGCATTCCGCGTGCATCGTTGACTTTGCTGAACCTCACATCGCAGCGGGACGGGGAACTCGTGATGGATGTCGTGGGGCCGCTGTGCAGCCCGCTGGACAGCCTAGCCCGCGGGCAAAAGATGGCGCCCGTTGAGGTCGGTGACGTGCTGGCAGTGACGAATGTGGGGGCGTACGGCCTGACGGCGAGCCTGCTGGGCTTTCTGAGCCACGAAACACCGGCCGAGGTGGCCTATCGAGGCGCGGAGGTGGTGGAGGCCTGGCGTCTTCCCTGCTGGCACGCGAGCTTGCGCGACGGGTGAACCTTTGGTATGACGCCCGGCTCATGACCGCTGCTGATCTCACTTCCAAGCTCCAGGAAATCCTCCGCCCCCGTTTGCGCTTTCTCAAGGAGGGCGAGGCGGTGCCGATGGATGACGACCTGGGCAGGCTGGGGCTGGATTCCATGGCCTCGATCGACCTGCTGATGGACATCGAAAGCCAGCTCGGCGTGCAGATTCCCGATGAAATGATGACGGTGGACACTTTTTCCACCGGCAATCACCTTTTGGCGGTCATCGAGAAGCTGGTGTGAGTCACAGCCCCCAGTCACCTTCGGCGAGGACGGTGTGCTTGGGCAGGCTCTTGAGCGGCCCGGGAATGGAGAAGCAGTGGCAAACGTCCTCTCGGCGTTGATGGAGGACGGGCGCTGTGTCCCACGCGGAATCTCCGGGAAAGGCCGCCAGCGACAGCAGCCGCCTGCCGCCGAGGAGGGAGGGGCGGCGCACGAGCTCGCCGACCAGCGCATGCAGCTCCTCGTGTGTGGCTGCGGTGGTGAAGTGGTCGATCTCCATCCATGCGGGAATGCCGCGGATGCGCTTGGGCGTGAGGAAGAGGTAGCTGCTGAGACAGCCGTCGTCATCGACAAGGCCGACGAACTGGTGCCTGCGCATCTCCGAGGCGGCAAACCAGCGCAGATACTCGGGCGTGATCCATTTCTCGATGCCTGACGAGGTCGCGCAGGAAGCGCTTACTTTTTTAATTGAAGCCGGATCCAGCTCGATGCGGTGTCCCGCAGGCAGCGCGGGCCAGGCATGCCGGCGGCAGAGAGTGGCAAAAATGCCGAGCGGGACGAAGTGCCGCTGGACATCGGTGTGGCAGTGCCAGCCCCCGCGCTCGAGGAGCTGGCGCACCTTGGGGGTGGGCGTGGTGTCTGAAACGATGTTTTCCGCACCCAACTGGCGGAAGCGCATCAGCATGGGCAGACTGGCATTTCGATGCTCCTCGTTGATGCGCCACGTGGAGGCGATGAAAGCGGGGGCGGGCCTGCCATTGACGGCGTAGCAGGTGGGGATGAGGGCGAGAAAGCCGACGATCTTCCCGTCATGCCGCAACAGCCAGCCGCGTTCATTTCGGGCTGATGCAAAGGGGTTCTCATCCCACCAGTGCGACAGCCTGCGGAGCCAGATCTCACTCTCCATGCCGTCTGAATCGGTGGTTGCCAGCCACGCCACCAGCTCTTCCCGCGTCGAGGGCGCGTCGTGGTAGTCCTCAATCTGGCAGGCGGGCATGACGATCTCAAAAAATGGTGCGCGGAGAGGGATTCGAACCCCCGACCAACTCGGTGTAAACGAGCCGCTCTACCACTGAGCTATCCACGCGAAGATGACGGCAGATGTTTGGCAGCCAAGTGGCCGGTGTGCAAGCGTGCTCTTGCCTGCATGCTGATTTAGTGCCGCCCCCCGGGGGAAGGGGCTCTGCATCGCTCGATGAGCCTGTTCAGAAGGGTGCTTCTGCTCAAATGGCTGGGTGACTTTTGTCTGGACACTGCAGGTCAAAATTGGGAGTCTCGATCATGCGATTTTTGTATGCCTCGGACCTCCACTATGCACTCAAGCAGTTCGACTGGCTCTTGTCAGAGGCGCCTGATTTTGACCTCGTTGTGATCGGGGGCGATCTTCTGGATCTGTCGTCGGCGCTCGATGCGGATGTGCAGATCACGATCGTCGAGAAGTACCTGGAGCTGCTGAGGCAAAAGACGACGCTGGTGGTGTGTTCCGGGAATCATGACGGGGACAGCCGAAACGAGGCGGATGAATCCGTCGCGGCATGGCTGCGGGCCGCCGGCAACGACCGGCTTTATGTGGATGGCGACAGCTTCGACATGGGGGACACGCGGATCACGGTCTGCCCGTGGTGCGACGGGGAGGTCAGCCGGGCGGAGGTGGAGGCGCAACTGGTCCGGGAAGCCCTACACGTGAAAGGGCGCTGGGTATGGATCTACCACGCGCCGCCGGAAGGCTCGCGCACGAGTTGGACCGGGCGCCGATTCATTGGCGATGAGTTTTTGACGGCCATGATCAAGCGCTTCAATCCCGCGATAGTGATGAGCGGGCACATTCACAATTCTCCGTTCTACGCTGAAGGCGGATGGGTGGACCGGATCGACCGCACGTGGGTTTTCAATCCCGGGCGTCAGCTCGGCGCCCAGCCCGCCACGATCATCGTGGACATGGAGGCGATGACGGCGGAGTGGAGTTCGCAGGAGGGGCACTCAGTCCAGGACATCCGGATCGAGGAGGGTTGAGGCCTTCGGTTTCTGGCGCTCGCGCGGTTGCCGGTGCATGAGGGTGTCGAGCATGCCGTCGAGCATGGCGAGGTGGTCGTGACCGGAGAACTGCTGCTTCACATCGACGAGGTACTTGTTCATCGAGTCCAGACGGCGTGCGAGCATCCTGCAGAGATGGAGAGTGACGGTCGGATTCTGCTGGAGGAAATCCGCCGGTTCATCGACGACATGAAAAGTCGCAGGCATCACCGCACGGACGGCGGCGGTGTGTGGCACGCCCATGAGAGCAGAAAGATCGCCGAAGACGGCCCCTCGCTCCTTCACCTTTGCCACGACGACATCATCCTTCACGACTTCCACAGCGCCTTCGATCAGGAAATACAGGCACCCGGTGTTCTCTCCCTGGCTGAGAACGTGATCGCCCGTGTCGTAGCGTTTAACCGGAAGAGCCTGAAGTGCGGTGAAGAGGAAGTCCATGGTGCGGGAGGTAAGCCGGAAGTTGTTCGAAGGCCAAGAGATTTCAAAAGGTCACTCTTGGATAAGGGGATGCCGCATGAGGATCGCAGGCGCGACTTGCCTTGAAAAACGGCCTTTAACTCATGCGCTGCAAGTAACTGCACGTCGTCCGTTCTGCGATTGTTGAGTGCTTGTTTCAGGTGATCCGAAGATGCGGAATATGGTGAATGATTACCGCAAAAATGGTGACGTTTTGCGCACGCATCGCAGGCGTGACGAATGATTCACGGTGACTCGAATGCGCTTCATTCAAGCTCGCCCGATAGACGCATCGAAGCCCTTCAACCTTATGATGCGAATCGAAAAAACACTTCTCTGTCTCGTTGCGTCAATGCTGGCGCATTCCATCGCTGTCGCGGACACGGTGGCTTATTGGAACTTCAACTCGCTCGTGATCCCCACGGCCAGCGCTCCCGGCGCAGGTGGTGTGCCGACTTCCATCGCGGTGAATCAAGGCAACGGCACGCTTTCACTCAGCGGCTGGACTGGCCTTGTGGATGACTTTGGTGGCTCCACGATCAATGCGATCGCTCCCGATGCGTCAGGCGCTTCGCTGAGCCTCGTTAGCAACGCGGGCAACAACAGCTTCATCGAGCTGCAGCTCAATCTAGCTGACTTTGGCGATCCCATCATCACGTTTGCTGCGCGTGGCACTTCAAGCGGCTTCAACAGCGGTGTGTGGTCCTACAGCGTCGCGGGCGGTGCCTTCACCACCATCTCCGGTGTGAACACGGCGACGACTTCGACGACCTTTGCGCTGCAAACGGTCGATCTCACCAGCATCAACGCCGTGGACGGCCAGGCGAATGTGCGGCTGCGCTGCACGTTCAGCGGGGCCACTTCCACCACCGGCAACAACCGCATCGACAACCTGCTCGTCTCCGCCACGCAGACGACAGACAGCACGCCGCCGCTCGCCACGGCCTTTGCGCCGCTGGACAATGCCGCGAGCGTGCCTGTGACCTCGACGCCGACGATCACCTTCAATGAGAATGTCAAAAAAGGCACCGGCAGCATCCTCATCAAGCGCAGCAGCGACAACTCGACCTTTGAGAGCATCGACGTGACGACCGCGCAGGTCACGGTGACGGGCGCGGCGGTGACGATCACGCCTTCGGCGAACTTTGCGAACTCCACGGGCTACTACATCGAGATTCCAGCGGCAGCGATCGAGGACATCGCGGGCAATGATTACGCCGGCATCAGCGGCGCGACGGCGTGGAATTTCATCACCATCGCGGCCTCCGTGCTGCCGAGCGCCACGGAAACCTTCACCACCGGCTGGCGTGTGCTTCCCACCGGCGCGAGCACCAGCGCGGACTATTATGCGGAAGGCAACGGCCAGGGCACCTTCGCCCGTTTTGACCTCGGCATCTTCAACATGACGAAGCTCGACTTCGGCCTCAGCGGTGCTTCGAC
>CAMAZK010000311.1 GCA_945863205.1 Akkermansia muciniphila | reverse complement strand
TTCAACCTGGAAGAAGCCCAGAGACTGGAACTCCTGAGCCTGCGTGCAGCAGCCAACTTCTAACCGGAAAGCCGGATGCGGGAAACCCGCCCGTCCGGTTTGGAGGGAGGGGCGGCACGGTCAACGTGCCGTTCCTACCCCTATCTTTGGGCCTTCCTGAATCTGCGTTTTTCCTGAATCTGCGGCCAAGGGTTCCCGGATCGGACCACGCCTTTGCAGGCGCAGCTACGGGGGTCGGCCTAAAGGCCGAACTACGAACCAGAATCAAGCATCCAGCATCCAGAAACCGCTGCGTCCTCCGGCTCTCGGCCCCTCTGCGGTTGAGTCGAGGGTGCCTTGGGACCACGCCTTTGCAGGCGCGGCTACGGGGAACGGGCTCAAGGCCGAACGACGAACTGCTGACCTCCTGACCTGCTCGGGCGCATTTTTCTTCATCGGGATACTTGGCAGGGGTGCTGGCTGCCTCTTGAGTACGGGCATGTCTTCTGCGCCCGCCGACGAACTGACCCATGCCGCCCGCCTGCAACGTCGCTGGCGGGGTTTGGGCGGTGTGCTGTTCATGCTGTTCTACAGCGTGTTTTTCGCCGCGCACATGGAGCTGGCGGGGACGAGCCTGTATCTGCAGGATGGGGTGCTGGCCGGTGCTCCGACGGCTTCCTTTGTCCACGACCTGACCGCCCAAGGCGTGAAGGCCGGAAGCGGCGGCGCAGGAGAAAACAGCGCCTTTCTGCTGCTGCATCACACGCCGATCCGACTTCTCACCGCTTTTTTGACGCTCGTCGCCGAGAATGGGACGACGGCAGGGCGTCATGCCGTGGCCGCGCTGACGGCGGGAGCCGGGGCCTTGACGCTGGGGATGCTCTACCAGGCACTGCTCTGGTGCGGGGTGGGGCGCTGGCGGGCGATCTTGTTTTCGTCCCTGGCCGGGACCTCGATGGCTCTGATGCTCTTTTCCGCGCTGCCGCTGCCGCAGGTCTTCAGTGCGCTGGGGCTGACGGCGGCACTGGCGGCGGTGGTGCGCGGACGGTCTGGCCGGTGGTGGGAATTCGCCGCCGCAGCGCTCTACGCGACGTGCTGCTCGCTTTTCAATCTGGTTCCGGTGCTGCTGCTGGCAGTGGTCCGGGTTGTCGATCAGTGGCGGACCAGCGGCAGTCTGCGCCCGGTGATGCTTCTTCCGGTGAATCTTGCAGCTCTGCTGCTGCTGACCTTGAGCGCGATGGAGGTGCAGGGCTGGATTTACCCCCACTCGAACCAAACCCGCATGACCGCCGTGGTGCAGAAGGCGGCGCAGGGCATCCCGCCAGCGCTGGGACGTCTGCCAGAGGTGACATGGGCGGATGTGGGGCGTGAGGCCTTCGTCACGAGCATGATCGCCACGGGGCTGGCGAGCGATGGCGATCCCGCAGTCGGGAGTCATGCCCGCAAAGTCGTGGTGAAACAGGGACCTGAGGTCACGCCTCATCTTCAGCACGGACTGCAGTCGGCCTGGTTGCTGCTGCTGCTCGTGGGCCTTCTGGGACTGCCCAGCGCCGGGAGGGGCGCACCGACAGCGCTGGCCCTGCTCGTCGGCAGTCTGGGATTCGTGGCGACGCTTCCCGGGCAAGATGCGATTTTGACGCATGCCCCGCTGTGGACGCCAGCCCTCGTGTTTCTCGTCGGAATCGGGGTGGAGCAGCATGTGCGGCGGTGGAGAATCCTGGGGGCGCTCATGCCGCTCCTCGTCCTGGCGATGATCGTGGCGCTGGGCCTGCACAACGCCCGTTTCATGGCTGAACTGGGGCTAATGATCGCGCTTTAGGTCAGCACCGGCAGCAACGCACCGAGCACCAGCGCCAAAAGCACGAGCAGGGCCGCCCACCACCAGATGTTCGCGATGTGCGGCTTCTTCGAATCGCGGCCGCCGAACTCGCGGGCGACGAAATCATCATAATCGAAGTCTTCATCCGGCAGGTCCAGCCCGTCGGCGTCTGTGTTCCCGCTCCAGCCGGACCTTTCGCAGGCGCCGCACTCTTCGCAGGCGACGGCGCCACGATACACCCACTCCCCGCAGGCGGGACACTGACCTGGAGGCTTGAAACGCCCGCTCATGGCATGGGGGAGCGCAGGAGGGGGACGGCACTGGCGTGATGCCGCGTGCCGGCGGCTTCCAAGCGATGAAAGGCCGCGCCGTCAGTCATGCCGCCGTGGCTCAGGATGGGCAGCCAGCCGGCCTGCTGGGAATCCCCCTGGTCCGGCGCCCGGCGCAGCGGCGAAAGCATGATGATCACCGCCGCCAGGGAGACTGTGGCGGCGAGGATCTGACTCAGAGTCTTGCGGCGATCCTTCGGCATCGAGTGGGGTTAATGTTTAACTTGTGTGAATTATTGTCAACAACGACTCCGTGAGGGCCTTTTTGCTTGTTTTACCTCGTTTTTCCGCCAGCGATGGCCCGGTGATTTGGATTTTGACCGCCGGTTATGGCGATGGACACAACACAGCGGCGCGTTCCGTGGCGGAGGCGCTGGAGCAACTGTGCCCGGGTGAGGAGGTCGAAGTGTGTGATCTGCTTACCGAAGCCATGCCGCGCACGGCGGCGGTGACGAAGGAGCTCTATCAACTGGCCATCACCCACATGCCCGCCGCCTGGCGGCTGGTCTATGACATCATGGGGCGACCGGGGGTCACCGGCCCGGACTCCACCTGGCATGCAGGCCTTGTGAATCATCTCGGGAAGACGCTGGCGGAGAAAAAACCGCGCCTCATCATCAGCACCTATCCGATCTACTCCGTGCTGCTGGAGGCGCTGTCACGCCGGCAGCCCGTGCCGCCGCTCTGCACCGTCATCACCGACTCCCTCAGCGTGAACCGCGTGTGGGTGATGTCTCCCAGTGACATGTTCTGCGTGGCCGATGACGAGACGAAAAAGGTCGTCGCCGGCTTTGGCGTGCCTGCGGCCAAGATCCGAGTCCCGGGGTTTCCCGTGAGCCTCGCCTTCACCGAGCCCCTTCCCGAGCTGCCGCCAGTCTCCGCTCAACGCATCCTCTACCTCCCCTCCACGACCGGACGCCGGGTGGAGGCCACCTTGAACGCCCTGCGTCCCCAGCTGCTCTCCGGGGTGAAACTGACGCTGCCCGTGGGCAAGCACCGCTCCCGCCTGTACCATATCCTGCGCCGCTTCACGGACAGCCTGCCGCCGGACACGGTGGAGATCATCGGCTGGACGAAACGCATCCCCGAATTCCTCCGCACCCACGACGTGGTCATCTGCAAGGCAGGCGGAGCGATCCTGCACGAGGTGCTCGCGGCGAAAATTCCCGCCGTGATCGACTACATCGTGCCCGGTCAGGAGGAGGGGAATGCGGAACTGCTCACCCGGATCGATGGGGGCATCGTGACGAATTCCGCAGGCGAAACGGCCGCCGCTGTGGAGAGCATCTTGATCAACAGCGGAGCGGTGGGCCGCCGCATGCGAGCCAGCATGGCCAAACTCAGCGTCCCGGACGCCGCTGTCCGCACCGCGAAGGCCGCGCTGAGCATTGCCGCTAAGTGATTCCGCGCCCTCATGGACTCCCGCCCGCCCGTCTCCGTCGTCTGCGCCATCCTTTTCAAAGAGGGCCGCATCCTGCTGGCGCAGCGTCCGCCTGGCAAGAAACTGGCCGGTCAGTGGGAGTTCGCCGGTGGCAAGATCGAGCCTGGAGAAAGCGCCGACAGCGCCCTGCACCGCGAATTGCAGGAGGAACTCGGCTGCTCCGTCCGCATCCTCCGTGAGCTCGCCCCTGTGACGCACGACTACCCCTGGTGCCGCGTGGTGATGACCCCTTTTATTTGCGAACTCGCCCCCGGGAGCGCCGAACCGCATCCGCACGAGCACACAGAACTCGCCTGGGTGAAGCCGGAACATCTCCGCGACTACGATCTCGCCCCCGCAGATGTGCCCTTGGTGGCGGAACTGACGTGACCGGTGCGGCGTTCAGCCCTCGCCTGAGTTCAGGTAGTCCAGCGCCTTCGAGAAACTGGCCTGCGTGAGAAAATGATTCAGCCGAGGCGGCAGATCGGAGCGCAGTCGCTGGTGCTCGGCCATGATTTCCTCCGAGACGTTCTTCAGCGCCTCCAAATGCGCCGCCGCATCGCGGTCGCGAAAGGCGTGATCGGCGATGAGATCGAGGCGGCGTTGGAGGAGCGAGCGGAGGTTCGAGAAGTCGGCCATGCGCTGAGTATGGAGCGACGGCAGGCGATCAGCAAGGAGCGCACGAGTTCCGCTGAAGTCCGTTCCGGTGCGTTCATCGGTCTGCGGTGGTCAAGCTGGTTGGCGAGAGCTTTGGGGACGGTTTTCCGCGAGGACGCGAAAAACAGCCTGCGGGACGCAGGCGGTCCCTCAGAGCTTCGGCGGCAGCGGTTTGATCGGTGGCTGCTGGCCGCTGACGACGCCTTTGGCCTTCGTTGGGCGTTTGTAGATCGTGTCGCCGCAGGCGATGAACAGCTCGCTGAGGTCTTTGCCGCCGAAACACATGTCATACGGCTGCTTGGGCGTCGGGATGATAAAGTTCACGCGGCCAGCTTGGTCGCAGACCTGAATGCCGAGGGAGGTGGCGACGTAGAGCCAGCCGTTGGTATCTACGCACATGGCGTGGGTTGTTACGGGGAATGCCAATCCGAAGGGATTTTCGGTGAGGTAAAAGTGCTGCGCATGTTGGAACAGCGGAAGCTCTGAACGAAGCTGAACACAATCGATCCGCTCACGGCGATCTGAAATGTAAAGCAAGGTCTGATCGGGCGACAGACAGATCAAGCCAGCCGATGAGCCGAGGACTTCGGAATGGAGTTCTTTACCATGGAGATAGTGGTAACTGCCCTCGGCATCGACCCGACCGACGAGTGCATCATTGCAGCCTGCGAAATACAACCGGCCAGAGCTGTCGCAGCAGATGCCGCCGTGATTGGTGCATGGAGGGTCGAATTTGTTGTCTTTGTCTCCAAAGGTGATTTCACGCACTACTTTTCCGTTTTGATTTACATCTACGATCCGTGCGAACCTGTTTGGATGCTCCACTGCGAAAAAGAGACGCAAACAGCCATTCGGCCCCGCTTTGAAGCCGCTGACCCCTCCCTTGGAGTGAACCTTTACCTCCTGCTTTCCTCCATGGGTATCCAATCGCACGAACGAGGTGACGTTTCCTTCGATTGCCCCCTTGTGGACGTAAACCGAACCATCGGCGGTGGATGCCAGTTCATCACGCAGCACCGTGATATTATTGATCGGAGGTTCGTGCAACACGCCCTCCCACTCGCCACCCCCGACCACCTCATACCCCTTCCACTTCGACTCCCCCTTCGGATTCGCCTTCACCTCGATGTTCGTCTGCCAGTCGCGCCAGAGCCAGCGGAGGACGTCGGGGAAGATTTGGGTGGCGTGTTTGGCATTGTGGCCGCCTTCGCCCCAGGCGTGGTTCACGTCGTAGCCGGCCCAGGTGAGGCTGCGTTCCATCATCTGGTTCGCCATCCACCAGTCGCCGCAGTAGAGGTTGTTGTCGCCGGTGCCGCTCTGGAGGAAGACGCGGAGGGGCTTGGGCTCGAATTTGCGGACGAGCACGGGCAGTTGATCGGCCCCGTGAATGCCGACGTAGGTGCCTACGCCGGTGAAAACACGGCGGAAGCGATCCGGGCGATGCCACGCGGCCATGAAGGCGCAGATGCCGCCGCTGCTGTTGCCGGAGATGGCGGCGTGATTGGGATCGGTGCTGAGCTGGAGGCCGTGCTTGGCCTCGATGGCGGGCAGGAACTCGTCGATGAGGAACTGCGAGTAGGTGGGCGTGATGCTGT
>CAMAZK010000310.1 GCA_945863205.1 Akkermansia muciniphila | reverse complement strand
TGCAGATCGTGAACGTGAACCGGATCAGCAGCGATGCCGAGCCCGAAGTCGTCGGTGATGCCGTGCACATGGCCACCCTTCACCGCGCCACCGGCGAGCCAGACGGTGAAGCCATCCACTTGATGATCGCGGCCAAAGACGGCCGGTTTGTCGCTGCTGCCCTGATAAGTCGAGGTGCGGCCCATCTCGCCTCCCCAGATGACGAGCGTGTCGTCCCACAGTCCACGTTCCTTCAAATCGTGCAGCAGCGCGGCGATGGGCTGGTCGGCCTCGCGACAGAGCTTCTCATGATTTTTGACGAGACCGCTGTGGCTGTCCCACGGCTGGCCGACGCCATGGTAGCACTGGATGTAGCGCACCCCGCGCTCGGCGAGACGACGCGCGAGCAGGATGTTGTTGCCGACGGGCGTGTCGCCGTAAGCGGCGCGGGTGGCTTCGCTTTCGCCTTTGAGGTCGAAGGCATCCGTCGCGGCACTTTGCATGCGGAAGGCGAGCTCCATGGAGAAGATGCGAGATTCGAGCCGCTCGTCGCCGGGATGATTGCGCTGGTGCCGCTCGTTCAATGAGCGCGTGAGGCCGAGTTGCGCCCGCTGGTTGCCCAGCGAGATGTCATGGCGCGTGAGATCGGGAATGAGCTGGCCCTTGCCTGCGGTCTCGATGTGCGTGCCCTGATACATGCCGGGCAGGAAGGAGCTGGTCCAGTTCTTCGACTGCGCCGTGGGCAGGCCGGAGGGCATGAGCACGACGTATCCGGGCAGATCGGCGCTCTCGGAGCCGAGGCCGTAGAGCACCCACGAGCCGATGCTCGGCCGCTCCAGCACCGTGTGGCCGCAATTCATCATCAGCAGGCCCGGCGAGTGATTGGCGATGTCGCTGGTCATCGAGCGGATCACGCAAAGGCTGTCCGCATGCTTGGCGACATTCGGAAACAGCTCGCTGACCTCGAGCCCGGATTGCCCGTGCTGCGCAAACTTGAACGGCGAGGCGAAGATGTTCCCCGCACGCGCCCTTTGCACCGGTTGCAGCCGTTCCTTGATCGAATCCGGCAGCGGCTTGCCGTCCAGCTTCGTCAGTTGCGGCTTCGGATCAAAGGTGTCGATCTGCGACGGCCCGCCATTCATGAACAGGTGGATGACACGTTTGATCTTTGCCGGAAAATGCGGCTGCCTCACCGCCATCGGGTTCGCATCCGCCGCCCCATCAGCGGCGCGAAGAAAATCCGACGCAGCAAGCGCTCCAAGGCCGAAGCCAGAGCGTTGGAGGAAGTGACGGCGGGAGGTCATAGAATTAGACGATGGATTGCTCGTGGATGCGTGGATGTTTGGCCCGCCAAAGAAGAGCGGCAATTGCGTAACACGCCCCCAAGAACATACCAACGGGCGCGAGTTGCGTGAAGTGTGCAAAGTTCGCTCCTACGGCGAACAACATCGTGCCCGACAGGCCGACATAAACGAGCGACAGGCAGACGAGAACCGTGTCAAACCATGTGAGAACACCGGTTCGAGCTAAAGCGAGAATCGGAAGGGCGGCCCCCATCATGGCGATGGTCGCGAAAAGAGTGAAATGCCGAAAGTCCTCCCAAAACTCGATTTTCATCCAGTAGGCGTAGCCCTCCTTTGGCTCCGTCTCGAACATGTACTTCGAGTTTGGCTCCTCAAAAGTCAGCACATACATCAGCCAAATATAGAACACGGCTGCCAAGAACGACAAAGCGCTGCAGATGATGCCAACTGTTTTCATTTTGTTCTGTGGTTATCTTTCGGGAAGCGGTCGCGGCAGTTTAATCGACATACAGCAGCTCATTCGAAGTCAGCAGCGACTGCGCGATGAGCGGCCAGGGGTTGGTTTGGCGTTTTTCCATGAGGGCGAGGAAGCCGGCGATGCGCCGATGCTCCACCTCGTGGGCATCGCGCCTGTAAACGCGATGAAAGAGGGCGTTGATGCGTTCAGCGGCACTCATGCCGTCACTGAGCTGGAGGTTTTCGACGAGTGCGGCGGATTGCGCGATGATGAAGGGCGAGTTCAGCGCGAAGAGCGACTGCTGCGGCACGATGTTCTCCGTGCGGCGCTCGGCGGTGGCGGTGGGCGAGGGAAAATCGAAGGCGCGGAGCGTGGGGTCGTTGTTCACGCGGTCCACCACGCCGTAGATGGCACGGCGGCGCGTGGCTTCCGGTCCCCACAGCGGTTTCGGATGACCTTTGAGGCTGTGATCGAGTTCACCGCTGAGCGCGAGCACGCTGTCGCGGATTTCCTCGATGCTGAGCCGCTTCGCATTCGCGCGATGATACCAGGTGTTCGTAGGATCGAGCGCGGTCATGTCCTCGCGCACCGCGCTGCTTTGCTGATAGGCGCGACTGGTGACGATGCTGCGCACGAGGTGCTTCAAAGACCAGCCATGGGCCATGAAATCGGCCGCCAGCCAATCGAGCAGCTCGGGATGCGTGGGAGCAGCGCCTTGCAGGCCGAAGTCCGACGGCGTGTCCACGAGATAACCGCCCATCAGAGCACCCCACACGCGATTCACGAAAACGCGTGCGGTCAGCGGGTTGTCCTTGCTGGCGATGTGCTCGGCGAGCGCGAGGCGGCCGCTGTTGTCGTCAGGAAAGGGCTCCTGCTGCGGATCGAGCAGCTTCAAAAAGTGACGTGGGGCGAGATCGCCGCGTGTGTCCGGCTCGCCACGCAGGAAGATTTTCGACGTCACCGGCTTCGGTTTGTCCTTCACGATGAAAGCACGGGCGGGCGCGCCGTCATGATAGGTGATCAGCTCGGCGAGTTCGCTCTTCTTGATGACCTCGGAGAGCTTCTGCTTCGCACCGACGAGTTTGCCGCTCTTCTTCGCGACGGCGATTTTCTCGGCCACGACCTGCTGCCTGGCCTGATAGTCGGCACGTTCAGCCTCGCCCACACCGTAGCCATCGATCACCGGAAATTCGGCGATCTCATGGGGCGCGGGTTTGTCGATGGAGGTGAAGACGCCGTGCAGCGAGTAGTAGTCCGCCGTGGGCACGGGCTCGAATTTGTGATCATGGCAGCGGGCGCAGGCCACCGTGAGGCCCATGAAGCCGCGCATCGTCGTGTCGATCGCATCATCGGCGAAATCGTTCGGATTGGTCAAAAACGGCGTGACGGCGATGAAGCCGAGCGCGGCCTGCTCCGGCGCACGACCGCTGATGCCCATCAGGTCGGCGGCGAGCTGTTCCTTGATGAACTGGTCATACGCCTTGTCCGCGTTGAAGGCGCTGATGACGTAGTCTCGATACGTGAACGCATACGGGTAGTAGCTGACCATCTTCGTGCTTGGCACCGTGACGTTCGCCGTGTCCGCATAGCGCGCGACATCGAGCCACAGCCGCGCGAAGTGCTCGCCGAAGTGCGGACTTTTCAACAGATCGTCCACCGAGGCGGGCTTTTCGGAGTCCGGCGGCAAACCGGTGAGATCATACGACAGGCGGCGCTCCAAAACCTGCGCCTTGGCCTGCGGCGAAGGCGTGAGCTTGTGCTCCTTCAGCTTCGCGAAGATGAAGCGGTCAATGGGATGCTCGTTCCACGCTGCATCGTCCGCTTTCGGCGGCTCCACCGCGCGAACGGGCTGGAAGGACCAGTGCGTCTTCGCCTTTTCGAAGATCGCATCCTGGTCGCCGAGCTTCGAGAATTCCGTCTCGCCGATGTCCTGCTTCGGCCCCGGCGCGCCCATCTTTACCCACTGCTCCAGCAGCGCCACCACCTCGGCATCGAGCTTGTATTTCGGCGGCATCGCCGTGTCCTCATCGCCGTAGAGCACCGCCTGGATCACCAGCGAGCCTTCCACATCACCCGGCACCACCGCCTGCCCCGAATCACCGCCATCGAGCCAGCCCGACTGACGGTCGAGCAGCAGCCCGCCCTTGCGCTCGCCCTCGGCTTCGGAGTGGCATTTGTAGCAGTGCTCCACGAGGACCGGCCGGATCTTGTTTTCGAAAAACGCCGTGCCCTTGGCCGCCGCCTCACGTTTGGTCTCCGCCGCGTGGACGGCAGTGGCGAGACTGAGGATGAGAAAAGGAAATGCTCGACGGATCATGGGCGGGTGTGGCGTGGAAACGCAAGGTGGCACAGGAGCTTTCGGGCAACTCGTAAAGGCTTGTGTGGAAGCAGAATCGAGGCCCGCCAAGCGATCCAGAAGTCGCACCTCCATCCATGAAGCCTTGCGCCTGATCTTTGCAATGCCTGTTGCCGGCCTCGCGCGCGATCCTTTGGGATTTCCTGCTTGGAATCCGCTCCGCCGTCGTTTTGATGCCGCATGAGCCTCAACCACCTCCTGCTCCCCTTCCTTCTCACTCTCGGCGCCCTGGGTCAGATGCCGCTGGCGGAGTTCAGCACGAACCATGTCACCCACGGGCCGATGCTCGGACTGGTCACGGAAAACAGCGTGCGGGTATGGGCGCGGACGCACAAGGCGGGCGAGTTCACGGTGCGCTACGGCACCTCGGAAGCGCTGCTGGACCAATCCTCCGCCGTGGTCACAACCAGCGCGGAACACGACCACACCGGCTCGACCACGCTGACCGGGTTGAAGCCGGAGACGAAGTATCATTATCAAATCTACATCGGCCGGGTGCCCAGCGGCCCGGCGGGCAGCTTCCTCACGCTGCCGAGCGCGGAGGCGCATCGCGAAGCCACGCACAATCAGCAGGGCCTCTTCAACTTCCGCTTTCAGTTCGGCTCCTGCTCCAATCAGGACCCGAAAAGCGGCGTCGGCCCCAGTTTGCCAACACACGCGACGATGCTGCGCGAGCTGCATGGCAAGTCGCTGTTCTCGATCATGAACGGCGACTTCATTTATGAAGAGCACCGCTCCATGCCGGTGTCGGACTGGCTCATGCAGGTCGGTTTGAAGCCGGGGCAAACGCCGCAGATCCTCGATCTCGCGCCCAACGTTGTCGGCCTGTGGGAAAACTACAAAACCTACCTCTCACGCGGCGTGAACATGGCGGCGTATCAGCGGAACATGCCCACCGTCTTCACCTTCGACGACCACGAGCTCGTCAACGACCTGCGCGGTACCGCCACCCTCGGCTTCCGCGAGCGCCGCGCCGTCTTCCGCGACATCGGCATCCGCGCCTGGCAGGACTACGCCGGCTGGGCGAATCCCCGCGCCACCACGCAGGACATTCACTTCGGCAATGCGTCGCTGAAAAAAGACAGCGACATCCTGACGGATGAAAGCGCCGACTTCACCAAGCTCGACCTCAAGCAGGTCGGCACGCTCCACGTCCACTGGGGCAAGATCACCGCCGGGGAGGACGACATCCGCCTCGACAACGAACCACCCGGCAATCCGAATGCCGGCGTCTTCGGCATCACGGAAGTCATCGACGCGCACCACCTGCGCATCACGCCCACAGCTTATGCGGACAGTTCCGGCGCGTATTCCATCGGCCGTCATTCCTATGGCAAATTCACCGTCGGGAACTGCGACTACTTCATTCTCGACTGCAAAACGCACCGGCAGATGCACGACATGAAGAACCCCATGGCGCCGAATCTCACCCTGCTGGGCGAGGCGCAGAAAAAGTGGCTGCTTGATTCCATGCGCGAGAGCAAGGCGGACTTCTTTTTCGTCGTGTCCTCGGTCAACTTCATGATCAAGCACAACGGCGCCGGCGGCCATGAATTCACCGAAGGCAAGGACGAGGCCTGGACCTCCATGATGTGGGAGCGCGAGCAACTGATAGATGCCTTCGATGCGCTGAAGAAGCCCGTCTGCATCTTCACCGCCGATTTGCACAACAGCTTCGCCATCAAGATCACGGACACTGTGTG
>CAMAZK010000309.1 GCA_945863205.1 Akkermansia muciniphila | reverse complement strand
CTGCTGACTTGGGGAGACTCTTCGTGTATTCATCAAAGCCAAAAGCGAACTCTCCGGGCAAGGAAAGATTATGGACTTTAGCCTTATTGCGGGCTTCGGCGATCTTCGATTTGAGCTTGGTTTGAAACTCGATGTCTTTCACAGGCTTTAGAGGTGCCTGGATGTAAAGGAGCGCACCACCAAGTTTATTGACACTTGAGGCATACTCTTCGACCGCCGCCGTCTTCATTTTCACGTTTTCCTCCGTGGGCGCCAGGCGGGCGCTGTTCATCGAGGCGATCTGATTCCCCAGCGACATGTATGTTTCCTTGCTCTCCGCAAAGCGGCTCCAGGCGTCAAAGACCATGTAGCCGAGTCCTGCGGAGACTGCCAATACGACGCCGATGATTGCGGCCAAAGGTTTGTTTTCTTGAATCCAGTCCATGAGAGTTTACTTGAATTGAAGAGGGCTACGAAGAGGGATTTTGATTTCGAACTGGTAGGCGTAGCGATCCCCTTCGACGCCACTGTCCACTTTAACGTACTTGTCACGATTGGTCTCGAACTCAGGCGCACTGAAAGCCTCCAGTTTGGCCAGTTTCGAAGCGAAGTCATAGACGACTTTCTGCTCCCCCTCGCTGTTGCTGCGATAGAGCCCCTGCATCCGCAGTTCAAAGACCGGTTGCTGAGGCGCTCTGCCCGTCGTCGCGGTCGCACTCTTCTTCGGAGCACTGCTTTCACGTCCCCATAGGGAGGCGGTGAGGGGCTGTCCGTCCTTCAGAGGCTCGATGAGCGTCAACCACAGCAGATCGTTGTCGAACTGCTGGTTGATCTCGTTCAGCAGGCGAACCCACCACGACCGCTCGGTGACCGCCTGTTCCAGCTGCAGGCTGCGCAGCCGGAGTTCCTCTTGACGCGCTTCCAGCCCTCGAATTTGATTGCTCAGGCCGACAAGTCTCGCGCTCTCGCCTTGCAGAGCCACCATGCGATTTTGCAGGGTGCTGTCGGCTTGTTTGAACCAAAACAGCGCCGCAGCCAATGCGGCGACGATGCACAGGCCGGCCATTATGAGAGACGGCGCACGCTTCGCGGAATCACGGGCAGAGGCCACCGCGTCCGGGACCAGTTCGATTTCACACGGACAGGCGCCGACGCTTCTCAAGGCCAGGCCGACAAGTTCCCCCAAGGCTGGCGCATCAATCTGGACGGCCTCGGCACTCACGCCACGGTCCGTCTGGACTCCGCGCATGCCATTGAAGACCTCCACAGGCATCTTGAGTTTCTCGGAGAAGAACTCGGCGATGTAGCCCATCGCAGATCCACCGCCTGCGAGGAAGACACGCTGTGGGGCGCTGCCTCCTTGCTGACTGCGGTAAAATGTGATCGTCCGCATCACTTCGGAATGAAGACGCGTCATCGAGTTCCGCATCACCTTCGACATGGCGTTGACGCCCTCGTCGGGGTGGTCCTCCACCGCACCGCCCAAGGCCACAAAGCCCTGGCTGCATTTTTGCGCTTCGGCTTCGGCGAAGGAAATGCCGAATTCTTTACCGATGGCATTGCTGACCGCCGCACCACCGATCAGGAGGTTGCGAGTGAAAAAGCGCCCTTCCTCCACGAAAATCAGATTCGTCGAGCGTGCCCCAAGGTCGATTACCAAAGCAGGCTCGCCGACATCCGGATAGCTGTAGCGGAAAGCGTTGAAAAGGGCCAGCGGCCCCACGTCCACACCGACGGCCTTGAGTCCGCAGAGAGTCACCTGCTCATGCATCTCGTTGAGAGGCTCACGTTTCATGGCCGCCAGAACGACCTCCACCTCCAGCGCATCAGAATCACCGACGACCTCGTAGTCCCAGGAAACTTCGTCGAGCTGCCAGGGCACGTTCTGCCGGGCTTCGAACTCCACGATCTGGGCGAGTTTGTCTCCCTGCACCGGGGGCAGCTTGACGAAACGGCTGAAAACCGGGTGTCCCGGAACGGTCACCCAAACTTTTTGCCCGCGGATCTTGAGCTTTGCCACCAGTTCGTCCAGGGCCACTTTCAGTTGCGGCAGCCGGCTGACATCCACGGAGGGATCCCCGTCCATGTCCACAATGGCATATTTCTTTAGAATGAGATCACCCGCCGAACTCTTCCCAAACACTGCTCCTCCCACACGTTGGGAGCCTAGATTGATGACGGCGATATTACTGGAGTCTGCCATGCTGTTATAGATAAGGTTCGTTATCGGGATTCAGATACCTCAGAGGCTCATTTCGGACGCACGGGCACATCATAATCGCCCCACAGAGTTGCAAACGGTGTCTGCGACTTGTGAAGGATGGCCCCTTGCTGAATCGCCAGTTGATCGGCCGACTCCCACCACGGTCCGCTGACCGGCTTGGAGTCACCCGCGATCCGCTGGCCGTCAGCCATCAGCTCGACGCCATAGCCCTGCACATCGGTCGAGACGAGAACGTTGTCCTTCAGAAAGATCAGCTTCATCGTTGCCGGCGAAACGTAAGCGAGGGCGTGACACTCTTCACCTGCTGGAACGTTGACCAGGTTGAGAGAGCCCTCGAGCACCGTGCGCTTCCCTTCCGTGTCCTTGTGATTGAGCGCCAGGAAGATGTTCATGGTCATCGCAGGGTACGTGCCCTTGCTGCCTCCCGCTTTCTGCGGAAGGTCGATTTCAAATTCCACGTCCACCTCGATCCAGTTCTTCGGCCGCCAGCGCTTGTCGCGAATATTGCCGACGTTAAACATTGGCGTCTGCTGTTCGGTCATCTTGACGCTTTTGACCTTGGCCTTCACCTCCGGCGCAGGCTCCCCGGCAGGGGCTTGGGCGCGTGCGACTGGGACGGTGATCAGGATGGCGGCTGCCAATGCGATGAATTTCATTTCGGGAAAGGTTGTTGCTGTATTTTAAGCGTTTTATCAGCAAAACACCCTGCGCATCAAGCAGCGATTCGAATATTGTGACAAAAATCGATCCCCGGCGCCCGATTTTCGGCCTCCAAACGGTCGATAGGGACCGAATCGCCTCTCCGAACGCACTGCCCGGCGCTCTCGGAGACGCGTCTGCATCTCCCGCCAAAGCTGAACAGAGATCCCCGGAGCGGAGTCTGTAGAGCCCTCCTCGGCCCTTCCACCGTCATGCATGCGTCGCTTCCGCTGCTTGTGCTCCCCCCGCTTTCCTGCCAATGATTGCCACCCAAACCATGATTCGCGCGTTCCTCCTCCTTCTCGTCTGCGGTATTTCGGCCTCCTGTGACCGCGAGGCACCTCCGTCCCAAGCCTCCACTGCCGATACCGGCTCGTCATCTCCGACTGCCCAGCCGACGCAGTCTTCCACCCCTCCGCCACTCGTGGTCGGTCGTCCAGCCGCCCCATCGGGGATCGCCCAGGCCGCGCAGACCACCAGCATCATTCTCCTGCTCCAGGACACCCGCATTCCCTTCCAGCAGTTCCAGCGCGATGGACTCGCCATGCTGGTCGGGCGCCAGAAGGGATGTGAACTCACCGTCCACGACGCGGCGGGCAGCGCCGGGCAGCAGGCGGACCAGTTCCGCACCGCGATCACCGCAAAGCCATCCGCCATCTTCGTCAGCCCCATCGACCCGCCCGCGCTCGCAGCGCTCATCGTTGAAGCGAAAACCGCCGGTATCCGGGTCATCGGCCTCGATAAACGCATGCTCGACGAAGGCTGCACCAGCATTGTCTTCACCGACCAACGCCGCGTAGGCCGTCTGGCCGCTGAAACCGTTCTCGATGCACTCAAGCGCAAAGCCGCAGAGGAAGGTGCGACCGAGACCACCGGACGCGTCGTGCAGATTCGCGGCGTCGAGGACGCCTTCCCCACGAACGAGCTGGCCGCAGGATTTGAGGAAGAATTGAAAAAAGAATCCGGCGTCATCCTCGTCCACGACGCTCCGGCTGACTGGAAGCCGGAAAACGCCACCGCACGCACTGCGGAAGCCTTCCGCCTGCAAAAACAGTTCGACGTCATTTTCGCTCACAACGACGCCCTCGCCATGGGAGCCGCCAAGGCCACCATCGAGGCGGGAGAACGCGAAAACGTCTTCATCGTCGGAACAGACGGCCTCACGGGCACCAAGCGAGGCATGGAACTCGTCCGCATCGGCGACATCGACGCCACCGTTGTTCAGCCAGCGCTCGTCGATTTCGCGCTGCAGATCATCCTCAAGCTTCGCGACGAACCGGATTTCAAGCCGCAGCCCGCCTATGAAGTCGAGCCCTTCGCCGTGGTGCCGAAGAACGTCGAAAGTGCGCTCCGCGTGGGCACCTACAAGTTCCCTGGCCTGTGATCCCTTCATCGCCGCCAGCGTATCCGGCAGCTTCGCGGTGATTCTCGCACCCGCCTGCTGCAAAAGATGTCCCTCGCAAACGCGTTCCAAGCTGCAAGACTTCCGCCCATGCCCACCCGCACTTCCCTTTTTCTCCTTTTCGGACTCCTGATCGCGAGCCCCCTGACCGCACAAGAGCCCGCACCGGCGAAAGAGCCGGCCAAGGTCCAGTTCGAGGAAGCAAAGAAGTTGCTGAAGGAAACTTCACCTGGCGTCTTTGACCTCAACGGCATCCGCATCACCGCCGCCACACGCGAGTTGCGCATCCCCTGCTCCATCCTTCATCAGAGGCTGCCCATCGAGTACGCCCTCTGCCACGAGGCCGGCGAAAAAGTCCACGAGACCATCCTGCAGACCGCCGTGCGGCCGATCGAGATCCAGCTCGCTCTCCTCCTCGCCAATTACCAGCCCGGCACCAAGGGCATCCTCGACACGCTCGATCCCAAGGAAGAGCGTCCCTACCCCGAAAAGGAGGAAACCTCGCCCGAAAAACCCGGATCCAACCGCCTCGCCATCCACTGCGAATGGAAAGAGGGCGACGAGGTGAAGCGCGTCCCGCTTTCCGCCTTCATTCAGGACAGCGACACGCGCAAAACCCCGCCCGATCTCGACACCTGGATCTTCAACGGCTCCCGCATCGATGCCGAAGGCTTTGTCGCCGAAATCACCGGCTCCATCATCTCCACCTACGTGGACCGCCTCGCCATCATCAACTCCGCCGCCAGAGGCAACCACCGCGACGAACTCTGGATCAGCAGGCCCGACAACATCCCCGCCGAGGAGACGAAGGTGACGCTCATCATCACGCCGGCGAAGTAATCGTCCTCGTCCTCCTACTCGAACTCGTCCTCGACCCCAACGCTCCCGACCGGTCAAAAACCGGTCAAGCCCGTCAATGCATGGTCAAGATTCGCCCCATCCCCACCGCGGCGGCCTCTTGACCGTTGACGGCCCCGTCTTTCGACCTCCAGTTCCCTCCATCATGAAAATCTCCGCCTTCCTCCTCATCCTCGCCACCGCGCCTGCCTTTGGACAGGCCGCCAGCCAGGCCCCGCGCCATGAATCGCTCAAGCAGGAGCTGCGCCTCAGCGTCGAGCGCGGGCTGAACTTCCTCCGCGCCCAGCAGAACCAGCAAACCGGCCAGTGGGGCGAGGCCGAACCTGTCGCCATCACCGGTCTGGCCATGACCGCCTACCTGCTCGACCCCAGCCGCAAGCCCGGCGACCCCGTCCCCGCTGAAGTCGAAAAAGCCACCCGCTACCTCATCAGCAACGCCAAGCCCGACGGCTCCATCACCATCAAGGCCCGCGCCACCTACAACACCGCCATCGCCCTCACCGCGCTGCTTTTGAATCAGAAGCCGGAAAACGAGGAGGTCATGCTCAAGGCTCGCCGCTACCTCGTCACCCGCCAGCTCGACCTCGACGAGAAGGGCAAGCAGGACAATCCCACCGACGGCGGTATCGGCTATGGCGAGGAAAAAGCCACCCACGCCGACCTCTCCAACACCACCTTCGCCC
>CAMAZK010000308.1 GCA_945863205.1 Akkermansia muciniphila | reverse complement strand
GGAGATGGGCCGGAACAACACGGTGTAGAGGCTGTCGTTGAACCAGAAGACGCCGCGATTCAATTTTTCGAGGGGATCAGCCACCTCGGCGGCGGCGTACTCGTCTTCTTCACCTGTCACAGCGCCGGCGGCGGGGACGCTGCCTTTCGAGCCGATGACTTCTCCGGACGCGTCCGGGGAAGAGGGGTTCCGTGAGTTCGTCGCGCAGGCGGCTGGCAGCAGGGCGACGGCGATGAGAATGCGGAGGAGGAGATCAGACTTCATGGGCTTATGGACGGGATACGGACTGATTGAGGGAATTGATGACGGCAGGGGCGCCTCCACGCTTGAACTGCGCATCCAACTGCGAGCGGTAGTTGGCGATCATGCTGACGCCCTCGATGACCACGTCCGTGATCTGCCAGCCGGAAACCTGCTCCAGCCGGTAGGTCACGCTGTAGCGACTGCCTTTGTAAACCATGTTGCTCGGCACATCGACGCGGCCTGAGCCGAGGTCCACGGCGCCGCGATAGGTGATGACGGGACGCTCTCCGGGCGTGAATTTGTTCGAGTAGGTGCGGATGATGAGGGTGGTGAAGAGGTCGGTGGCCTGCTGCTGTTCCTTGGGGCTGAAGCTGCGCCAACCGGGGCCGACGGCACGCTTGGTCATGGTTTCAAAGCTCACATTCCTCTGCAGCACGGGCCGCACTTTTTGCGCCAGCACGGCACGGTTTGCAGCGCGGTCAGCGACGGCGAGCACCTCGGTGATGGCTCTCTGCAACTTCTGCTCTGCCTCTGCGGTGGCCGCAGCGGCATAGGTGGAAAGCAGGAGCGGGAGGAGCAGTAAAAAACGATTCATCAGAGGTTAGGCGGGGTTTCTACGGGACTATCTTCAGTTTCAACACTACCGAAGGCCATTTTCCCTATCAAGGACTCAAGATCAACCGCCGATTCAGTCATTGTGATCCGCGCTCCGGACTCCAGCCACGTGTCGTCGGCACCGGGTGCCAGGGCTACGAATTTGTCACCGATGAGGCCGGTGGTCTTGATGGATGCCATCGAATCTGTGGGCAGCCGCAGGCCGGAATCCACGCGCAGGGTGGCGATGGCGCTGTAGTCCTTCTCATCCACGCGGATCTCTTCGACCCGTCCAACGGGCACCCCGGCCACGAGGACGCTGCTGCCGGCATTGAGACCGCCGGCGTTGGTGAAGCGCGCCTCGATCACGTAGGTGTCCCCGCCGACGATGGAACCCGCGCCCAGCTTGATCGTCAGATAGATGACGGCGGCGATGCCCAGCAGCACGAAGCCACCCACGAAGAGTTCGAGCTTGGATTGTTTCATGATTCGTCAGTGGAGGGCGCTTCGCCACGGCGGATCTCCGCCAGCATCGTGCCAAGTACACTCGCACTATCCCGGAATCCGCGCACCACCGAATTTTCAGAAGCTGCAAAATCCTGCGGCGTGCCTTCAAAGCACATCTTTCCATTGTCCAGCAAGGCCACATGGTCGCTCGCGGCGAGAGCCTCCGGCACGTCATGCGTGACGACGAGCGCGGTGAAGTGAAACTGGCGCTGGTAGGTGGCGATCATGGCGAAGACGGCATTTCGCCGGAGGGGATCCAGACCCGCCGTCGGCTCGTCGAAAAGGACCAGTTCCGGCCGGGTGACGATAGCACGGGCCAGTGCGAGGCGCTTCTGCATGCCCCCGGAAAGCTGACCGGGGTAGCGGTCCTGGTGTTTTTCGAGTTCGAGTTGCTTGAGCGCCTCAAGGCTGCGTTCGCGGATTTCCCGGTCCTTCAAGTCGGTCGTCTGCTCCAGCGGGAGCGCCACGTTTTCCAGGGCGGTCAGGGAGTCAAACAAGGCATTCCCTTGAAAGAGGAAGCTGCAGCGGCTGCGAAAGTCGGCACGGGCCGCCCTGTCTTCCGGGCGCTGCTCGCGCCCGTCAAAACGGATGGTTCCCTCGTCAGGCCTCACCACGCCGCCGAGACACTTGAGGAAAACGGATTTCCCCGAGCCACTGCGCCCCAGCACGGTGACCAGGCTGCCGCGCTTCACGCGGAGGCTGGTGCCGTCGAGCACGACGTTTTCACCAAAGCGCTTCCGCAGGCCTTCCACCTCCAGCAGGAGTCCGTCGTGGGGGGCGCTCATGTTCGGACGAGAAAGGAGGTGATCACATAGTCAGCGGCGAGGACCATGATGCTGGAGAGCACCACCGCGTGCGTCGTCGCGGCACTGACCGCCCGCGCCCCCGTGGCCGAAGGCGAGCGGTGCGCATTGAAACCGTAGTAGGCGCAGAGACCGGTGGTCAGCAGCCCGAAGGTCGTCGCCTTCACGAAGCACTCTATGACATCGTTCGACTGGACGGCACGCTCCACGGCGGACCAGTAGATGCCCGGCTCAAGTCCCAGCAGCAAGGAGCCTGAAAGGCTGCCTCCCCAAAGGCCGACGGAAACAAAAATGGCCGCCTGCATGGGAAAGACGATGAGCGCGGCGATGAGGCGCGGCGCAACCAGGTAGCCGTGGCTGCTCACGCCCATCATTTCCAGCGCAGCGATCTGCTCCGAATTCCGCTGGATACCGATCTCCGCCGCCAGCGCGGAACCCGCCTGGCCGACGAGCATGAGCGCGGCCAGCACGGGCCCCATTTCACGCACCAAGCTGAGAGAGACCAGCGTGCCGAGCAGGCCCTCGGACCCGAATTTGTTCAACACGTAGTAGCCCTGGAGGCCGAGCACCAAGCCGGTGAACATGCCGACGATCATCACCACCGGCAGGCAGCGCACGCCCTGCTCGAAAAATGCCCGCACGACGCGCCGTCCCAGCCGCCGTGACTTCGGGACGTCCGCAAAGGAACGAGCGGTGAACAGGGCGAAATCGCCCAGCTCTTGAACCAGTCCCAAGGTGTATTTTCCGGTGGCGCGAACCATGTGTTTCGAACCGGAACCCTCAGTCACCCCGCCACGTTTCGCAATACCATGTTACGTTTTTCCCGACAGGCTCACGGCAGCGCGAACCGCGCCTGCACGCCGAGCCGCTGCGCGACCTCCCCCCCCCGCCCCGGGCCGAGCACGCACATGGCCGTGGCCATAGCGTCGCTGGTGGTGCAGTCGGGTGCGATCACGGTGCAGGCGATCCCTTCCTGCAATCCTAGACCCGTCTTGGGCGATACGATGTGCGAGTAGCGCACGCCGCCGATCTCCACGAACTGGTACAGATCCCCCGAGGTCGAGACGCCGCAGGACTTGACCCTGACCGTCTCCATCTTTTCCTCCGCGCCCGTCGGCGTGGAGACGCGAAGCTTCACCTCCCACGCATGCTCTCCCGGCGGTGGAGCCCCCACCGCCATGTCGCCGCCTGCGGTCACCAGCGCCTTTTCGATCCCGTGGCCCTTCAGAATGCGCAGCGCATCGTCCGCAGCCCGGCCCTTAGCGATGCCGCCGAGATCCAGCAGCATGCCGGGCTTTTTCAGGGTGATCATGCATTTCTCCTCATCGACCTCCACAGCCCTCCAATCCGTCGCCTGCAAGGCCTGGCGCAGCCGATCCTCCGGCGGAAGCTGTCGCAGCCGCCGTGTCCGCCGCCAAAGGCGTGTCAGATTTCCTGCCGTGAGGTCATAGGCTCCGTCCGTCTGCCTGGCGATTTCCGACCCGCGGGCAATGATGGAAATAAGCTCCGAGCTGGCCTTGAAGGGCTTGTCGGGACCGGCGTTGCACAGCTGCATCAGCTCGCTGTTCGGCTCGTAATCGGAGTAGATCCCGTTCAGCGACGCGATGCGACGAAAAGCGGCGTCCGCCGCTTTCTCCGCCCGCTCTTTCGAGTCCGCATAGAGAGCAATGCGAAACGTCGTCGCCATCAGCGGCGCCTCGAAATCGAAGCGCCGCAATTCCTCACTCCGGGCGACTGCGCAGGAGCCCAGCACAGCCAGCACAGCCAGCACGCAGAGCCGCCGCCAGAGACCGCTCATCTCACTTCCCGCCGCCTGCCGCTTCCTGGCGGAGCTGTTCCAGACGGGAGAGCGGCTTCGGCGCAGCGGGAGCGGCCGCCTTGGCCGGCTCCTGAACCTTGTTCGCCGCGACCACGGGAGCAGCGGGAGGAGTCACGACCTTGCGCGGCGCATCGATGCGCAGTATCGAGCCCAGAGCGATGCGGTGAGTCGTCGTGCCGCCCGCCACCGGAACGTCCACCTTGACGAAAAGATTGGCCTGCTTGCCGATGGGAGACTTGTCAGTCGTCACGACCTTGAAGGCCACCTCCTTGGTGTCCTTGGTGATCTTGGCGGCTTCGATCTGAATGGTGTCCGGCACGCCCAGCACTTGAGCGTTGGCTTCACCCTCGAAGGGCTTCAGGTGCTCCAGCTTCGCCACCATGACGGCTTCCTTGCCCTGCTCGACAGCCACCAGCGGGATCGCAGGGGCGGTCAGGTAGGCCGTGGTCGTCCCCACTTCGGTGAAGGGGGATGCGTTATACACTCGACCGCTGCCTGCATCCACCTCGCCCATCACCGTGTAGTTCCACTTGCCGTCAGTCACCGCAGCATTCGCATCCAGATTGAAGACGCACTCATTCTTGCCTTCTGGGATGGTCTGCTCGCCGAGGCAGCTGACGCCCGGGGATTTCCAGATCATGAACACACGGATCGGCTTGGTGAAGCCTTCCTTGCGCTTTGCTACCACCTTGAGGTCCATCACGCCATTGGCCACCAGTGAAACCTTGGGTTTCTCGATCTCCAGGGAATACGGAGCCTCTTCAACCACGGCCACCGGAAGGCGGTCCTCGATCTGCGTGTAGTAAACGACGTTGCCATTTCGCACGACGTCGAACTCCTGGCGCATCTTGCCCGAGATCTTGTTGGCCGGATCCACGGGGTTCAGCTTCAGCGGCACGGTCTGATGCCCCAATGGAGCATCCGCCGTTGCTTCGAACAGCAGCGGCACATTCCCAAGATCCTTCGGAGCCAGTTCTGTCAGCAGTTTCACTCCCTGCGGCAGGTTCGGAGCCTCAAACTTGTAGTCCCCGCCTACGCTCACGCGAGACACATTCACCAGCGTCGCGTAACGGCCGCCTTTCGGCACCGCGATGAACTGGCGGTAGTGGGTGTCATTCACCGTGAACTGAGGCGAAGCAAAGAACACCTCCGGCTCTGCCGCATTAAGCTCCATGCGGTAAACGTAGTTCGGTCCGCCGCGCTCCAGATGGTCCGCCACGCGCATGAAATAGTCTCCGTCCGCCGGAATCGTCACCTTGAACTTGCTGTCAAGCCGGCGTCGGCCACCACCGTCATCATTGCCGCCGATGCTACCGCCTTTGTCATTGTAAACGTTCACCACGCTATCCAGAGGAGAGCCCAAACTTTGCGCGAAGGTCTGCACCTCCAGCACGGTGCCCTTCTTGAGCGGCACTTTGAAGAAATCCACGTCTCCCGGCGCTTCAATGATTCCGTTCAGCGCAATTGGATTGCCCGTAGCGATCGCCGTTGCCTTCGCTTGTTCATTGTTTGGCTCCACCTCCATGCCATTGTCGTAATCGACCAAGCGGAACGGATTGCCCGAAGGTGCTGGCTCCTGCGAAGTCGAGTAAATCATGTAGTTCGGGTCCGCCTCGGTCGGAAGCTGTACTTCCTCTTCAAAGAAACCGCCACTTTCAATGAAGCGCACCGTCATCTTGCTGCCCGCCTTGCCGCCGGCCGGATACACAACGTCTGGACGGCGGTAACCGCCGACATGCAGCCGGTAGTGCGACGTGTCACCGCCGCGATACGAGGACTCGCGGATCATCACTGTGTAGTCCCCGTCCTCCTCCGCCACATACGAACAGTAACCATCCTGGCGGTGCAGGATCGTGTCATCCGAGACGACCTTTTCGAAACGCTCCTTGTCAATGATCGCCAGGAACGGG
>CAMAZK010000307.1 GCA_945863205.1 Akkermansia muciniphila | reverse complement strand
CGGAGCGCTGATGACCAGTCCCGCCACGGCTCCGACGATGTCCAGAAGGCGCTTGGCAAACACATTGATGGTGCTGTCCAGCGGGAGCCGCGTGACGCCGAGCACGGGAGTGCCGGCGATGGTCTCCAGCGTCAGGCCGGAAACGAAGACGCGGAAGCAGGAGGGAATCACCTTGAACTGGATCATTTCCCGCTCGCAGAGATTGGCCAGGGCCACCATCTGCTCGCGTGGCCCGTGGAGATCCGCCACCACCACCATGTCCACCGCATGCGCGGCGACGAGGCACTCCACATCCTGCAGACCGCCGAGGCACGGGGATGCCGGATCATCGGTCTGGCTCCGTTCTCCGGTATTCACCCAGCCGATGACGTCATAAGCACAGGCATGGTCGCGCTTCAGCGTCTTCCAGAGGCTGAGAGCGTCCTCGTTCCAGCCGACGAAAAGAGTGCGCTGGCGCAGAGCCTCCACGCGCCCCGGGGTGCGCAAAAAGCTTAGATACCAAGTCCTCCAGCCCAGCAGAAGCAGCAGCGCGGTCGCGCCGTTGAGCGCCACATACGCGCGGGAGATGCTGGGCTGCAGTTTCAGCGCCAGCGTGATGGCCAGAAAGCTCCCGGTCCAGAGCAGGATGCCCTTGGCGATCTTGGAGGAGACCCAGCGGCTCCGCAGCAGCACGTTCTGATGATACACTCCCTGCCAGCCCAGGACCATCACCAGGCTCAGACTGCCCAGGGCCATGTGACCGCCATATTGGCGGAAGGTGATCGCGTCGAAGTTCCCAAAATCACGCAGCACGGTGTGAAACCGCAGCCAGTAGGCGGAGTAGGCCGCCAAAACCGCCATGACCAAGTCTCCCAGCAAGCTGACCAGAACCCAGAGATGGGGGGAAGCGTGTTCTTTTTCCCGCCAAGCACGCCGCCCTTCGAGGGATTGGAGAGTGGAAGTGCCGGTGAGGACGCCGGCAGTTGAGTTTGTGATATCCATAGCTTTGAGACCCTTGGTTTATTGAAATTATATTCATAACGGTAGGTCTAAGCAAGGGTTTATTATGGAGTTTTTATCATCTTTGGCTGATTCATTCGTTACTGATTATCAGAGGTGAGAAATCGCACCCATGGAGTGCCCTTCAGCCACAACCACAAAAAGGGCTGGAGGTGATCACCTCCGGCCCTGCCGCGCATCAGCACCTGCTAACGAAAAGCCTCAGAAACTCAGCTTCACCCCGGTCACGATCCCGCGTCCGGGCAGCGGCAGGCGATCCTTCAGGATGGAGGTGTGCTCACGCGCGTCCTCATCGGTCAGGTTCACGCCTTTGACGTAGAAGTCGCAGGTGGTCGGTCCCTTCACCAGGCGGTAGGACAGCGCCAGGTTCACCATGAAATAGCTGTCCGTGCCGAACTCGTTGGCGGCCACGCGATCCTGTGGCGCGGCATAGATGCCCTCCAGCCTCGCGCCGAAGGGGCCGCGCTCGGCGATCAGGGCCGTGGAAAAGTGAAACGGCGGGATGCGCGGCAGCGAACCGCCGGTGCTGGCGTCGCGGGCGCGCACCACGTCAGCCTTGAACTCCAGATGCAGATTCGTGGCAGCCGGGTCAGCCTCCGCCTCCACGGGGTGCAGCAGGTGCAGCGTCATTTCCAGCTCACCGCCGAGGAATTCCGCGTCCACCGCCCGGGTGTTGAACTGCGGCGAGTCGGGGATCAGATCCCCGTCGGTATCGACCAGGAATCCGGCGGGAAACTGGCCGATGAAACCGGTGTACCGGCTGTAGTAGCCGCCCACGCTGCCAGTGACCCAGCCGGTGCGCTTGCGCAGGTTCAGGTCGAAGCTCAGCGAGTTTTCCGAATCCAGATTGAAATCCCCCACCTCAAAGGTGCCCGTGGCCGCATGGCTGCCGTTCGCAAACAGCTCCTGGTGCGTGGGGGCGCGTTCCGCGTAGGCAATCGTGAAGGCGGAAGAATACTCGTCATTCGGCGTGAAAACCGCGCCCAGGGAGCCGCTGAAATTGTCAAACTGACGCCCGCGTCCCGCACCAAACACGTCATTGTTGCGCGAACTCACCTCGATGTTGTCGTAGCGCCCGCCAAACTGGAAGCTCAGCATCCCCCGCGTGATGTCTTCAAAGAAGAACAGCGAGTTCGACTCCGTCACCGTCGGCGGCATGAAGGCCTCGCCTCCGCCCACGAAGAAATCACTCCGCTCCGACTGGAAGCCGACCACACCCTCCATGCCGGCGATTTTCTCGTGCTTCACTTCCACGCGGGCGTCGTAGCCGTCGTTTTTGAAGACCGTGTTGTCCATGCCGTCTTCAAACTCCACGTGCTCGTAGTCCGACCACGCGAAGCGGTAGTTGATCTCCTTGATCAGCGGCAGCGGCTGGAAAAAAGCGCCGCGCACATCCAGCCGCGTCTGGTTCAGGTCGATCTCCACCGCCGAGTCGGCCGGCGATCCGTAGTTCGTGTGAAACTCCGTCCAGGAAAAGCCCACGAAACCCTTGTCCCACACGTAGCTCAGGCCTGCAGAAAGCCCCTCGGCTCTTAGGTTGCTGTTCAGCACCACATTGTTCGGTTCCGGCGTCCCCGGTGGCAGCGGATTGCGCTCCTGCTCTTCCACCGTGCGCAGATTCCCCGGCACGCGGAAGTCCTCCGCCGAGCGCGTGAAGGCCTCCACATGAAACGCCAGCCCCTTCCAGCCGCCTTCCAGCATGAAGCTCGACTGATAGCCCTGATCGACGGAAGAAAAACGCCCGCCCATGGAACCGCGAATCGTCCCGTCCAGCTTCTCGTCCACGATGCGCCCATCGATCGCATTCACCACGCCGCCGATCGCATTCGATCCATAAAGCAGCGTCGCCGGGCCGCGCACCACCTCCACCGACTTCAGGTTTGACGGCTCAAAGCTCAGCGCATGGTCGGGACTGGCCGAGGAGGCATCCAGGGTGTTCAGCCCGTTTTGCAGCACGCGCACACGATCCCCCTCCAGGCCCCGGATCACCGGGCGGCTGGCCGCCGGGCCGAAGTACGTGCTGCTCACCCCCGGCATCCGCGCCAGCGTCTGTCCCAGCGTGGGTTCCATGGCCAGATTCAGCTGCTCCGCCGTCATGATGGACGCCGCCTGCGCCTGCTGGTAGAGCGGTCGATCCAGGGGGGCGGAAATGACGATCTCATCCAGCGTTATCGTCTCCTCCTCATGATTGTGGGAGGGATCATGCCGCTGCTGGGCTGAAGCGGCCAGGCTGAAGGCGAGACAGGCAGAGATGAAAGCAACCGTGCGCAGGGTGGGCATAAAGTGATTGGGGTGAGAATCCGCTATAAATGCAATTGCATTGCACCTGCAATCAATTTGTATTTCAAATACTTTTCCACGCCGCCTGTTTGACCTTGCTCCATTTGACTGTTCATTGGAACAATATGTCAGCAAGCCTCGCCCAACTCCGTGATCTCATCCAGCAGCGCTTCCCATCTGCCGCCGCACCCGTCTTCAAAGAGTCCGCTCCGGCCTCTGATTCCCCCGCCCTGCTCCCCGGGCGGCTCGTCGAGATCGTCGGCCCGACATCCGGCCTCGTCCTGCAGCGCTTCATTCACGGGCAAAGAACCGCCCTCGTCGATGGGGCGGACGCCTTCGATCCCGCCGGCATCGATCCCGCCGACCTCCAGCGCCTCCTCTGGGTCCGCTGCCGCAAAGCCGCCGAGGCCATCCGCGCCGCCGACCTCCTGCTGCGGGATGGAAACCTGCCCGCCGTGCTGCTCGACCTCCGCCCGCTCCCGCAGCGCGATCTTTTGAGCCTGCCTACCAGCATCTGGCACCGCCTACGCATGCTCGCCGAACGCGGAGACGCCGCCGCCGCCGTGTTTTCCCCCTGCAAAGTCGTCACCTGCGCCGCCCGGCGCTGGTTTCAGACGCAGGAGCACACGCTCGCCGACCTCGAACCGCACGGTGAAGCCCTCGGGCTCGCCGCATGATCCATCCTTCACGCGCCCTGACTCATGTTCGCCGCCTGGTGGCTTCCGCGCTTCATTCTGCAGGCACTTCGTGTGCACCGGCAGGATCGTGCCGCCGTGCTGGAGCCCCAAAGCGACCGCCCTGAAGACGCCCGGCTGCTCGGCGCCTCGGCAGCAGCGGAGCGTGAAGGCGTGCACATCGGCATGACCGTCTCCCAGGCGCAGGCACGCTGCACCCGGCTCCACCTGCTCTATCGCGATGAAAAAGCCGAGCAGTCCCTCCATGCGCGGCTCCTGCATGCCGCCGAAAGCTGGACACCCGATTTCGAATCCACCCAGCCCGGCCTCTGCGTGCTCGATCTTACGCACAGCCGCATGCACGGGGACTGGAGCGATCTCGGCCTGCAAATGCACGGCGCCATCACCGCCATCACTCGCGAGGCGCGCGTCGGTCTCGCGGACAAAGCCGACCTCGCCGTGCTCGCTGCGCACATCGCCGATCCCGTGCGCGTCATTCACGACGGTAAAGACGCACTGCAGGAGCTGCCGCTGACCGTCCTCTGCCAAAACCCCGGCCTCCTCCGCCTGCTGCACCTCTGGGGCGTGCGCACGCTTGGGCAGTTCATCGCGCTTCCAAAGGCGGACATCGCCCGCCGTCTCGGCGCCGAAGGTATCGCCCTGCACGATCTCGCCCGCGGCGGCAAAGACCGCCTGCTGCGCCTCGTCCGCCCCCCGCAGGTCTGGCACGAAGAAGTCGAGCTCGAAGCCCCCGTCGAGTGCCTGGAGCCGCTCATGCACCTGCTACACGGCATGCTCCGGCGTCTTTGCGACCGCCTCGCCCAAGCGTGGCGCGTCGCAGGCTCGCTGCGGCTGCAGCTTCGCTTTGACGACCGCACCACGCACCAGCGCCACCTGCGCATCGCCGAACCCACGCGCGAAGCGGCCGTGCTGCTGCGCCTGATGGAAACCTCCCTCGAAAGCCTCAAAGCCGCCGCGCCCATCGTCTTCATCGCGCTCAAAATCACGCCCGTCCGCGCCGCCGCCAGCCAGGGCAGCCTTTTCGACCAGGGCCTGCGTGATCCGAACCGCTTCGCCGAAACCCTCTCCGCCATCGAAGCCCTGCTCGGCAAAGGCCGCGTCGGCCGCGCTGAACTTCTGCCCTCGCGCCGCACGGACGCCTTTCGCGTCTCCCATTTTCTCGAAGCCCCCGCTCCATCCGCCGCACGGACCGCCAGCGGCCTGCCGCTCCAGCGATTCCGCCCGCCGCAGCCCGCGCACATCGTCTGGCACGACCTGCGGCCCGCGCTGCTCCATCTCGGACGTGAAACCAAGCCCCTGATCGCCACCAGCGGCCCCTGGTATCTCTCCGGGGAGTGGTGGGACGCGCAGCAATCCTGGCAGCATGAAATCTGGGACGCCGCCACCGAAGACGGCACCCTCTACCGCCTCGTCCGCGATCAAAACGTCTGGCGTGTGGAGGGCCGGTGGGGATGAAGATGTTCTCACGCAACGCCCTGTCGCACATGACCACAGCAGGCCAGATGAAGACAAGGATTAGGATTCACGAATCCGCCATCCTCCCCGCTCAAACGGAGCGGCGGACTCAGCCCAGGGTGCCAACCCTGGGGCACATGCAAGCCCTCACCACCGCGCTCTGAAGGAGCGCAGGAACACTCCCTTCAATCCCAAACATACCGCTCATCATACTCGACCTCATACCGCTCCATGAACTTCCGAAACTCCTCCTGAAACGTCATGACACGATGATGCTCCCGCTGATTTCGCACATACGCCCGGACCTCCTGAATGCCGGACTGACTCACCGAAAAGGCCCCATAGCCGCTCTGCCAATGGAAGTTTTGCAACGCCAGTCGATTCTGGTCGATCAACCACTTCGTCGCGCCTGTTTTGACCTGCCTCACGATGTCGCTGAGCGCCACCGTTCGGGAGAG
>CAMAZK010000306.1 GCA_945863205.1 Akkermansia muciniphila | reverse complement strand
TTCCGCACAGGCATCGCCCCCGTCACCCCGGAGGAGACGCTGGAGATCTATGCCTTCATGGAAGCAGCGGACGAGAGCAAGCGACGCAACGGCGCAGACGTGACGATCAAGGAAGTCATGGACAAGGCGCGGTCCGAGGCTGCGCAGTGATCCGCAGGCGGAAGACACGCCCGGGAGGTCGATGACATGCGTAAACGTCACCCGGCAGAAGGTTTGGATCTAAGTTTTCCGCAGGGAAAGAGTGCCTTTCTTTCCCTGAAAATCGTTCCAACATCACCGCTGTCGTTTCGTCTGTAACGCGATCCCTCCATCCGGCGGGCATCGCAAAAAAACCAACCCCACAACAACGTCATGAAACCCCGTTCCAGTCTCGGCACAGCGTTCGCTTGTGCCGGCATCCTTCACCTCGCATGGAATCCCCTGCTCGCCGAACCGGCCAAGCACCAGGCCGACCTCCCGGCTTTTCAGGCCGGCCTCGCCCGGGACACCACACCGCTGCCAAACGGCGGACAGATGCAGATGAGTTATGCTCCGGTGGTGGAAAAGATCCTGCCGAGCGTCGTCACCATCCACTCCTCCGCACCGGTCAAGACGCCGGAGGTCGATGAGATCCCGCCACAGCTCCGCCCTTTCTTCTACCGCTTCTTCGGCGCCCCTGAAGACTTCGGCACGGATGAGGAGACCCCGTCCCAGAACCCGCGCCGCCGCGGCCAGCCCCAACCCCAGCGTCCGCAGACGCCTGACGATGAGGAGCATCAGCAGCGCGGAGTCGGCTCCGGCGTGATTATCACCAATAGCGGCTACATCATCACCAACCACCACGTCATCGCCGATGCGAAGAAGATCGAGGTCATGGTGGACGTGGACGGCGGCACGAAAAGCTACACCGCCGAGGTCATCGGCGCCGATCCGCTCACGGATGTGGCGCTCATCAAGATCGACGCCCCCGGACTCAAGGCCGCCGTCATCGGCGACAGCTCGCAAATTCGAGTCGGAGACGTCGTCCTGGCCGCAGGCGCCCCGATGGAGCTCAGCCGCTCCGTTTCCCAGGGCATCGTCAGCGCCCTCGGCCGCAGCAATGAAGGCATCGTCGGCAAAGGCCGCGTTCGCGGCTACGAGGACTTCATTCAGACGGACGCCTCCATAAATCCCGGGAACTCCGGCGGGCCGCTCGTCGATGCCATGGGCCGCGTCATCGGCATCAGCACCGCCATCCTCTCACGCTCCGGCATGAACGCGGGCATCGGCTTCGCCATCCCCATCAACATGGCCATGCAGATCGCCGAAGACCTGCTGGATGACGGCGCCGTGCAGCGCGGCTTCCTAGGCGTCCAGATCGCCGACCTCGACGCCCAGATGGCCCAGCGCCTCCGCATGAAGGAGCAGGGCGGCGCCGTCGTCATGATGGTCGGAGCCGACTCTCCGGCGGAAAGAGCGGGCATCGAGCTCGAAGACGTCATCGTGGCCATCAACGGCCAGAAAGTGGACGACAGCAGCCGTCTCCGCCTGATCGTCAGCAGCACGAAGCCGGGCACAGCCATCCCCATCGAACTCCTCCGTGATGGCAAGCCTATGACCATCAACGCCACGCTGGATGCCCTGCCTGAGGAAGCTCTGGCGGAGGTCAGCGGCTCCGGCGGCATCCCACGCTCCGGCGCTGAAAAGCCCGAAGACATCTCCGAACTCGTCACCGGTGTCGTCGTGCAGGATCTCTCCCAGCCTCTGCGTGAGCGCCACGACGTCCCGGCGGATGTCGGCGGCGTCATCGTCACCAAGGTCGATCCGAACAGCCGTGCGGCCGCGATGGGTGTCGAAGAAGGGGACGTCATCTCCCATGTGAACCGCAAGCCCGTCGCCACCGCCAGCGAGGCGCGCACACTGGCCAAAAAGAGCGACAAAACCATCCTGCTGCGTGTCTGGCGCAAAGGTGACACCATGCTGCTCATGATCGGCAACAACTGATCCGCAGCGCATCTCACAGCCCGCGCACGCCGGAAGGTGTGCGCGGGCTTTTTTTTGCGTCGGCGTCATCCGTTCGTCAGTCGTGCTTCGACATTCATTCGTCATTCGCCATTCTCATTTCGTCATTTTCATTCCCCCATGCTCTACGACGCCCACAACCACCTCCAGGACGAGCGCCTCGCCCCCTGGCGGGAGGAAATCATCGCCTCCATGCCGGAGGCCGGGCTGGCTGAGATGGTCGTGAACGGAACCTGTGAAAAAGACTGGCCGCAGGTGGCGGAGCTCGCACGGCGGCATGCCCGGATTCGCCCCGCCTTCGGCCTGCACCCCTGGCAGGTCAAAGACCGCAGCCCGGACTGGCTTTCGAGCCTCAGAAGTCATCTCACCGCCCACCCCGCCGCCGTCGTCGGCGAGATCGGGCTCGACCGCTGGATCGAAGCTCCGGACATCGAAGCGCAGCTCGCCTGTTTTCGCGCCCAGATGGCCCTCGCGGTCGAATTGGACCGCCCGGTCACGATTCACTGCCTCCGGGCCTACGGCCTGCTGGATGAAGCCCTGCGCTCCATGCCGCTGCCCAGGCGCGGCTTTCTGCTGCACTCATATGGCGGCCCGGCGGAGATGGTCGCCGGCTTTGCCGCCCTCGGCGGCTATTTCTCCATCAGCCCCTACTTCGCCCACCCGCGCAAGGCCGCGCAACGCGCCGTCTTCCGCCACATCCCGCGCGAAAGACTGCTCACGGAGACCGACGCGCCCGACATGCGACCGCCGGACGACGAAAATCTGCATCCGCTCACCGCAGCGGACGGCACCAGCCTGAACCACCCTGACAATCTGCGGATCAGCTACCGGCTGCTGTCCGAACTCCACGACCTCCCAGCCCCCGCCCTCGAATCCCTCGTCGCCGACAACCACCGCACGCTCTTCCGCGTAGAATAAGCTTTGCTTGCAAGCTCGCGCCGCCCACCCACCACTTGCCCTGCCGATATGCCCACGATGCGAAAAACCAAAATCCTCTGCACCCTTGGCCCCGCCACGGACAGCCCCGAAGTCCTCTCCGCGCTCATCGCGAAGGGAGCCGATGTCATCCGCCTGAACATGAGCCACGCCTCCCACGACTGGGTGCGCACCGTTTACGGCCGCATCCGCGCCGCGGCCGCCGAGACCCGGCGTGAGATCGCCGTGCTCATGGACCTCACCGGCCCCAGCATCCGCACTGGTGATGTCGAGGAGCCCTGGCAACTCCAGGTTGGCGACACCGTGGAGTTCCGCTGCCAGCCGGAGACTCCCGCCACCACCCCTTACTCCGTCACGGTGAACTACCCCGATCTCGGCAAGGACCTCCACGTCGGCGATGTCATCATGGTCGATGGCGGCATGATCCAGGTGAAGGCCACCAGGGTGACGAACCAGCACGTCGTCGGCACCGTTTTGACAAAGGGGGAGATGAAGTCCCGCCGTCACATCAACCTGCCCGGCATCCCCGTGCGCCTGCCCCCGCTCACGCAAAAAGACTACGCCGACCTCGATCTCGGTGTGGAAATCGGCGTCGATTATTTCGCCCTCAGCTTCGCCCGCGAGCCCGGCCACATCCAGCACCTGAACCTCCTTTTGGAGCAGAAGGGCAGCAAAGCCCGCGTCATCGCCAAGATCGAAAACCAGCAGGCCCTCACCAACATCGACGCCCTCGTCGAATGCAGCGGCGGCATCATGATCGCCCGCGGCGACCTCGGCAGCGAGTGCCCCATCGAGGACCTGCCGCTCATCCAGCGCCAGATCGTGGAGCGCTGCTCCTACCACGGACGGAAGGTCATCGTCGCCACCCAGATGCTCGAAAGCATGATCGAAAACCCCGTGCCCACCCGGGCGGAGGTCACCGACATCTTCAATGCCGTCGTCGAGCAGGTGGACTGCGTCATGCTCAGCGGGGAGACCAGCGTCGGCCGCTACCCGGTCAAATGCGTCGAGGTCCTCGACACCGTCATCCGCCGCATCGAGCAAAAGTATCCCTCCGGCCGCTTCGCCAGCGACGCACCGCTGAAGACGAACAAGCACAAGACCGTCAAGGCCGCCATCCTGCTGGCCAACAGCATCGAAGGCTCCAAGCTCCTCGTCTTCACCCTGCGCGGCATCATGGCCCACCTGCTCGCGCATCAGCGCCCGGAGTTCGCCCCCATCTTCGCCTTCACGCCGAACCTGCACGTCTCCCGCACGCTCGTCACCGCCCGCGGCGTCCACCCCTACGTTCTCGCCTTTGAGGAGGGGAATCCAGAGCGCAGCATCCACGACGCCCTCCAGATCCTGCGTCAGGAGGGCCACATCAAGGCCGGAGACCCGCTCGTCATCCTCAGCGACGCCCTCTACGACGGCGTCAATGTGGACGCCATCCTGCTGCGGGAGGCCTGACCCCTTCCCCGCCCGTCCGCAGGCGCTCGGGAGATCCGGGACGCCTGCCGTCCGTTCCTTTTCCAGCTCCTCATGCCCTTGTCGCGTCTGCTGCTCATCCTCACCCTGCTCACCGCTGGTGCTGCGGCGGAGACTCGCGTCTTTGTCAGCCTCGCCGGCAGCCTCCTCCAGGCGGAGATCACCGCCGTCTCCGGAGACACCGTCTCCCTGAAGCGGGCCGGAGACGGCCAGATCCTTCCCGTCAAAATCAACACCCTCTGCCGCGAAGACCGCGCCTACATCAGCCGCTGGACCGGCCAGGAATCCCCCGCAGGCACAGCCGCCCCCCTTCCCCTCACCGCCGCCGCACCGGCCCCCATGCAGACCTTCAGCATCGCCTGCCAGGTCCTCCCCTCAAAAAGCACCCGCGTTCCGGCAGACGGCGGCCCGCGCAGCGTCCAGGTCTCCTACAGCTTCAACATCACCAACCGCGAATTCCAGCGCGACCTAGAAAACGGCAAAGGCATCGTCGTCGTCCTCGCCAAAGATGAAACCAACCGGGACGGCAACCTCATCGTCGTGCAGAAAGAGCTCTTCGACGTCACGCTCCGCGCCCAGTCGAAGATCACGCACACCACCCAGCCCGTCATCCTCGCGCAGGAGCAAGGCGCCGCCCCCGCCGGCGTGCGCACGCACGGCTACGTCCTCCTCATCATGGACTCCGAAGAGCGCGTCCTCTACTCCCACTCCAGCCCCACCGGGAACACCGCCTACGCCGGACAAATCATGAGCATCACTGAAGTGCCCTGCATCATCGACCGCGACTTCAAAGTGCTCAAAGACGCCCCGGTGCCCACGAACTACATCTCGTTCTGAGACCGGCCCGCCGACCATGGGCAAAGCGGGAAGCTGCCTCCGTCGCAGGGTTGGATTCTGGTTCGCGGTTCGCCGTTCGTAGTTCGGGCTTTAGCCCGTCCCCCGTAGCCGCGCCTGCAAAGGCGTGGTCCGCCAGTCCGGCAGCAGCATGATCCACAAGAGACAAAAAAATGAGGGGCAAAAAACGGGAGCCTACATTTTCAGTCCTCCATCTTTGATTTTTGATGGCAGTAGAATGAGGGCAGTAGAATGACCTGAATCGCCTCATTCTGCTGCCTATCCTTTCCCCGTTCTTTGGGATGTCATTCAAGAGACCCTGAGCACACAGAGGATTCTGGTTCACCGTTCGCCGTTCGCCGTTCGCCGTTCGTAGTTCGTAGTTCGGCCTTTAGGCCGTCCCCCGTAACCGCGCCTGCAAAGGCGTGGTCCCTGACACCAAGATGGCGTCACTCCTTGTCTCCGAGTCCCTGCCCGCAGTGCTTCGCGCAGCGATGCAGGCGGGTCAAAGTCTCCCCCTCTCCTCTTCTCCCAGTCTCCCAGTCTCCCAGTCTCACGGCGCAGCCGCTCTCCCCTCCACTACCGTCGCCCGTTGAGGATCAGCTCATTCAGCTTCTGCCGCAGCTCTTCCATCTCGGGATCGGCATAGCTGTTGTCCAGGGTGCTCACGGTGTTCGTGTTCGCGCT
>CAMAZK010000305.1 GCA_945863205.1 Akkermansia muciniphila | reverse complement strand
CGACCGGCATGGATCCCGTCAGCTTTGCCGCCGGGGATACTTGGAAACTCATCGACTGGTCCAGCATCACCCCCACCGGCAAGTTCTTCGGTCTCGACGAAACCGTGGAGAGGTATGTGAATGACTTCAATCTGCCCATGCTTGATAGCGGCCTGTTCTGGGACATCAACCAGCTCTACACTACAGGCACGCTGACGGTAGCCGTTCCCGAGCCTGGGCGCTTGGTTCTTGCGATCCTCGCCCTCTTCACATTGGGGTGGCGCCGCCGCCGCCACTGGCGGTTTTGAGCCTGCCACAGCACTGGAGATGTGACTCCCGGCATGTATTTACAACATAAATACTCTTGTAAATGCGCGCCCGATTTCATATCCTCGTTAAAATTCGCAAATTCGGAGGTCTTTTATGAATACGTCCCCCACATCCACCATCCGCCAACTCAAGCGCCGCAAGGCCATGGCGTTGATTCTTGTCATTATCACGGTCGCGCTGCTTTCCATCCTCATCATCGCGATTTTCTCGATCACCCGTGCCGAGTACAAGGCCACGCAGAACTTCGTCGCAGGTCGTTCGGCCAAACAATACGCGGACTTCGCCGTCGCCATCACGCAGGCGCAATTGCAGAACGCGCAAAACACCTCCAACCAGGCCCCCGGCGGTGACCCTGCGACCACGACGAACCAGATCATCCACGCCACCCAGCCTGGCATGGTCCGGGTTTACCGTGCCAACGGTGAGTTTCTCAGAGCTCACAAGCTCTACTCCAGTGCCCGCATGGTCGTCACCAGTCCCAACGACGAAGCTCAAATCTTTTCCCAAAACCATGTCATCCCGCAGAACTGGAATGCGGATTCAAACAAGGCGCGCTACGTGGATCTGAACGAGCCCGTGGTGCGTGCAGGTCTCGCGGCGGGCGCTGCAGAGGCGGTCTTCTTTCCCATCATCGATCCCCGTGCGGCCTTTACCGGAGCCGGTGCCAATGGCCAGCAACTTGTGGCGGTGGAGGGCTTTTCCTACCAGAACCAGACGCCATCCATCGGCGGCTCTTCGGTGACCTACAATGAAGTCGTTCTCCCCTCTCAGGCGGCGGGAGCTCCTCACAAACTCCGCCTCCCTATGCCGGTCGAATGGATCTATGTGCTCCAGGACGGCACCACCGGAGCACTGGACGAGTCCAACAAGTTCATCAGCTCCGTCGCCGGGGTCCAGCCCTCCCCTACCAATCCCATCGTCAGCCGGTTCGCCTTTTGGACGGACGACGAGTCCTCAAAGATCAACGTCAACACCGCTACAGAGCCGACTTTCTTCGCCCCGCCCTACTTCTATCACCAGCGTGACTCCAAATGGGCCAACTTCCCTGGCACTGCCGGCGAGTTTCAGCGCTATCCCGGGCATCCTGCCACTGTCGCCCTCAGCGCCGTGCTCGCTCCTGGCATCAATCTTGACCCCTTCGACTCGCGGGTGAACCAAAATAATGTCGTTCAGATCAAGGAACTCATTTACGACCTCCTGCCAAAAGTCGCCGGTGGCGGCTCACGCTCAGGAACGCGTCCCTTCATGATGGACGCTTTCTCCGCCGCCAACGGTGAGGTTTCATCTGCCGTTGGGGGGGACATCGCCGCGGCCCGCAACGAGCGCCTCTTCGCCAGCGTGGACGAGATGCTCTTCCAGGACAGCGGCTTTGATGGCGCGACTGGGCGGGTGGCCGCTCGGGTCGATCTCCCGGGCCAGAACGGTCGCTCCTTGTTTGACCGTGACACTTTGGAGCGCTCTCGTTTCTTTCTCACCGCGCACAGCCGCGCCCCTGAGTTCACCACCCGCGGCCTGCCCCGCATCGCCATCTGGCCTCTGCCTGACGTGCCCAATGAAACGGCTCCGAGCAACAAGCGCAGCACCTTCGACAATCTAATTGCCCTCTGCTCCACTCTCCGCGCCACAGGTACGGGATCCTCCATCGCCAATAGCTACATCTTCCGCCGGGGCGAACCGCATCATGGCACGCATGACGTCACTGGCTCCACGGCCGGTCTGGGCAGTTCTCCGGGGCTGCAGCGCAATTCCCGCCTGCTCGACTTCCTTCACACTCAGATCTCGAGCATCGAGTTCCCCCAGACCTCCGGTCTCGGCTCCAACATCTCGACCTTTGGTCAGAAATACGGCCCCCAAAACTCCGCCCAGCTCGCGATTCAGTTCTTTGACTACATTCGCAGCACCAATCTCTACGATGGCCTCCTCTCTCGTGATCAGGATGGCCTTCAAGCCAGAGGCCTCAGCGGAACCGCTCTCTATAACCGCAAGGATCAATTAGATCCGCAGCGCCTCACCTACACCAGCCATCGCACCACGCTCAGAGCCACCGGCAACCTCAAGGACGGCGGTTTAGCAAACGTGAGAATCGGGAATGATTATTTGAGCGACGAATCCGCAGTGGTCCCCGGTCACGGTCAGGTCAGCCCGGCCCGCTGGGCCAAAAATAGCCAGGTCTTCCAGGGCTTCGGTCGCATGTTCACTTTATCCGAGATCGGCTTTCAGATCATCTGCACCGCCGATGGCAAAAACGACGAGCTTTACGCCGTGGACAATGGCCTAGGGCTCAAGAGCGGCGGTGGTAGCGCACCGAAGGCGGCTTCACAGCGAGTGCAGGGTACAGGGGGCACGCCACCCGTACCTCTGCCGCCAAATTTCCCGCCAGGCGTCATCCGCATGGGTTTCAACCGCTGGTATTCCAATTTTCCTCCGCTCACCGATACCACCGGTCGTCTCTACGGCTGTGATCCTTCGGTGCCAGCCCGCCACCCCTCCCGGCATCCTGGCTACGACCCGGCAAATTGGAACATGACCCTGGCTCCAAACACGCCCCTGCTTGCCGATGAAAAGCGTGTTCAGCTGAATTTCATGCTGGAGGCCTTCTGCGCCATGCAGGGCTGGACCAAGATCCATCCGGAATGGGCCATCATGCTCAGTGGCGACTTCATGCGCTCCATCAAGCTCAATGGCGAAACGCTCTTCCCCGGCGCTCGTAATGTCATCGTGAAGTCGAATGGAAACGTGTATCAAAGCAACGATGTGTATTCGAGTGGCGGATTTGCTGGTCCTACCGCCATCGCCGGCGGTCGTTCCACCTTCGGGCCGGGCCAGATGGGGATCGACACCGACCCCTATGTCAACGGAGCCGCCCGCACCAACAGCCCCGACCGCTACATCGATAATGCTCAAAATTCTATCCCTCATGACGGACTGAACAGTTGGGGCTTGGTCAGCAACTTTGTCACCGTCAAACGTGGCGAGCCGATGAGATTGACCTTTGAAGAGCGGGATCTGCGCATCCGCATCTATGATAAGCACAGCCGTGCCGGTCAGAACAACCAGGAGATCCAGACCATCAATCTTTCATTCGACAACATGGTTCTGCCTGTGCCCGCCCTTGTCTATGGCGGCGAGCGCCGCCTCAGCGGAGACCTCGCCGGCAACAGTCCTGCCAGCAAGCTCCCAGCCAACAAGGCGGAGGTCAACCACCACTTCTGGGTGGACGCCTTTGGCCGTGAAAGGTACCGCCGCTCTCTCCAAGCACCCCATTGGTGGTGCTTCAATCGCATGGGCTGCCTCGGACGCATGCAAGGCACGGTGAATCCAGGTTTTAACGGTTCCAACAACCTTTGGTCCCAGGCGCCCACCAATGTAACGACCTTCACCAATCCGGATCAGCAGTTGCTTTTCGGTCGCCTGGACACCGAATCCCAATTCTCCACCGGGGCGGGTGTCTTCGATAACGGGGCCCGTGACGGCTTCAGCCTCATCCCGGAGGAGGTCTCGGTCGGCTACGTCGATGAAGGCGGCAGACCGTGGACCGGGAGCGATGTCATTCGCACCTACGTGCCTGCCGTCGGGGATTACCGCCTCGTCGCCGCTCGGAACATCGTTCCCCGCACCATGTGGATGAAGCACCCCGTCTGGCAGGCTGCTGAGTCCGCCGCCCCGCTGACTCAGCCGCGCAACATCCATAGCTTCACCACGCACTGGGCGGACACAGAAAACGGTGCCGTCTTGCCAAACGTTGCCGGGGCTGCCTTCAACTCGTACGTTAACACGGACCACATGCTGGGCGTTCCCTTCCACAGTCGGCGCCGTGTCCCTGATCTGCCGCCCTCCAATGGTTGGAGCCGCACGGCCAACAGTTATGGTGATTTTGACAATGGCATCGCCAACTCGCGTGACGGCCCCTACGTCAACAAGCCTGACGAGGGCAATTTCTTTGCCGCTGAGTTCACAAGGCACAATAGCCGGAAATTCTATCGGTCAGGTTATTTCTTTGAGCCTTGGAATAACAGCGATGACTGGCGCAGCGGCGTTTACATGACTCCCAACCGCATGGTCTCTTCCCCGGTCATGTTCGGCTCCCTGCCCACCGGTGTGTGGGGTGGCGGCAGTGTCAGCACCAATGCCCTGGCTTCCGGTGTGTCTTACAACACGAATCAGGATGGAAAGCCGTGGCAGACCCTGCTCTTCCGACCGTATTCAAGGTCCCACGCTTATGGCAAACCAGTGGCCACCGGACATCCCGGGGATCACAACCCCCGTGACCACAATCTTCTTGATCTCTTCTGCATGCCCGTGGTGGAGCCCTATGCCATCAGTGAGCCGCTCTCCGTGGCTGGCCGTCTGAACATGAACTACCAGATCATGCCTTTCACCCACATCACCCGTGCCACGGCCATGCACGCCCTGATGAAAGGTGAGTTCATGACCACCATCCCCGCCAACGCAGACGTGAACAACGCCAAGGGATACGCTCAGGCAGCCAATGCCGCCATGTGGGGCAACACCGGTGACCGCTTCTGGGAAGAGACCAGGGATCGGAAATTCTGGCACCGTCCCATCGACGTGGCGCGCACACTGCATCAGTTCGAGCAGAGGTTCCGCCTCACCGCCACCGGCGCCAACCACAATGGCAACCGGATTCGTGGTCTGTTCCGCACCCCCAGCCAGATCTGCGAAATCCACCTCATCCCTGACGTCAGCCGCGGCGCCTCCACCAACCCCGCTGAAAACATCGGGAATGTCGGCTCCGTCAGTCTGACTACCAGCGGCACCCAGCTTCAACAGATCATGGATGAATTCTGGGAGCGCCATGCTCCCACTGGCGACAACACGCGTGAACGCCCCTACTCGAACCTCTACAACCGCATCACCACCCGTGGGAATACTTTCCGCGTTCACATGCGTGCACAGACCTTGCGCAAGGCGCGTTCCACCGCTGCGGATACCTTCGACCCTGCCAAGGACGCTGTTTTGGGTGAATATCGCGGCTCCGCCCTCATCGAGCGCTACATCGACCCGACGGACGCTAGCAATCCCATTCCCGATTACGGAGATTCGGCCAATCCTCTGGGGCTGCCGCCTCTCGATACCTTTTACAAGTTCCGCACCCTCGAATACAAGCGCTTCAGCCCATGACCGCTCTTCCCACCCGTCGTTCGACCGCCCCAGGCTTCTCTCTTGTTGAAGTGACGCTCGCCGTTGCCATAGCCACGCTCGCCATCCTAACCCTGCTTGGCCTCATGCCGCAGGGGCTGGAAATGTCTCGCAAGACCGGAGTCCTGACGCTCAGCAGCAACATCATCGAGCATCTCATTCGGGATTTGGAAAACACCCAGTTCAATCTCCTCCCAGCCCAGGGTACGGCCTCCTCCTCTTCACCCGCTGCAAGTGTTATTCCCGATGTGAGCTATCGCTACTTCAACGATCAGGGCCAGGAGGTGGAGCAGCAGTCACAGCAGATAGCCTTTGTCGCTGAGATTGACTTCAGGAGCCCTGCCGCCCTGCCGATCGCGGAACAGATCCAGCCCAACTTGCGCCGGGTCATTATCCGCATCGCCCCGAGCGCCAATGCCGAATTCAAGTTTGGTGACGACAACCGACTCGCCTACTCCACCT
>CAMAZK010000304.1 GCA_945863205.1 Akkermansia muciniphila | reverse complement strand
GCCACCGGCGAGTGCCGAACCTCGGACCAGGAGATCAAGGAAGCGCTCCTCAAAGGCCTCCTCGCTCGTCACTTGCATGAAGTCGATGCGGTGGCTGGCGCATTCGCGGCCGAGGTTTTCTGAGAAGGCGTCGAAGGTTTCGATGTAGCGCTGCACATCGCGTTTGGTCAGCCAGAAGCGGCGGCGTTCGCCGGATTCGACATCGGTGAGTTCGAGTTCGCCTTCGAGTTCCGGTTGGCGCTCCTCGGGGTGGACGATCTGGAGGAAGTGGTTCTCTCCGGGCCACGCTGACACGCGGGAGACGGCCTCCGTCGCGCTGCCGATCTCGTGGCCGAAGAAGTCGCTGATGACGAAGATGATGCCGTAGCGCTGCTTGCCGGGGCGGAATTCCTCAAAGCAGCGTTTCATGTTCGTCACGCCGTCAAATTTCAGCCGGGTCACCGCCTGGATCACCTTTTCGATGTTTCCCTGGCCGAGCAGCGGTGGCAGTTCCTGCCGGATCGTGTCGCTCATGGAGTAGAGGCTGACCCGCTGCTGGGCGCTGAGCGCCAGGTAGGCCAGCGCCACGGCGAATCGCAGCGCCTGCCGCCGCTTTTCGGGAAACGGCCGGCTCATCGACGTGCTGGTGTCGAGCACGATGTGCAGGTTCAGCTCCTGCGTTTCCTCGTAGAGACGGACAAAGAGCTTGTCGAGCCGTGCATACAAGCGCCAGTCGATGGCACGGTAGTCCTCCCGCGGGGTGTAGTGGCGGTAGTCCTTGAACTCGCGGGTAAACCCCGTCGCCGGGGAGGATTGGGAGCCGCGCCGCATCAACTGCCGCCGCTTTCTCAAGCGCAATGCCAGCACGCGCAGCCGATCCAGAAAGGAGGCGTCGAAGAGGTCTTCGCGGTCGAGGTCGGCGGGCATCGGGGTTGTTTAAAAACAGACCATTTTTTCGAGGATGATGACCACATCGCCCGGCAGCAAAGAATCGGAGGACGCCAATGTTCTGATGGACGGTTCAACCGAGTGTTTTTCAGCAAAACGAACACCATAAAGCGCAGCGGTCGCGGGTCTCCAAATGGCAATATTGTAAAACGAGGGGACGAAAGTTGTTCCGTGCAGTTTTTTCACCACGGTGTTCACCGTGATGCCTGGTTTGAAAGCACGGTTGCCCATTGCGCCGCAGGCGAACACTTCGCCCTGTCTGGCGTGATGCCACCACGAACTTGCGGCCATGACTTGCAGGTAGCGCCGACTGTAACTCTTGGGTGAAACTGTATTGATGTCATCGTATGGCGCGGCGGGAGCGATATATTCGCGGCCACTCTTGCAACCCACGGTCATACTGATTGACGCGAGAAGGAGCCAGAGCAGAATTTTCATGACAGCTTTTGATTTTACGCCGCCTCCTGCGCCGGAGTTTTCACCTGGTCGAGCAGCTTGGTGATGATGTCGTCCACCTTCACCTGTCCGGCTTCGCCTTCAAAATTCAGGATGATGCGGTGGCGCAGGGAGACGTGGGCGATGGCGCGGATGTCGTCGGTGGAGACGGCGGTGGCGCTGTTCAGGGCTGCCCAGACGCGGGCGCCGCGGATGAGGGCCTGCAGTCCGCGCGGGCTGGCTCCGTAGCTGACGTAGCGCTTCACCTCAGGGATGGCGTCCGGCTGTTCGGGATGGCTGCTGAGCACGAGGCGGGAGGCGTAGTGGGCCACGGGATCGGCCACGGGCATCTGGGAGAGCGACTGCTGAATCTCCATGAGCTGCGGACCGCTGGTCATGTTGGCGAGCTTCGGCTCGGTGAAACCGGTGGTGCGCCGGGAGATCTCGACGAGGGAATCGAGGTCGGGGAAGGGGACCTTGATCTTGAACATGAAGCGGTCGAGCTGCGCTTCGGGCAGCGGGTAGGTGCCCTCCATTTCCATGGGGTTCTGCGTGGCGAGCACGAAAAAGGGCTCCGGCAGCAGGTGGCGCTCGCCGCCGGTGGTGACGCAGCGTTCCTGCATGACTTCGAGCAGCGCGGCCTGGGTCTTGGGCGTGGCGCGGTTGATTTCATCGACCAGCAGGAGGTTTTTGAAAACGGGGCCTTTTTCGTAGCGCAGCGTGCGGTGGCCTTTTTCGTCCTCCCCGACGATGTGGGTGCCCAGGATGTCCGCCGGCATCAGGTCCGGCGTGCACTGCACGCGTCCGGGTTCGAGGCCGACGACCTGGGAGAGGGTGCGGACGAGGTAGGTCTTGCCGAGGCCGGGGACGCCCTCCAGCAGCACGTGGCCACCGGAGAAGATGGCCACGAGGACGTCGTTCAGCAGTTCGTCATAGCCGACGATGGCTTTTTGCATCTCGGCTTTGAGACTCTCGAACAGGGAGCGAAAGGCGGCGTGGTCAGGCATGCGCCGATTGTCGCAAGCCGCCCTGCCTGCGCAAGGCGGTTGTCGTCATGAGACGGTAATTCGTGGCTGGCGGCTGGGGTGCAGGATCAGGCGGCAGGAGTCGTGCCATCTCCTTCTTCAGCCTTGGGCGGCTCGTCCTCGTGGTGATCGTCCTGATCGTGTTTGTCCTCACGCGGATCGTGGCCCTCTTTGTGGGTGATCTCGGAATGGTCGGTGACGCCCTTGAGATGGGTCTTGAATTTCCGATGGCGCTGCTGCTCAGGCAGGGGGCTCATCTGCATGTTGATGTTACGTCCGGCCATGCGCGGCTCCTGATCGCAGTGCCCCATGGTCTTGAGGTCTTCCTTGATCGTCTGGGCCAGCTTGTGGCCGAGCTCCTGATGGGCCATCTGACGACCGCGAAACTGGAGCTGGATGCGCACCTTGTGACCTTCGGCGAGGAAGTCTTCCGCGTGGATGATCTTGATCTGGTAATCGTGGGGGTCGATGCCGATGCGGAACTTGAGTTCCTTCACCTTTCCGGCCTTGTGGTGCTTGTGGGCTTCCTTCTTGTGCTTTTCCTGCAGGTACTTGTACTTGCCGTAGTTGACGATTTTGCAGACGGGCGGGTCGGCGTTCGGCGCGACTTCCACGAGATCGAGTCCGTGGTCCTTGGCCATGCGGATGGCCTGGTGCGTGGGCAGGATGCCCAGCTGGTGCTGACCTTCTTCGACGATGACCCGGACCTTCGGGGCGCGGATGCGCTCGTTGATGCGGGTCTGGTCAAAGTAGCGGCCGCGATTGTTGCGGTTGTTTGCACCACCCGGGCGTGCGGCGTTGTTGCCGCCAGTGCCGCTGCTGCTGTTGCTTCCACCACCTGCTGCTCCCGGACGAAAGCCCCCGGCGGGGCCATTGCCAGCCGGACGCGGGCCTGCGGGGCGGGGACCTGCTGGCGGGGGCGTTCCAGCCGGGGCCGGGCGCTGTCCTGACGGCGGATTGGTCCCGGAGGGGCCGGGACGCGGACCTCCTGTGCCTTGCTGATTCTGCGGGCGCGGGGCAAAGCTGCCGCCGCTCAGTTGTTGGAATGGATTGCTTATGGGGTACCTCCAGGTGGGTTCGTAACTCCGGAAAGCGCACCGAAACGCCACCGGAAAATTTTCAGACTGAGACGCTCTGCGAACATCATATCAGCACAGATTCGCTCCCGCGATGTACGCATCCTCCGTTTCCCGGACATGCGGGAGGAGTGAGTGCGACAAAAGAAATATCATGCAGGAAAATCGAATGGTGGGCGCTGCTTCATCGAAAAGCTTCGTGCCTTTGATCTAAAACGCCGCGAACACATAGCGACTTTCACGGCTTTGAGCAAGCCGATTTATTGGGCTGGCCGCCGGGTCAGTGATCCTTGGCGCAAACGGTGCAGACGAAACGGTTGCCCCTGTCCGGAAGTTCGTAGCTTTTTCCGCCACAGAATGGGCAGGTCACCGCCACGTGCTTCCGCACGAACCAGCGCGTGCCCAGGGCCACCACGATGAAACCAATCAGCATGAGCACCATGACGGGCACATGGTAAAACTCCAGCCAGCCTGAAAACAGGCTCACGACCCCGCAAAAAACGGCTCCGGCCACGATGGGGCCGAAAAAGCTGAGTGCAAAGTGCCGTGCGGCGGTCATGTGGGGGCGCATCTTACAGGGCGATGGCATTCTGCAAGCCTTCCCTCATCACTTCAAGCGGGGCCGGGAGGTCAAACCAGTGCTCGAAGGAGATGGCGCCCTGGTGCAGGAGCAGCGTCAGGCCATCCACGACTTTGGCACCTGCCGCGCGTGCGTCCGCCAGCAGCGGCGTCTCGCCGCCTGCCCGGTAAACCATGTCAAAAACGAGGTGCCGTGATTTGAGGGCGTCTGCCGGGATCAGTGCTCCGTCACCCGGTTTCATGCCGAGGGATGTCGCATTTACGATGAGGTCGGCCTGCTCGGCCGCTTCGGCCAGGGCCGCTGCCTCCCACGGGGCGGCGGAGACATCCCGGCAGCGCCCCATGGCGCGGATCTCATCGGCCACGGCTGCGGACTTGCCGGCGGAGCGGTTGACGAGGACGAGACTTCGGCACTCCTCCAGGCCGCACTGCACCGCCACGGCCCGGCCAGCGCCGCCGCCGGCACCGAGGATCAGCACGCGCAGGTCACTCACCTCGGCACCGAAGGCGGCCCGCACACTCCGCAGAAATCCGGGGCCGTCCGTGTTGCGCCCGAGCAGCCTGCCGTCCCGGATCACCAGGGTATTGACCGCGCCGAGGGCGGCTGCGAGATCGTCCACCTCATCCACCGCGGCCAGTGCCTCGAATTTGTGCGGGATCGTGATGTTCACGCCGAGAAAGCCGCATCTGGCGAACTGCCGGAACGCCTCGCCCACACGCCCCTCAGGCACCTGCACCCGGATGTACTGCGCCTCGATGCCACAAGCCTTCAGGGCAGGGTTGTGCATCTGCGGACTGCGGGAGTGGGCGATGGGATCACCGATCACCGCGAGTCGAGCCGGCGGCGTGAAACGCCCGGCATCCCATTTCATCAGCTCTTCAAACGTCAAGTAGTCGCCCACGCGGCAGTCTTGCCGCCGAACGCCGCACCTGTCAAAGCCGGGCGCAATTTTCCCCTCGACATCCCGTTTCAACCGCGCTGCAATCAGCCTCACGTCACATCCCCCACCAACCTATGAAACTCTTTCTTCCCCTCCTCGCCCTCGGTGTCACCGCGGCGGTTTTCCTCGCCCAGGCCGCCGATTCCGCCGTCAAGCCGCTCCGCGTCCTCATCGTGGCCGGTGGCTGCTGCCACGAGTACGACAAGCAGACGACCGCTCTTAAAGAGGGGATCGAGGCGCGGCTGAATGCCATCGTGGATGTCGCCTACAACCCGGACACGACCACCTCGGCCACGTTTGAGATCTACAAGGCCAAAGACTGGGCCAAGGACTTCGATGTCATCGTACACGATGAATGCAGCGCCAGCGTCACCGACCCGGAGTATGTGAACACGATCCTGGGCGCCCACAAGGCCGGCAAACCTGCCGTCAATCTCCACTGCGCCATGCACAGCTACCGCTGGGGGAACTTCAAGGAACCCGTCACCGCAGGCGCGGACAACTCGCACTGGTACGAGTTCATAGGCATCCAATCCACCGCCCATGGCCCGAAGGAGCCCATCTCCGTCACCTTCACCGACAAAACCCATCCGATCACCCAGGGACTCGGTGACTGGACCACCATGAACGAGGAGCTTTACAACAACGTCCAGATCCTCGGTGCCAAAGCTCTCGCCAGCGGCGTCCAGATCGTCCCGCCGAAGGCCAAAAAGGGTGAAAAACCCGCGCCAGACGCCAAATCCACCGAGGCGACGGCCGTCGTCGCCTGGACCAATGAGTACGGTCCGAAAAAGACCCGCGTGTTTTCCACCACGCTCGGCCATTACACCGAAACCGTCGCCGACGCCCGCTACCTCGACCTCGTGACACGCGGCCTCCTCTGGGCCACCGGCCACCTCAACGAGAACGGTCAGGCCGAGCCGGGTTACGGTAAATGAGATCGCCATTCATGCGATAGCGCCTTCTC
>CAMAZK010000303.1 GCA_945863205.1 Akkermansia muciniphila | reverse complement strand
GAAGCCGACGGTGCCCGCCTGCGCACCGCCCGCGTTTCCCTCGCGCCTGACGGTGAGGCCGTTTTGAGCTTCACGCATGCCTTCGACACCGTCGGCGACCACTCTCTCTCCGTCCGCCTTGAGGGTGACAGCTTCACCGACGACAACGCCTTTCACAGCGTCGTCCAAATCCGCAATCAGCTCAATGTCCTGCTCATCGAGGGCAGCCCCGGCTCTGCGCCGCTGGAAGGAGACACCGACTTCGTCGAGCTGGCCCTCACACCGCACACCGCAGCCGCCGATTCCCTGAAGGACCTCATTCGCACCCGGACCGTCGATCTCCGCAAACTCCGCGACGACGACTTCAAGCAGGCCGAAGTCGTCATCATGGCCAACATCGAAAAGCTGCAGGGCCGAAGCCTGAGCGACCTCGAAAAATTCGTTCGTGACGGCGGCGGTCTCCTGGTTTTTGCCGGTCCAGACTGCGACATCGACTGGTACAACCGCGACTTTCACCGCAAAGGCCAGGGCCTGCTGCCTGCGGCCGTTAAAGGTCAGGCGCGTGCCGAATTCGCCGACGCCCCCGCCCGGGTGCTCATTCAGCGCCTCACGCATCCCAGCATGCTCTACTTCAATGACGCACGCGGGGGCCGCCTTCAGGACGCCGAGTTTCGCCACTGGTTCGAATTCACCCCGGAAACGGCAGATTCCACCCCAAACCAAACCCAGCGCATCCTCAATCTCGACCGCAACGTGCCGCTTCTCGTCGAAAAACCCTTCGGCCAAGGGCGTGTCATCGCCGCCGCCACCACCGCCAATGCCGAGTGGACCAGCCTACCGCTTCAGCCCTTCTTTGTGCCTCTCATGCAGCGCCTCACGACCTACCTCGCCACGGAAGGCAGCGCACCCGCCTGGCAGCTCATCGGCTCGAAGGTTCGCATGAACCTTGAGCCTGCCGACCTCGGCTCCGAATTCACCCTGCGCGACCCCACCGGCCAGACACAGGTCCTCAAAAGCCGGCAGGAAGGCGGCAGCGTCTTCGTGGAGAGCCAGCCCATCTCCCAAGCCGGCATCTTCCAGCTCCAGCGCAACGGCACGGACAAGTCCATCCTCATCGCTTTCAACACCGACAGCGCCGAATCCGACCTCAAAGCGCTCTCCTCGTCCGAAATCCAGAAAATCGCCGAGCGCCACGATGCAGCCTTCGCCGAGTCCCTCCCCGCCTACCAGTCCCTCGACCGCACACGCCGCCACGGCAGCGAGCTCTGGCAGCCGCTCCTCATCGCCCTCCTTGCCCTCCTGTTCTTCGAGGTGCTGCTCCAGCAGCGCATCTCCAGAGGCTGATTTGATACCTGCATGACTCCCGAAACCGAAACCACCCTGCGCTTCACCGGCGGCTACCCGCCGCTTCCGGTGGTGCTGATCGCGTTCGGCCTCGCAGTCGCGATGTGGTTCCTCTACCGGCGGGAGTTGAAGTTTGTCTCGGCGCCGCTCGCACGGGTCCCGGCCCTGCTGCGCTCGCTTGCAGTTTTCATCCTTGTCCTGGCCCTCGCCGGCCCCGTGCTGCGGCATGTCACCACCTTGCGTCAGCTCGGGCGTGTCGTCATCGCCGTGGACAGCTCCGCATCCATGCAGCTCAATGACGATCCGAAAGACGGATCAGCCAAGACGCGCTACCAGCGAGCCGAAGACCTGCTTTTCAAAGGCGGTACACCGCTGCTGAAAAAACTGGCCGAATCACTGGACGTGGAGCTCGTGGCCCTGCGCGGCAACAACACGCAGCGGCTCTGGTGGCACCGCCAAAACGGCAGGGACACCTCCGGAGAGCTGCCCGCCGCCTTCGACCTCCCGGCCACGACGCCGAACACCAATCTCGATCAGGCTCTCCGTTCCGCTCTCGGCCCCGCAGCAGCCGGGACGGCGCTCGTCGTGCTCTCCGACGGCCAGCACAACGCCAGCGGCTCGCCGGAAGAGTTCAGCACCACGCTCAAGGGCGGTGGCACCTCCATCTTCACCATCGGCTTCGGCACCGAGGTTCCTCCCGCCGATTTGTCCCTTCTGGAGGTCAAGGCGCCGGAGTCAGTCTTCAGCCGGGAGAACTTCCAGGGCCGCATTTCCATCAACGACAGCATGCCCGCCGGCATCCCTGCCAGCGTGCGCATCGAGAGCTTCGGAAAGGTCCTCTGGAAGCGCGATTTCACCACCGACGGCAAGGGAGAGAAGAAGTTCGACTTCCTCTTCCCCGTCAGCGAGCTCCCGCCGCCCGCCCTCGGTCAGCGTGACAAGACGCTGCGCACCGTGAGCATCCAAGTCGCCGCCAGCGGAGACCGCGCCGCGCTGGAAAAGACCCGCTCCAACAACGCCCGCGAGCTTGCCATTCACCTCCTCGAAAAGAAGCGCAAAGTCCTCATCCTCGACGGTCGTCCGCGCTGGGAAAGCCGCTACATCCACAACCACTTTGACCGCGACGACCGCTGGCAGGCCACGCTCATCTTTGACGATCTCGCCGACAATCCGACCGCCGGCAGCCTCCAGCGGAATTTTCCGAAAAACCGCGACGAACTCCTCAGCTACGACCTCATCATTCTCGGCGAAGCCGCTCTCAACCGCTTCAAGCCCGAAAGCCTCGACTGGATCGTCGAATTCGTCGAAAAACGCGGCGGCGGCCTCATTCTCATCGATGGACAGCGCGGCAACCTCAACGGCTGGGCTCAAGGAAAAACCGCCTCCCTGATTCCCGTCCGCTTCGGCGCCTCCAGCGTTTCCCCCCAGCCGACCAGCCTCGAACTCACCACGGACGGGCAGCGCTTCGACGGCCTGCGCCTCAGTGACAGCCCCAGCGCGAATGCGGCGCTCTGGCCCACCCTTCCGAAAGTGAACTGGCATTCGAAGGTGGAGCCCCTGCCCGGTGCCATCACTCTCGCCACCGCCCAGCAGCCCGCATTGGTGTTCCGTCAGGTCGGTGCAGGCGCGGTCCTCTATCTCGGCACAGACGAGCTCTGGCGCTGGCGTTTTCAGGTGGCCGATCTCTACCACCAGCGGCTCTGGATGCAGCTCGGCGCCTGGATCGCCGCGCCGCCGTTTCAGGTCGAACAAAACAAGATCGCCCTCGGTACGGACCGTCTGCGCTATTCGCCCGGTGAATCCTCCGAGATCCGCGTGCGCATCCGCAACGACCGGGGAGACATCACCACTGACGCCCAGCCACGCGCCTTCCTGCTGTACGAAGGCGAGGAAGTAGCCACACTCCAGCTTGAGGCCGATCCCACGCACATCGGCGTCTATCGTGCCCTGACCCCGCCGCTGAAGGCCGGCACCTACGAAATCGCCGTCGCCGAAAGCCCCAGCGCCCCGCGCAGCGAGGCCCGTCTCTCCCTGAACGTCTCCGACGCCGGAAACCCGGAGTGGGCCACGCTCACCATGAACCGCCCGCTGCTCGAAACCATGGCGCAGAACAGCGGCGGTCGCTTCCTGCGTGAGGAACAGGCCGCCACCGACCTGCCGAACCTCCTTCAGACTCTCGACCGCAAGCAGGTCATCACCAAAGAAACCAACCTCTGGTCCAGTTGGTGGTGGTTCGGCGCAGCGATCCTGCTCCTCACCGCCGAGTGGCTCCTGCGCAAGCGGCTGAAGCTCGTCTAAACCCGGCGCCGCACCGCAGATTTGGATTGAATTAAGGGTTGTCGAAGCGGGGCGGAGGGGGATACCCTCGGGAACCATCGAATTGGGCGCGATTTGATTCCGCCAAGTTCGGAGGCATTTCCCATCGCCATGAGTGAAGCCCATTCCGATCCGCACGTCGTTCGCAGCAAGCCGCCTTCAGGATGGGGGAAGCTGTTCTTGGGACTCCTCGTGGGAGGTCTGGCGGGAGCCGGCGTCTTGTACGTGACCAAGGTCGATCCTTCATTGATCGCAGGCATCACCGCGCAGCCTGCACCGGAAGCGGAGGCACCGCAGGCAACGGAAGTGTCGGCAGATGCACCGATCCCGCACCAGGGCCTACCGCTGACGCCCTTCGAAACGGGCAGCCTGCCGCCGGACGAAGCCGTGGAGACGATCAAGATTACACTCGGTGTCGGCACGGACGGCGCGGCTCTTCGTGAAGCGGTGGATGTGCATCTGGGCCTGGGTTTTCCCCTGCGCCTGCATCCTCTCGGCGGTCTGGAGCGCGATCCTTCCTTCGCTGCGTTTCCACGCTTGTCGTCGCTGAAAGGCGCGGCGACGGAGATCGCCCCGGGACGCATGGCGTCGTTCGAGTTTTCGGCGGCGGAAGACGACATCGGCGGCGATGAACTGCGCACTTCGCGCCAACTGCTAGCGGGCGTGAAAGCGGGCGATCTTCACAGCATCGGGTTTGCCTCACAAGGACGGACGGACTGGGTGCTGGCGGGCTACCGCATCGAGGTGAACGGAAAGCTCTTTGCCGCGAACGGCCTCGTCAATTCGCGAGCGCAGGAGAAGCTGGCCTCCAGCCGCGAGAGCCTGATGAAGATGCTGCCGGACTACGAGGAGAAGGTGAACAAGGATCAGCTGACCGCCGCGGAAGAGGCCGAACTGAAGGACGAGCACGCGCTCGTGCGGGCCCTGAGCGGACGCATGGCGGGAGCCGCCCCGTGGTATGAGGAGTCGGATGCAAAATTCCAAGCCGAGCCCCTGGCAGGCACCCCGGTGCAGAAACTCACGGTCACGCTGACCAGCGGCAAGGGCGCACGGCCCGGCACGCGAAATCCGCTCTATTTTCAGGCGGGCGGCCGCAAGTATCTGCTCTCCTCCGAGTCCGATCCGCTGCTGGATGAGTCGGACCCGCAGATCTTCGAACTGGCCGGCTTCGAACTGGCGATGAATCCGCTCACCAAAGAGGCCCTGGCACGCCCGGGCGTCGGCGTGATCGGCAGTGGCGGACCGACGGGCAAGGTGCCTGATCGTGCGCAGTTGGACCGGGTGCTCGTCGAAGCGGACGGGGAAACCGTTTATGACAGCGCCACTCAGGATGACGACAAAAAGGCGCTTCCCTCGTTCTGGCTGACGCCGGTGGCGCACTACGATGAAACGGGGGCGCTGGTGACCACGCCTCTGGCGCAGGGAGAGGTGCCGCTGTGGACGGCGGGAATGAAAAGCGCCATCCCTGCGGCGGGCATCGTGCCTGAGCCTCCGCCTCCGCTGGTGGCGGGACCGCCAAAGACGCTTCCTCCCCTGCTGCCACCCCAGCGCCGCACGGCGGGCGGCGGACTGCCGGTGCGGGGACCGGGCGGCATTCTGCCCTTTCTCAATGCGCTGGCCAACCTACTGAGCCCTTTGATCGCGCCTCAGGTGCCCACGATCAGCGCCGTGCGCGTGGCGCCGCCCACCGGCATCATCCGCGCCGGGGAGCGCATGACGGTGACATGGAGCGTGAACGGCAACGTCTCGCAGATCAATACGTGGCGCGTCCAGTTGTTCGGCGTGCTGCCGCACAAGCCGGGAGCCCAAACCGTGGTCCTCACGCCGCTGGCCACGGAGTTTGCCGTGGCGCCGCCCGGCACGGGAAATCGCGCATGGCCGATGGTGCAGCCCATCTCGGTAGCGCCGATTCTGCCCGGTGATCTGCCCTATGCCTATGTCATGCCGGTGGTCACCGGGATGAACGTGGGTGGAATCGGCGGGCCTTTCATCGTGGCGTCGGCCACGGGCTCGCTGCTGCCGCTTTTCCCCGCAGGCAGCACCGTCGCTGCGGTCGGTCTCGGTCGTGGGGCGGCCAGTCCGCCGAATCCCGGCGCGGGACCGGGTCAGGACCGCCCGGCGGCGAGTTTTCAGGTCACTCGGCCCCAACTCCTGCCGGGCTCCACGGACACGCCCTGGCTGACGATGCTCTCCAGCGCGCCGAATACACCCAGCACCTCGTGGTTCCTCAACACTGTGTCCGCCTCGCACTACGGCTTCAACTTCGACACCCACGAGACGTCTCCGGTACCACTGGTGACCCGGCTCGCGGCGATCAATACGGCCGCACGGCCCGCACCCGGCCCGAACCCGG
>CAMAZK010000302.1 GCA_945863205.1 Akkermansia muciniphila | reverse complement strand
TGCTGAACTGCACCATGTTGCGCGGATCACGCACCCGATCCGACCACCTGCCCAGGCTGACACGTTTCTTCCCATCTGCGGAAATCAGTGTGAGCTGGTCATCCTTAACCTCATAAACCGCCAACTGCTGGTATTTGTGCGCCATTTCGAGCACGCGCTTCTCCTTGCATACGAAGCCCCAGCCAGGTTCAGCATGCTTCTCGTCGGGCGACAGGCCAATCACACGAAAGTGCCGCAGCTTCGCGATCTCCGCCTCGATCTGGTTATCCCGGTCCGAGTTGCTGCCAAAGTCAGTCTCTTTGCCATGCGGATTCCAGCCGGTGAGGACGAAGAAGGATGACGGCAGGTTGTCTGGGATGACCTGGAACATGGTGGTGTGAAATTCGGGCTTCATGAAGAGTGGGATGGTGCGTGAGAATCGCTGACGCCTATCACCTGGCAATCGGGATCCGTGTCATACATCGCAGCCGACAATCACGGCTCAACGTGCCCGCCACATCCTGCGCCAACCATGGTACAACATCAGCGCCTTGCGAGTGACACAGGAACTTCGACCGGTGGCGTTGAAGCGGGCCGCGTCCCACTGGACTCCTGCGATCAGCAGGCCTGTCAATGCAGTGACCCACCGCTCAAGACTGCCCCCCAGCCACCACGCATACCCATAGGCCATGGCGACAATCATGCCCCAGGTCAACGCCACCACCAGCAGCCCGCCGATGAAGCCGAATCGCTGAAACAGCATCCGCGCCAAGGGATTGCATTCCGCCTCCGGTCCGACATATCTCAAAGTGGTCCAAAAATCTGCCGCCTTGGTCAGCACCAAGGCAAGGAACGAGAAAGCCAGCACCGCGTCCGCCATGCTGCATTCATCGACTCAGATGGCCCGTTTGCAGGCATTTTTAGCCGACTGGTTGACGATTTTTCACCAACTCCGTAGTTGCAGGTGAAACCATACCGTATCGCCATGATCATCGCCCAATACCACCGTGAATCCGCCGCCAAAGGCGACGACCAGATTGCCTTCGAAAACGGTATCTCGTTTCAGAATGCCGGGCGTCATGCCCCCGCGCTCGAATGGTATGCCGACGTGAAACCAACCGGAGGCCGCTGGGACATTCAGGCATCGGTGGGCAGGGTCTCTTTGCTAATCGCTCTGAACCGGGCGGAAGAGGCAGCCGCCGTGGGTACGCAGGCGTTAAAGCGCATGCGGTTCTATTCGGTGACGCTGGTGGCGCAGACTTCGCGTGCGTTGAATGTTGCGCAGGGGCCGCTGCCTGCGTTGAACCTGTGCCGCCAAGCCCTCAGGCATGCGGCATTCCAGCAGAGTCCGCACCTTTGGTTCTCAGCCGCCGCCTATGCATCGCAGTGTGGCCAGTTTGGCCGCAGCCTCCGATACATAATGAGTTTCTTCGACTCCTGCGACGAGACCTTCGGCGGTGATTTGTTCAGTGACTTCGATTTCGCGCCCCTTTGGCAGCATGTCCAGGATGAAGCGCGGACTGACGAGGAACTGGCTTCACTGCGGGCACTGGCGGTACACCAGCATCGTTCGCTCGTTGCCGGGCTGCGCCGCCCGCTCAGCTATGAGAGCATAGGGCATGTGCCTCCCGTTATGCGGCGATTCCTGTGTCTCAATCTTGCCACCATGACCTGGGTGCCACGCCCTGATGCCTCGCCTGCACAGCATGCGACTTTTCAGACATGGTACGATGCCGTGCGGCAGGAAGCTCGGCAATCTTTTGAGCATGCCGTGTGCAAAGCGCTTGCCAGCCACACTGCCACCAGCGGAGAATGCGCGTAAATCCCTCATGTCTGCCTCTGTCCAGCTCCGCATCACTGAAGGCATTGCCAAGGGCAAGGTCTTCACCTTCGCCGCACACGATACCTTCTTGCTCGGGCGTCATCCAGACTGCCAGGTGTGTCTGCCGGATGATGCCTGCGTCTCCCGCCATCACTTCATCCTCGAAGTATGCCCGCCGCAGGCCTGCGTGCGCGATCTCGGCAGCCGCAATGGCACCTACGTCAACGGGCGCAAAGTCGGCGGACGGAAAGAAGGCGAGTCACCCGAGGAAGGCGCACGCCGAGCTTATCCCGAGGTCACGCTCAAGCAGGGCGACCGCATCCAGGTGGGCGACACTGCCTTGGAGGTCCACGTCACCCAGGCAGAGAAGCAGGCCGGGCCACCACCCGCCGTTCCCGTGCCCAGCTTTGATGAGCTCAAGCCCAAACAGCTAGCCGATCTCCTGCTCAAAGCCGCGAAGCAAGGCGAATCTCCCAGGCTCGACATCCCCGGCTATAAGATCGAGAAGGAACTGGGGCGTGGCGGCTTTGGCGTCGTCTTCCGTGCTCGTCGTCTGAGCGACGGTGTCATGGTCGCCATCAAGGTGATGCTTCCTCGAGTTGCTGTTCCTCCAGTCGAGATCGACAAATTCCTGCGGGAGATGACCATCACCGCGCAGCTACGACATGCGAACATCGTCAAGTTGTTCGACCAGGGCCATTGCAACGGCATCCCATGGTTCATCATGGAATACTGCGAGGGCGGCAGCCTGTGGGACTTCATCCGGCAGCACGGCGGCAAGGTTCCGCTGGAAATCGCGAAGCCCATCATGCTCGCCGCGTTGGAGGGTCTCGCCCATGCGCACCAGCAGGGCATCGTACATCGCGATCTGAAGCCGCAGAACATCCTGCTCGACCGCGGAGTAGCACGAATCTCCGACTTCGGCCTCGCCAAAAACTTCCAGCAGGCCGGATTGAGCGGTCTCAGCGTCACCGGCAACTACGCTGGCACCACGCTGTTCATGCCCCGCGAGCAGCTCATCAACTTCAAGCACCTCAAACCCGTTTCCGATGTCTGGAGCATGGCGGCGACATTCTACTTCATGCTTACCGGCGCGTTTCCGTATCCGTTTACGGAGAAGCGTGATCCGATTGATGTGATCTTGAATGAGCCAATTGTTCCGGTCGAAAAGCGAGAGAAATCCATTCCTCAAAAGCTCTCAAGCTGGTTTGGGCAGTGTCTGACAAGCGATCTGCGAAAAAGATTTTCATCCGCCCGGCAAATGATTGATAGCCTGCCTTGAACAAGCGCTTCCTCACACTCTCATGAACGAACTTTCGCAAATCACTACTCTGACGAACGCACTGATGAAGGCGGCCGCGTCAGGAGAACGCCAGCAGACAGCCAATGTCCTTTTAGACCTCCTGTGGCACGTTGCCGAACTGCGTTCAGACATGCCTAATTTTTTAATCTGGCTGGGCGATGACTCCGGACCGATCTCCGGGGACAGCTACTCCGCAAGGATAGGCAAAGCCGTTCTGGATAATGATTACCAGCAAATGTCCCAGTTGATTAAGCGGCTTGTTTCCGGTTCAGTTCGTCCCTTTCTACCAAAGGATGACTTGACAGGATTCGAGTCCAAGCTCGCTGGACTCATGCAAAGTGCGTCCGATGCCTCCCCTCTCAGTGCGCTGACTCAGCTCTGCTCTTTGTTGGGGACGATAGCCGCCGCAAAACAGAAGGTGGGGCGTTTAACAATCCATCTGGAGGGAGGTGATGCAGAGGATGACTGTTTTGAATCATTGCATGTGGGTCTTCATACAAGCATCTCATTCCGACGGACACTCAGGGTGCCGGAAGACGGGAAAGATTACCCGCTGCCAGCGGACCTCGGAGTGCTACCGATTTACCGGATTGAGGACTTTGCCGAAAATGTGCCTTCTCATTGGCTTGAAGAAGGAGGTTTTTTCATCCCGTTGTATCAGCGAGAGGCTCTCTTTCTGGAATTCAAAGGCGTAAAATGGCGGCCATCAATCGCAAAAGTAGCGGTTGGTAGGATCAATGCGATCACGGGCAAACCTTATGAGGAAGAGATTCATGATCATGAGCAAGATTATGTGGTCTTACCCGGCCAAAGGTGGCTGGATGGAGTCAACAAAGGCAAGAATATTGTCAGTCAGTTCGTGGCCATGCCACTCGGGCATGGGTATACTATCGAGGAACAATTGACTGACGAGGCCAAACACGGAGGCTTTCAAATCGTTGCTTTCGATCCTAAAGAAGATCGGTTCCCATCAGAGGATCCCGAAGTTACGAAGCGCCGAAAGAGAGATGCTGCAAAACGAAGAATTCAGGCCAAACAAGACATCTTCATTTCACGTCTTGATTTCGAGTCACGGACCCTTGCCACCATCTTTCGCGGGCGCGATGCGCAAATGGCGATTAAATTGGAAATATCAATAGAGGATCAGATGTCGAAACTCCGCGAGATTCGAGATTTATTGGTTCAAGAATTTGGTGACGACGGTCAATCTCTTCAGAGAGGACAATGGAGTGACAATGAAATTCATTCGTTTATAGCATCGCAAGAGCATTGGAGAAAAGCCGCATCGAAGCATCGAGGTGAGTATGATGAACCCGCTTCCTTTAGGGATTCAGGCGCTCTATTTGCGACTGCACCGTCGTTGACGGGTCTTGCAAGTGCGCCCGTTCGACCTTTGGAAATGGGCATCGCGGCTGGTGGGTCCATCAAGCAGCAAATCCAACGTGATACCTATGGAGCCGATGCGTGGGATTCGAGTGCAAAACGAATGGTGAATATTCGGATCGTTAACAGTGCCGCTTTTCAAAAGATCACAGGGAAGCCGCCGCCAGAAACCCCCGTCACACTCGAAACCTATCAAGCGAATCGCATGCCTTGGTTTGATTCATACGATGAAGCTGTTGAGTCCGTGGCCCCCGCACGCAAGTTTTCGTTTTTAAAAACCGTCGCTGCCATTGCCAGACTGCGTGGAGAGGTCATCAACGACGACCACGCCGCCCTCGAGATTGACTCAGAATTGGTTGAAAGAATACAGACGCCCACGCATGAGGAAAGGGTCAAAACATTCCTGGAACGGGCAGAGGTCAGCATTCGAGCCAAGCGGTTCACGACTGCAATGCGTGAGGCGACTCTCGCGTTAAATTTGGCCCAAGGGCAGTTCTTCTTGCGTCGAGCTACGCATGATGACAATGCCGCATTCAGGCGAAGTGCGTTAAACCTGCGCGCGCAATGTTACATCCAGCTTCAACGATTCCGGGAAGCCGAAGAAGATGCCACCGAGGCATTGGATATTCCTCCGCAAGATGACAGTCTGGCATTCGTCACAAGAGCGGAAGCCTATCTAGGGTTGCAAGAATACGATCTTGCCGTTCAAGATGCCACGAATGCCATCGACATATATCCCGAATACCACGAAGCCTACGCATTACGGGCAGAGGCTCACATGCACAACGATCATGATGACGATGCTCTGCAGGATTCGGAAAGAGCGCTCGCCGAGAACCCTCGCAATAGCCGTGCTTTGATTGTGAGAGGGGAAATTCGAAGGATGTATGGCTCCTTGGGCGACGCAGTCTCCGACCTGACACGTGCCATGCTGATCACTGGACCTGATCCCGTCGCCCTATGCGCAAGGGCAAAAGCGTTTGTTCAATTAGGAGACAATGATCAAGCCCGAGCGGACTTGCATTCCGCGCTTTTGATCGATCCGAATTTTGCCCCGGCCATCGAACACCTGCAATTCATGCCCTGATGTCCATCAATTTGTCAGACACAATCTTGGGCACCTATCGTGTGGATCGCGTCTTCGAGGGTGGAATGGGGTTGGTGTACCAAGTCAGGCACCTCCACTGGAACTGTGATCTGGCTCTAAAACAACCGCGGGCCAAATTTCTCAGCACTCCGTCTCATGTGACGGCCTTCGAACAAGAGGTCGGGATCTGGGCCGCATTGGGGCTGCATCCCAATGTGGTGACCTGCTACTATTCGCGCCAGATCGACAGCCAGCCCTGTGTGTTCTCTGAATTTGTGACCGGAGGATCGTTGGCAGACTGGATTCGGAATCGGCAGCTCTATGAGGGAGAAGAAGTGGAAGTGCTGGCCCGAATCCTCCGTGTTGCCATCCAGTTCGCACGAGGTCTTGCCTGGGCGCATCGCAAAGGCTTTGTGCATCAGGATGTGAAACC
>CAMAZK010000301.1 GCA_945863205.1 Akkermansia muciniphila | reverse complement strand
ATCCCGATCATCCTGCCGCCGCTGGTGGTGGGGCTGTGTTTGCTGATCTTTTTCCAGACGCGGATCGGGAAGGTGATCGAGATGGCGGTTCCCTTCACCTACCAGGTCAGCGGGGTGGTGCTGGCTCAATTCGTCGTCGCGGCGGCCTTTGCCATTCGCACGATGCGGGGGACGTTTCAGCATCTCTCGGCGCGGCCTGAGGAGGTGGCGCTGACGCTGGGCTGCACGCGTTTTCAGGCGCTGTGGCATGTGGCGCTGCCGGCGGCGCGGCGCGGCATGGTGGCGGCGTTTTGCATCGCCTGGGCACGGAGTCTGGGTGAGTTCGGGCCGATCCTGGTCTTCGCGGGTGCCACGCGGATGCGCACGGAGGTGCTGCCGACGACGGTCTGGCTGGAACTGAGCGTGGGAAATCTGGAGGCCGCCGTGGCGGTGAGTTTGTTCATGGTTCTGCTGGCCGTGGTGGTGCTGGTGGTGGTGCGTGCGACGGGGGAAAAAGTATGATCCAGCTCGAAAACATCTCCTGGAAAACCGGCGACCGCGTGATCCTGGCGGACGCGACCATCGAAATCCCGGCGAACACCTACGCAGTGCTGATGGGCTCCACCGGTTGTGGAAAAACGACGCTGCTGGAGATCCTCTGCGGCCTGCGCAGCCCCACGACGGGCCGCGTGCGGCTGGACGGGTTGGATGTGACGGATCTGGAGCCGCGTGACCGTGGCATCGGCTATGTGCCGCAGGATTTGGCACTGTTCCCAGGATTGAAGGTGCGGGATCAGATCGCCTTTGCTCCCAAACTGCGAGGAATTCCGCCTGCGGAGATCGAATCGCGGGTGGGGCGGCTGGCGCAGCAGTTCGGCATCACACATCTGCTCGACCGGCTGCCGGACATGCTCTCCGGCGGTGAAAAGCAGCGCGTGGCCTTGGCGCGGGCGCTGGCAGCCCAGCCGAAACTGCTGCTGCTGGACGAGCCGCTCTCCGCGCTGGATGAAGGCATGCGCTCCGAGGCCGTGGCGCTGCTGCAACGCGTGCAGCGTGAGCATTCCCTGACCGTACTGCACGTCACCCACTCCAGCAGCGAGGCCGCAGCGCTGGGGCACCTGCATCTGCGGATGAACGCCGGGCGGCTGGAGGTTTCATGAGTCGCAACTGCGGTTCCAAAGCCCCTGTCGTCCTCTCCACGGCGCCCGATACTAGGCCCGGCGGAACACGTTGATCACATCCTTGTAGAGGCCGGCCTGATGCGTAGTGCCAGCGTCCTGCCATTCGAGAAATGAATCGTCGATCTCAAAGCCGCGATCACGCAGAAGCTTTAGCATTGCCTCGTGTGTCAGGTTGCTGCGCCAACCTCCGTGTGTACCGCCAGCGCTGCCGTGATGGATCACGCCGACTGCGCCGGGTGTCATGATGCGGCGGAACTCATCGGCATAGGCCTCGACTTCATTCTGGTTGATGTGGACGAAGACATCGAAGCTCCACAGCGCGTCGATACTGCCATCGGCTACGCCTTTGAGATCGGAGCCGGAGCCGAGGATGAAGCGGCGCTTCTCATTCTCACCAAATTTATTCCGGCACAGTTCCACACAACTCGCGGAAATGTCGACAGCGGTAAAGTCTGCAGAGCGCTCGATGAGTGCGCCTGTCCATCGACCACCACCAGGACCGATCTCAAGCACGCGCTTGCCCACAGGCATGTGTTTCTCCAGCACACATTTCATCACGGACTGCTTCCACTCCTCCGACGGCGTCCATTCATCACCACCTGCGCCCCAGTCCCATGACTCCCAGATGGCTTTGTTCAACGCCTTGCTGTTCATGCCAGGAATGCCCCACTGGCGACGCAGCCTGTCCATTATTCCGAAAAAGCGGTCTGCCACCGCGCTGGCGATGATGTAAGCGGCGAGGCAGCAGCACCAAACGAAACCGTTCTCGCGTAGCACGATTATACCTATTCTGAGTTTATGGCCTAAGTGCAACCTGCTGCGGTTTTCGACGATGTCCTTCATGTTGATGTGAGAAGAATAATCATGGCGCACAATTGGGCACCATGGCGTGGCTGCGCTTTTGCCCGAAGATTACTCATTGGTCAAATCGAGTATTTTCGATTTCCGTTCCTAACCAGTGGCTACGCATCGTTGCTAGAGGTGGCCTGCTTCCATGCAGGAGCCCCCTTTCACCGCAGATTGCCAAAATCTGCACTGCCTTCGCCCCGTTCCTTCGACGGATACCGTGGGTCAGGTGTGACAACCGGCCACGATGAATAGAGTCAGGCGGGCGAATCTGCTGTGAAATTACAGGCCGGGGTTGGATTCCCAGGCAAGCCGCGTTTAGAGTGGCCAAAATCAACCCCATGGAATGGCAAGACTGGCAGCGCGTGCTGAAATGGCGCGCCCTCGAAGAAGGCGATGCGGACGGCGTACTCGTCGGCGCGGAGCGTCGGCGCGAGGCGACGGCGCACACGCGTGCCGGACTGGTCTCCGAGGAGGTCATGGGTGAGGCGTTGGACGAGCGCGGCGAATCCTTCCTCAAAAGACGGGCCGAGTGGCTGGACCGCGAGGCCATCGGCTGGCGCGGTGAATTGATCCGGGTGCTCGCTCTGCTGCGTGTGCCGCAGGGCCGCTGGCCATGGGCCGCAGCGGGCTGGGTGGCGGCGCTGATCACGGGGTATCTGTTGACTGATCTGGGGCAGACCAGCGAGTTCAACCTGCTGGCGCTGCCGCTGGTGGGCCTGCTGGCTTGGAACGCGGTGGTCGTCCTCATCGGCGTGCTGTGCGAGGTCATGCCGGCCACTTCGATGGTGGGGTGCGGGGGCTGGCTGGCGGAGGTGCTGGCGCACGGTGTCTCCCGCTTCAACGCGGCTTCGAGGCCGACGGAGAGCGACCTCGGCGAGAAGGTGCGCGCACGATTCGAGGAACTCGCCTGGCCGCTGGCTTGGAGCCGTCTGCAGATGCGGCTGCGTCTGTGGCTGCACGTGGCGGCGGCGCTGCTGGCGCTGGGCGGCGCGGTAGCGCTGTATGCACGCGGCTGGTCGAAGGAGTATCGCGCAGTGTGGGAAAGCACCCTGTTGAGTGAAGACGGGGCTCGGGCGTTTTTCGAGACGCTGTTCAAGCCGGCGGCCACCGTCCTGCGCACGCCGGTGCCGCTGGAGCAACTGGCGGCGATGCACCGCAGCGCGGGCGTCACGTCGCAGCCGGCACCGGCGCTGCCGTGGATCAATTTGTATGCCGGGACCCTGCTGGTGCTGGTCATCGTGCCGCGGCTGCTGCTCGCGGGTGTGGGGCTGATGCGGGGGCGGTGGGTTGTTTCCTCCCGGGCGCGGACGCTGAACTGGGGCGGCTACCTGCGGGGACTGCTGCGGGCGGTGGAGGGCGGGGACGAGCTGGTGCAGGTGCTCGTGCATGCGATGGAGGCCACACCGGCGCATCGCGAGGTGTGGGACCGCGGCGTGCGCGGCCGCTTCGGCGGCATGGCGCGGGCGGAATACCTGCGCATCCCGGCTGGAGACGAGGACGAGTTTGCCGCCGAATGGAAGCCCGCCTCCGCGCAGGTGGTGATGCTTTTTAACATGGCCACCACGCCGGAGGACGAGGTGCAGCGCCGCCTGGTGTCCGACGTGCGGCAGCGCCTGCTCACGAAGCACGCGGAGCCTGATCTCATCGTGCTGCTGGACGGCACGAGCCTGGCCGGGCGCTGGACACCGGAAAAAATCGCCGGACGTGAGCAGCTGTGGTCGCGCATGGTCGAAGGCCTCGCCTCCGAGGTCATCGTGGCCGTGCGCAAAGAATCCTCACGCGACCGCGCCCATTCACCGTAACGTTCTTATTCCGTGCCCTCACTGCTTTCCAGATTCAAGGCTTCGACCACTGCGCCAATGCGCCAGGGGGAGCCGGACGTGCGTGATTCATCCGACATCATCACCCTGAGCCTCGTCTCCCACACGAACGCCGGCAAGACCACGCTGGCCCGCACGCTGCTGCGGCAGGATGTGGGGGAGGTGCGCGACGCGGCGCACGTGACGCTGGTGAACGAATCCTTCACGCTGATCGAGACCGGCGGCTTCATGATGCGCCTGTGGGATACGCCCGGCTTCGGCGACAGCGCCCGGCTCATGAAGCGCCTGAAGCGCGAGCGCAATCCGTTGGTATGGTTCCTTTCGCAGACCTGGGACCGGATCACCGACCGCCCGCTCTGGTGCAGCCAGCAGGCGCTGAAAAACGTGCGCGAGGACGCGGACGTGGTGCTCTACCTCGTCAACGCGGCCGAACCGCCGGAGGCGGCGGGCTACATCGGCCCCGAGATGGAGATCCTCTCCTGGGTGGGCAAGCCCGTCGTCGTGCTGCTCAATCAAACTGGACCCGCCGGTGGCTCGCTTTTCGACGCCACGGAACTCGACGCCTGGCGCGGCCATCTGAAGCAGTTTGAGATCGTGCGCTCCGTGTTGACGCTGGACGCCTTCGCCCGCTGCTGGGTGCAGGAGGACACGCTGATGGAGTCGCTGGCGCCGCTGATGGAGGGGTCGAAAATCCCCACCTTCCAGCAGGTGAAACGCGCGTGGACGCAGCGGAATATTGGGGTGTTTCTCGATTCCGTGCGGCTCGTGTCAGAGCAGCTCACCGCCGCGCTGGTGGACGGCGTGGACGTGCGCGCCGAGACGCTGCTGGAGCGCGTGGGCTGGCAGCGCGAGGAGCTGAACCGCGAGTACAACGACGCCCGGCAAAAACTCGCTGAGGGACTCGCCGACCGCGTCGAGCAGGCCACGAACAAGCTCATCGAAGCGCATGGTCTCAAGGGAGCGGCGGGCAGCGCTCTGAGCCAGGTGGCGCGGGAGCATTTCCATCAGCCGCAGGGCGTTTCAGAAAGCATCTGGGGCGTCGTCGGCAGCTTTGCCGGCGGGGCGATGGGCGGCCTCATCGCCGACCTGAAGCTCGGCGGCATGACCTTTGGCGGTGGTGCGCTGATCGGCGGCATCGCATCCGGCATCGGCGCCTACGCCCTGATCCGCAGTTACAATCTGGTGCGCGGCAGTGATCAGCGCCTGCGCTGGTCGCGGGAGCACTTCCGCGAGCAGGTGCGCCTGGCGCTGCTGACCTACCTGGCCGTCTGCCACTTCGGTCGCGGCCGGGGTGAGTGGGAGGAAAGCGAGCAGCCGGAGCACTGGCGCGATGCGGCGGACGCTGTGCTGGAGGAGTTCGCCGATGAAGTGGACAAGCTTTGGAAAAATGGCGTCCAGAAGGAAACCTCTCCCTCCGCCCTCTACCGCGAGACGCATCATCTGGTGGGCGACTGCATGACAGCGCTGCTGGAGCGGCTTTATCCCGGCGTGGACTCGAGCTCGTGGCGGGCGTGAGGGGGAGCTAACCCCGATGCCGACGGGCGGAGCGACACCACTCGCCCCGCCCGCCGCTTTCCCGCATCAAACACCAACCTGTTTGATCCTGCGAAGCTCAGAACAGCACCGTCATCGCGATTCGTCCGCTGATGCCCGGCTGGGTGAAGCGGTCCAGATCGGCGCGGGACATGTCGAGACCGCGCACGTCCTGATGCCGCCAGAATTTCTCGTTGGTCAGATTGTAGATGCCCGCGTTGAGGCTGACATTTTTCGTGATCTGCCAGCGTCCCACCAGATCCAGCGTGAAGGCGCTCGGCGCCTCAAACTGCTGCACGCCGCCGGGGATGGACGCACTGCGGTTCTGTCGGGCGAAGAAGGTCGAAACCAGCTCCACCTGCCATGTCTCGCGATGGTAGCGGAGCCCGGTGACGAGCTTGAAGGGATCGACGCTCGCCAGCGGCTGTCGGCTCTGGCCGTCATAGCCCTGGATGTAGGCGGCATTGGCGAAGATGCCGAAGCCGTCGAGCGCTTCGGAGATGAATCCGAAATCGGTCTCCCCTTTGAATTCGAGGCCATAAATTTCCGCACGGGAGAGGTTCGTGCTCTGGAAGATGAGCGGATCGCCCGGAGCGCCGGTGCCGCCGACCTGGCGAAAAGATTCGATGAAGTCGGTGTAGAAATTGTAGAACG
>CAMAZK010000300.1 GCA_945863205.1 Akkermansia muciniphila | reverse complement strand
GGTTGCTACGATCAGAAGCGTCATGACATCGACGTGAGCGAAAATCTGGCCAACGCCATCCGTCTGACCTCGCAGATCGGCGTGATTGCCGCTTATTTCCATCGCGCCCGCCTGGGGCTCGAGCTCCCGCCGGTGCGCAAGGATCTCAGTGAGGCTGCCCACTTCCTTTACCTCATGAACGGCGAGGTGCCGAGCAAGGAAGCCGAACGCACCCTCGACATCGCCTACATCCTGCACGCCGAGCATGGCTTCAATGCCAGCACCTTCACCGCCCGCGTCGTCGCCTCGACTCTCAGCGACATGTATTCCGCGATCAGCGCCGCCATCGGTGCGCTCAAGGGGCCGCTCCACGGCGGTGCGAATGAAGGGGTGATCCACATGCTTCAGGAGATCGGCAGCCTCGACAAGGTGGACGCCTGGGTCGAAGACGCCCTCGCTCAGAAAAAGAAGATCATGGGCATCGGCCACCGTGTTTACAAGGTGCTCGACCCGCGTGCGCCGCACCTCCGCGAGATGGCCATCGAGCTCACCAAGCAGCTCGGCGAGGCCAAGTGGATCCAGATGTCCGAGCGTATCGCCGAGATCATGCGCGAGCGGAAGAGCCTGAACGCCAACGTCGATTTCTACAGCGCTACGGTTTACTACAGCCTCGACATTCCGACCGACCTCTTCACGCCGATCTTCGCCATCGCCCGCATGAGCGGCTGGACGGCCCATGTGCTGGAGCAGTGGAGCGAAAACCGCCTCTTCCGTCCGCTGAGCGAGTACGTCGGCAAGCCCTACGGCCAGAAGGTTGTCCCCATCGAGCAGCGCTGAACCTTTCGCGGTTCTTTTTCCCAGCGGCGACGGGGCCTGATCGCAGCAGCATCGTTTCCCAGTTTGAAGCGTCTCCTTCCCATCTTTGGAGCCTTCGTCGCGCTGTCCTGCGGACGGGCGCTGGAGCCTTCCGGCACGCGTCTCGTGTGGCAGCCGGTGCAGGAGTATTTCATCCATCGTGACCAAGCGCAGCAGATCGCCGCAGGCACGAAGCGGCTGAATTCCTTCACGACCTACACGCACATCGGCACGGACTTCGGATTTCACGGACCCGCCGAGCACGAGATCGTGTGGCTCAGCGACGAAATCGTGGTGAATCTGAGCCAGCAGCCGGACGCGTGGGCCGGCATGTGGCACAGCTTGGCGGGCAGGGCCGCCAGCCCGCTGGAGGTGATGGATTTCACCCGGCCGTATCCGCCGGAAATCGCCGCGCACCTGCAGCCCCGCGTCAGTGCGGTCATGATCGAGGCCGCCGGTCGCGGTAGGTTCAAAATTGAGATCAAGTCAGCGGCGGGAGAGGTGCGGTGGACGCAACTGATCGACGTGGCGGGCGGAGGCTACGGCATGTTCGTGCGGCCCGTGGACCCTGAGACCCTGCGTGATGCCAAAACGATCATCTGGACGGTGGAGCCCGGTTCAGACGTGAAAATCTCCGGTCTCTGGCTGGGAATGGAGCGCCCGCAGATCGGATTCGACGCGCAGGCCTTCTTGGCCTCCTACGCGAAGCTCCTGCGCTGCTACTCGGCTGAAACAGGCTACGTGCGCGACCGCGCGCACATCGAGGCGGGGGCTTTCGACACCGTCTCCGCCACCGGCATGTTTGTCCTGGCCACGGCGGCGGCCTCTCAGCAGGACGTGGGCCTCGTGACGGCCAACTACGCCCGAAACGTCCTGCGGCAGACGCATGCAGCGGTGGGCAGACTGAAAACCGCGCACGGCCTGCTGCCGCACTTCGTCCGCCGTCAGGACGGCGTCACGCAGATTCACCCGGGCACCGAGTACAGCACGGTGGACAGCGCCATCTACCTCCATTCGATGCTGCTCGCCGCGATCATGCTGGGGGAGCAGGCCATCGCTGACGAAGTCGTCGCCATGGTGAAGCGGATGGATTTCCCCCGCATGCGCCTGCCCGGCGGGCATCTCTCCCATGGGTTCCTCGATGACGGCGTGACCCTGCTGCGCAACGGTTGGCAGGACTGGGGCGGGGAGACAGCGCTGGTCATGCTCATGGAGCGCATCGCCGAGCCCGGATGCCTGCCACCGCGCATGCGCCGCCCGGGTCACGCCTGGCAGGGGGCCGGGTTCATCACCGAACTGCAGAGCCTTTTTCATCCCGACTTCGACAGCGACGAGCCGGACGCCCACGACGGCGTGCGCTGGCTCTCCGTGCGTCGGGACATGCTGGCCGCACAGCGGGCCTACATGTCGGAGCAGTGGCCGACATCCGCAGCGGCCAGGGAGGGGCTCTACGGTCTGTCCGCCGGGGAAAACCGCTTTGGGAATGGCTACTGGGTCGGCGGCGTCGATCTGCCGTCCCAGGATCTCATTCATCCGCACTACATCCTCATGTCCGCCGCGCTGCGCTCCCCGGCGGAGGAGGTGGCGGAACTCATCCGGCGCATGGAAAAGTCCGGCCTCTTCCCGCCCTGGGGCATGGTGGAAAACGTGAGTGTCGATGGCAAAAGCTATCTGCCCATGGAAGGCGGGCTGAATGCCGGCTTTGAGGCCCTGGGGGCCTACCACTTCCTCACGAAGGCACGCGGCCTGCCGGACGCCGTTTACGAGGCCAGCCGCCGCAGCCCGCATCTGCGCCAGGCCATGCGGCTGTTCTACCCGGGCACCTCTGGGCAAGACGCCGGACAATAGAGCCGGTTGCAGCAAAGCCTTGCTCCGCGCTGCATCCCCGGCTAACTCCGCTGCCATGTTTGTCGATCAGATCAAAGTTCACGCCCGCGCCGGAAAAGGCGGGGATGGCAGCGCCCACTTTCACCGGGGGAAATTTCGTCCGAAAGGCGGGCCGGACGGTGGTGACGGCGGCGCCGGCGGGGACGTGATCCTGCTGGCCGACCCCAGCACCGACAGCCTGCGCAACTACGTCTTCAACAATCGTCTCTTCGCCGAGGACGGTGCCAAGGGCGGCGCCACCATGTGCACGGGACGCAGTGGCCGGCACATGACCTTCAAAGTGCCGCCGGGGACCCTCGTCAGCCTCGTCACCGAGGAGATCGACGAGGAGACCGGAGAGGTCGTGCAAAAGTTCGAGCCCGTGGCCGATCTCACCGAGACGAACGGCACCTACGTGCTCTGCAAGGGGGGCAAGGGAGGGAAGGGCAACGTCCACTTCAAGACCTCCACCCATCAGGCCCCGCGCGAGTTCACGCCCGGCACGCCCGGCGGAGAGGGCATCTTCCACTTTGAGCTGCGCAGCATCGCGGATGCCGGCTTTGTCGGTGCGCCGAATGCGGGGAAATCCACGCTGCTTTCCAAGCTCAGCGCCGCTAAGCCGAAGATCGCCAACTACCCCTTCACGACGCTGCAGCCCATGGTCGGCGTCGTCGAGTTCGGTGAAAACCGCCGCGGCACGCTGGCGGACATCCCCGGCCTCATCGAAGGTGCGCATGACAACATCGGCCTCGGTCACGATTTCCTGCGCCACATCATGCGCTGCCGCATCCTGCTCTTCGTCGTCGATACCGCCGGCACCGAAGGGCGCGATCCCGTGGCCGATCTCGAGACCGTGCGCACGGAGGTGACGCTCTACTCCAAGGAGCTCGCCAAGCGTCCCTGGTGCATCATCGCCAACAAGATCGACCTCCCGGAGGCCGCCGAAAACCTCGTTCATTTCAAGGAGCGCTTCAAACGCATCAAAGTCCACCCCGTCTCCGCCGAAACCGGCGAAGGCCTCGACAAACTCCGCAAGTGGCTCGACGAAAAGATCGGGCAGAAGTTCGAGCGCTGAAGCTGAGCCTTTGCCAGGCGATGAAGCGGTTTATCTCTGCAACTCTTGGTTCCCGCCTTTGCCGGCCTCTTTTCATGCTGGGCCTCGTGGCGCTGGATTCCGGCGCGACCGGCGCCGAGTCCGGTTTTCAGCCTGTCGTGACCCGCAGCCCTGCGGCGGACCGCATCGCTGAGAGGCCGGATTACGCGCATGTCCTCGGGGACGGCATGGGCTGGCTGGAGGGCGGCATCGAGTCGCGTACGCGTTACGAGCTGCGGGAAGGCGACTATGCCGCCGGCCTGCTCTCAGACGACCCGCTGGTCACGCGAAACCTGATTTACCTCGGCGTGAAGCGGGTGCTCGATCCGTTTCGTTTCGCCGCCGAACTGCTGGATTCGCGGCGCTTCTTCAGCGGCCTCGGCGACACGCCCAACGTGGTGAACACCCTGGAACCGTTGCAGGCCTATGCGCAGTTGCATTTTGACCGCGGAGCGGGGAATGCTCCGCTGAGCCTCAGCTTTGGCCGCATGGCCTTCGACTGGGCCGACCGCCGCCTCATCGCCCGCAACCGCAATCGCAACACCATCAGCGCCTTTGACGGCCTGCGCCTGCGCATGGGTGACGAAAACGCACCGTGGGAGATCGATGCCATCGCCGTGCGACCGGTGGAGCGCAGCGTGGACAATACCGACGTGTCCGCCGACGACCTGATGCTCTACGGTCTCGCTGGCTACTGGCGCGGCTGGTCGCCGCACGTTGTGCTGGAGCCCTACTGGCTCTGGCTCGACCAGCGGGAGGCGGGCAATCCCGCAGCGCGCAGAAATTTGCACACCCTGGGTCTGCATGCCTTCGGCCAGTGGGGGCGGGGCGGTGCGTGGGACTACGATCTCAGCCTCGCCGGTCAGTGGGGCCGGTCCGCCGACCTCACGCACCGCGCGCAGGCCGCGCATGTCGAAGTGGGCCGCACCTGGACCACTGGCTGGAAGCCGCGTCTCGCCCTCTGGCTGAACTACGCCAGCGGAGACCGGTCACCCGCTGATCGCGGCAATCAGCGCTTCGATCCGCTCTACGGGGCCACCTTTTCCTTCTACGGCTTCAGCAGCTACTTCACCTGGCAGAACATGATCAATCCCGCCCTGCGCCTCAGTTTTCGACCCGCGAAGATGCTGAAGTGCGAGATCATCCACCGCGCCATGTGGCTGGCCGACCGCAGTGACGCCTGGGTGAAATCCGGTCGTCGCGATGCCACCGGCGGCAGCGGCAGCTACATCGGTCAGGAACTCGATGTGCGCCTCGTCTGGCAGCTCGCTCCGAGCTTTGAGATCGACATCGCCTACGCGCATTTCTTCCCCGGCAGCTTCGCCTCCAGCACCGGCGCCGCGCCTCCCGGCCAGCTCTTTCAGGTCGCTGGGACGCTGCGGTTCTGAGCCTTGGCTCTCGGACGGTCGAATCATCCGCCAATCGGGCTCCTGGGGAACAGATTGAGGATGTGAAAATCCTCGCATGAATGGGCTCGGCTGTGTCGCTGCATTAGGCGCGATGCGAATTTGGAATGACCAAGGTTCAAGTCCCCAATGCCCAGGAAATGACCGAATACCCAATGTTGATAGGGTTCCACCTGCTGCGGAGTGCTCCTTCACCAGAGTCGAGAGAGGCTTTGGGTCTTGGGGCTTCCTTGGTCATTGGCTACTGGGCCTTGGTCATTCTTGAGACGTTGCCGCCAGTCTTGTTTGCTTGGCATGCGAAAGACTTGCTATTGAAGTTGTGCGTTAGGAGGGGGGCTTTTAGTTTGGCGGCTTTTCGGCATGACCCTTCCGAACCGTTCAAACCTCTGCTGGCTGGTGCTCGCCCTGATCACGGCGGGCTATTTGCTGTTCTGGGCGCTGCTCCTCGGGGCGACGGCGACTTACAGCACGCCGGAGTCGTGGGTGAAGGTACTGATGTCGCCGGAGATCCGGCATGCGACGTGGCTGAGCCTGGTGACCTGCTCCTTTGCGGCGGGATTTGCCGTGCTGCTGGCGGTGCCGGTGGGGTACCTGATGTCGCGGCGGGAGTTTCGCGGGAAGTCGTGGCTGGATGCGGCGCTGGACATCCCGATCATCCTGCCGCCGCTGGTGGTGGGGCTGTGTTTGCTGATCTTTTTCCAAACTCGCATCGGCAAGGCCATCGAGATGGCGATTCCCTTCACCTATCAGCTCAGCGGCGTGGTGCTGGCGCAGTTCGTGGTGGCGGCGGCGTTTGCGATCCGCACGATGCGCGGGACGTTTCAGCATCT
>CAMAZK010000299.1 GCA_945863205.1 Akkermansia muciniphila | reverse complement strand
CAGACCGCCAGCTTTCGCCATCTTTCCCGGCTCATGCGCGTCCTCATTGCCATCGACAAATTCAAAGGCTCCATCACCGCCCCGGAAGCCGCCGCAGCCGTCCAAACCGCGCTGCAGCAGTGCCACCCTCAGCTCGAGTGCGATCTCTGCCCCATCGCCGACGGGGGAGAAGGCACCGCAGAGGCCGTCATCGCCGCCCTGAGAGCCGAATGGGTCAAGAGCGCCACATTTGATGCCCAAAATCGGCCCGTGTCCGCCCGGTATGGGCTGGTCAAGAACGCTGAAGATGTGGAGGCCATCATGGAAATGAGCGCCGCCTCAGGACTGGCGATGGTCAGCGATCTCCCGCTCGATCCCGCCACCGCGAGCACTCATGGCACGGGTTTCATGATGCTCGATGCAATCAGACGCGGCGCCCGCCGCCTCGTCATCGGAATCGGAGGCAGCGCCACGAACGACGGCGGCATCGGCATGGCTGCGGCGCTGGGCTTTCGCTTCCTCGACGCCGGAGGACGGGAATTGCCACCTTTCATCCAAAACCTCCAAGAATTGGCAAAAATCATGCCGCCAAAGGACGGACCTTTCTGCTCGAATCATCCAGAAAGCGGCACTCTGGAGAATGCGCTCCCTGAAATCCTTGTCGCCTGCGATGTCAACAATCCCCTCCTCGGCCCCAACGGCTGTACCCGCGTCTATGGCCCGCAAAAAGGCGTTCGGGACTTCGAATTCTTCGAATCCCGCCTGGAGCGCCTCGCTGACATCGTGAGGCGCGACCTCGGCGTCAATCACCATGAAGTCCCCGGCTCTGGTGCCGCCGGAGGCCTCGGATTCGGGCTCATGAGCTTCTGCGGGGCCAGACTCACCAGCGGATTCGATCTGATCGCCGACCTCGTCCACCTGCGCGATCGCATCGCCGCCGCCGACCTCGTCATCACCGGCGAAGGCCGCCTCGACGCGCAGACCCTTCATGGAAAAGGCCCCATGGGTGTCGCAGACCTCGCCCGCGCGCTCGGAAAGCCCGTCGCCGCCTTCGCCGGCGCCATCCAAGCCGAAGACCAGCTCCGCACCCGCTTCGACCTCCTCTGCGCCATCAAACCCGCTGATATGCCCCTCGCCGAAGCCATGCAGCGCGGCCCCGAACTCCTCACCACCGCCGTCCTCCAACAAGCCGACGCTTTGCACAAACTTGCACAGCCCCGTTGACCGTGCTCAATGCCATCTTCCATCCAGAATCCAGCCTCCAACATCCAGAAATGAAAGCAGTCCTCCTCTTCGCCGGTCAAGGCGCTCAAAAAGTCGGCATGGGCAAAGACCTTGCCGAAGCTTATCCCGCCGTCCGTGCTCTCCTTGACCAGGCCGATGCCGCACTCGGCTACTCGCTGACCAACGTGATGTTCGAAGGCCCCATGGAGGAACTCACCAAGACCAGCCGCTGCCAGCCCGCGCTCTACGCCCACGGACTCGCCATTCTCGAAGTCCTGAAAAGCCAAGTCCCCTCCCTCGAAATCACGGCCACCGCAGGTCTCTCCCTCGGCGAATTCACCGCACACGCCGCCGCCGGCACCTTCGACTTCGCCACCGGCCTGAATCTCGTCTTCCAGCGCGGCAGCTTCATGGAAGAAGCCTGCGAAAACACCAAGGGAGCCATGCTCGCGCTCCTCGGTGGTGAAGAAGCCGCCATCCGCGAACTCGCCGCCGAGTGCGATGTCGATGTCGCGAACTTGAACGCCCCCGGCCAGATCGTCCTCAGCGGCAGCGCTGACGGCATCGCCGACGCCGCAGCCAAATCGAAAGACAAAGGCATCAAGCGCGCCATTCCCCTGCCCGTCGCAGGTGCTTACCACAGCCGCTTGATGAAGTCTGCGCAGGACAAACTCGCCGCCGCCCTCGCCACAGCGCCGATCCAGAGCCCGGGCGTGCCCGTCGTCTGTAACTTCGAAGCCCGCCCGGTCTCCACACCAGAAGAAATTCGCGCCACGCTCACCAGCCAGGTCACCGGCAGCGTCCGCTGGGTGGAAAGCATGCAGCACCTCATAGCAGCCGGTCACCCCACCTTCATCGAACTCGGGCCCGACGCCACCCTCGCCGGACTCATGGGCAAGATCGACAAATCCGTGAAGGTCATCAGCATCAAAGACGCCGCGACACTCGATGCCGCCGTCGCTCAACTGCAATAAGCTCATGCGCTGGCTCCTCCTCGCCTCCATGCTGCTCACCAGCAGCGCTTCAGCCATCGAACTTCCCGCCACCGACGGCAAGTCCTACGACCCGCTGGCCGCAGGTGGAAAGAAAGCCGTCATTCTCTTCTTCGTGTCCCCCTTCTGCTCCACCACGCGGGCCTTCATGAAGGAGATCAACCAGATCGCCGCCGACTACAGTGATCGCGCCATGGTTTACCTCGTTCATTCCGACTCCGAGATCACCCCAGAGGTCGCCCTGGAGCACGCCATACTCTCCGAAGTGAAGGCCACCGTGCTGATCGACAAAGAGCAGAAGCTGGCCAAGCAGGTAAAAGCCACCATCACGCCCGAAGCCATCGTCCTCTCACCCACGGCAGAAACCCTCTACAAAGGCCGCATCAACGACCTCTATCTCGGTCCCACGAAGCGCCAGCGTGCCGCCACCACGAAGGATCTGCGCGATGCGCTCGACGCCATTGTCGCCGGCCGCCCGGTCCCGGCACCCCAGCACGAAGCCCAGGGCTGCAAGATCGGCGGCATCCCGTAAGCTCGACTTCCCGTTGTCGTGGTTCGGGGTTCAGATTCTGCGGCGGCCATTTACCAGTGTAGGTGACATTCAAGGTGATGCCACGCCGGGGCGCTCTCGCGTCTGCGCCAGCGGAGAGGCGGCTTCTTGGGGGGCCAGGAGACTTCGGCGGCAGCAGGCTGCCTCGGAAAAGCGGCAGCAGGCTGCCGCAGTCCATATGGCCGGGCATGATTTGGGCGGTTGCAGATGCTGAACGCATCCCGTGAAGGCAGGCAATTCCCGGATGAAATCCGCTTGGTGCCCGCCTATGCGCTCGATTCTGGCAACGTCGCAGCTCCCAACCTCGCTAGATTTTCACCTGCGGCAGTTTCCAGACTTTCTCGGCGTATTCGAGAATAGTACGATCGCTGCTGAATTTCCCGACACGCGCGGTGTTGTGGATGGCCATCTTCTGCCAGCGCGGCTGATCTTTGAAGGCCTTGTCCACCTCGCTCTGGGCGGCGGCGTACTGATCGTAGTCGGCCATGACGAGGAAGGGATCGCCGTGATCCAGAAGGCTGTCCCGCAGGGGTTTGAACTCATTCTGGTTGCCGGTGAAGTAGTCGGAGGCCAGCCAATCGAGGCTGAGGCGGAGCTCCTCACTGGCCCAGTAGAAATCCCAGGGGTTGTAGCCTTTTGCACGCAACTCGGTCACTTCTTCAACGGTGAGGCCAAAGATGAAGATGTTCTCGTCGCCGACTTCTTCGAGGATCTCGACGTTGGCACCGTCGAGCGTGCCGATGGTGAGAGCGCCGTTGAGCGCGAGCTTCATGTTTCCGGTGCCGGAGGCTTCTTTCCCGGCGGTGGAGATCTGCTCGGAGAGATCGGCCGCTGGAATGATGCGCTCCGCCAGGGAGACGCCGTAGTTCGGAAGGAAGATGACCTTGAGCTTGCCATCGACTCGCGGGTCATGATTCACCTTGGCGGCGAGCGCGTTGATGGCGTGGATGATGTTTTTGGCCAGGTAGTAGCCGGGAGCCGCCTTGGCACCGAAAATGAACACGCGAGGCGCCATGTCGATGGCGGGGTTTGCGATGATCTTGCGATACAACGTGACGATGTGCAGGAGGTTAAGGTGCTGGCGCTTGTACTCGTGGAGGCGCTTGATCTGCACATCGAAAAGAGCATCGGGGCTCACGCTGACGCCGCAGGTGGTCTCAATGATCTTGGCCAGCGTGACCTTGTGCCCGCGCTTGATGGCCTGGAAGCGCTCGCGGAAGGAAGTGTCGTCGGCAAAGCGGTCGAGCTCGCGCAGCTTGGACGCGTCCTTCAACCAGCCCGAGCCGATGGATTCGGTGATGAGGGCGGAGAGCTGCGGATTGCACACGTCGAGCCAGCGGCGGAAGGTGACGCCGTTGGTGAGGTTCAGGAAGCGCTCCGGATAGAGCTCAAAAAACTCGGGGAACAGGCGCTCACAGAGCAGGCGTGTATGCAGGGCCGCCACGCCATTGGTGGCATGCCCGCCGAGAACCGAAAGATGGGCCATGCGGACGTGCTTGCCGCCGCGCTCTTCGATGATGGAGAGCGCCCTCTTCTTCTCGGAATCGCCGGGCCAGCGGGCTTCGACATCGCCGTTCAGGAAACGGTGGTTGATCTCGAAGAGGATCTGCAGATGGCGCGGAAGGACGCGCCCGAAGAGATCGGTGCTCCAGGTCTCGAGCGCTTCCGGCAGGAGGGTGTGATTGGTGTAGGAGAAGGTTTTTTGGCAGATTTCCCAGGCCTGGCTCCACTCGAGCCGCTCGACATCGACAAGGATGCGCATGAGTTCGGGTATGGCGACGGCGGGATGCGTGTCGTTGAGCTGGATGGCGGCTTTCGAGGGAAATTCGCTCCAGGGCAGGCTGTAGCCGTTTTTGAAGCGGCGGACGATGTCCGCGAGCGAGCAGGCGACGAAGAAGTACTGCTGCACAAGACGAAGCTCCTTCCCGGACTCGGTGGAGTCGTTGGGGTAGAGAACTTTGGAAACCGTCTCCGCGAGGGCTTTTTCACGCAGGGCCTCGACATATCCCCCTTCATTAAACACCTGGAAATTGAAGTCCTCGTCCGCCTGGGCCTGCCATAGCCGCAGGACGTTCACGGTGCTGCTTTCATAGCCGACGATCGGGATGTCCCAAGGCAGGCCCAGGAGGCACTTGGTGCCGATCCATTCATGATGCGGCTGGCCGAATTCGTCGAACTTTTGCACGACCTGTCCGTAGAGGTGCACGGTCTGCCGATAGGAGGGGCGGGCGATTTTCCAGGGACTGCCGTCACGCATCCAGGCGTCAGGATGCTCGACCTGCTTTCCACTCACGAATTCTTGTCGGAAAAGGCCGAATTCGTAGTGGATGCCGTAGCCGATCGCCGGGAGGTCGAGGGTGCTGAGGGAGTCCATGAAGCAGGCGGCAAGACGTCCAAGACCGCCATTGCCCAAGCCCATGTCGGGCTCTTTTTGCAGCAGGACGTCGAGATCCTTGCCCATGTCGCCCAGCGCCTGTTTCGCTGCCTCATAGGTGCCGGAGTTGCGGAGGTTGTTCTCAAGCAGGCGGCCCATGAGGTATTCGAGGGAGAGGTAGTGCACCCTGCGCACACCACGCTCCCGATGCTTGGTCCGGGACTGGGTGGCGCGGTCCATGACGCGATCACGAACGGCGAGGGAAGTGGCCACAAACCAGTCGTTTTCACTGGCGGTTTCGACGTAGGCTCCGAGCGTGACGCGAAGGTGGTTGGTGATGGAGAGTTTGAAGCTCTCGGGGGTGTCTTGAAGGGCGCAGTTGGCGAGTGTTTCCATGATAAAGGGATTGAGCGGGGCAAAAGCTCACCAAGTCAGCCATTTGGGGGAATCCGATGGTGCGATGAGGAGGGTGATTTCACCTTTGGGAGCTTTCGTATTGAAGTGAGATAGCAGGATGCTTGCCGGACCACGCCGGAATTCCTCAAACTTCTTCGTTAGTTCACGGGCGACGACAACGCGCCGGGCCGGATCGGTCGATTCGATCATCCCGAGGGTGTCCAGAAGCCGGTAGGGGCTCTCAAAGTAGATGCTGGTGCAGTCGCGGCCCAGGGCGGCGGTGATTTCTTTGAGTCGGGCGCCCTTTTTGTGAGGCAGAAAGCCGCCGAAGTAGAATGGCGTGGTGGGCAGTCCAGATGCGGACAACGCGGCCAGGACGGCGCTCGGCCCGGGGAGGGTCTCGACGTGAAGTCCGGCCGCCACGACCGCCGCCACCAGTCTCTGGCCGGGATCCGAGATGGTGGGCATCCCTGCGTCGGAAATCAGCGCCACACTGCCCCCCTGGGCGATGGTTTCAAGGATCTGCG
>CAMAZK010000298.1 GCA_945863205.1 Akkermansia muciniphila | reverse complement strand
TCACCTCCACCAAGACCGGTTCAATCACTTCCTTCCAGGCCGTTTACGTGCCTGCGGATGACTTGACCGACCCCGCCCCGGCCAACACCTTCGCTCACCTTGACTCCACCGTCGTGCTTGAGCGTTCTCTCGCCGAGTTGGGCATTTACCCCGCCGTCGATCCTCTCGCCTCCGTTTCGAAGGCCCTCGCCCCTGAAATCGTTGGCGAAGAGCACTATCGCGTCGCTCGTGGCGTCCAGCGCGTGCTTCAGCGCTACAAAGACCTCCAGGACATCATTGCGATTCTCGGTATGGACGAACTGAGCGAGGACGACAAGCTCACAGTCTTCCGCGCTCGTAAGCTCCAGCGCTTCCTCTCCCAGCCCTTCCACGTCGCCGAAATCTTCACTGGCACCAAGGGTGAGTACGTCAAGGTCAGCGACACCATCAAAGGCTTCGCCGAGATCCTTGATGGCAAGCACGACAGCGTCCCCGAAGCCAACTTCTACATGAAGGGCGGCATTGATTCCGTGAAGAAGGACTGAGTGCTGCGCACAATGACGAAACCAGAATGACGAATGACGAAGGAATGACCAAGCTCGACTTCTCTTCGCCCATTTCGTCTTCGTCATTAGTCACTTCTTCGTCATTCTGAATTCGTCCTTCGTCATTTTTTACCTCCATGCCTCTCAAACTCGAAATCGTCACTCCTGAAGCCCGCATCTTTTCGGATGAGGTCGATTCTGTCGTGCTTCCAGGTTACGAAGGCGAAATGGGAGTCCTCCCTGCTCACAGCAATTTGGTGACCACACTGCTACCAGGTGAGTTGCGAATCACCAAGGGCGGCAAGACGACTGAAATGGCCGTCGGCGAAGGTTTGGTCGAAGTCACCGGCAACGTGACGCGCATCCTCACCGATACCGCCATTGACGCCGACATGATCGACGAAAAAGCCGCCGAAGAGGCCATCGAGCGTGCGAAGAAGGCTCTCAGCGAACTCAAACCCGGCGAACATCAAGAAGAAGTCGCCGCCGCGATGGCCGCTATCCAGCGTGCCACCGCCCACTTGCACATCAAGCGCAAGCGCCGGACCGTCTGAGCGTCGGTCGATAGCAATCGGACGGTCCTCTGCGCAAGACGAGCCAACAAGGCGGGCTGGATAGTGCGCCATCGGGTCCTTGTCGCCGTATCCTCATGGATAAGTCCTCTCTTCCAAGTCTTTTCTCAACAGAGCCCTCATGGAATAAATGGAGCTGACCCTGGCTTGTTATTTCAAAAATGTACCGACCATGAGGGGATAGGTTCGTCCAGGAGGTGGAATGTGCCAAGGATCGGTATGCCGCCGCATCTCTCAATCAGGTGTTCAAAAAAACGCTCACGCGAAGGCGCCGCGATTCATTCCTCGGAGTTTCGCTCTACAGCGCCCTGTGCTGGCTTCGCAGCGTGAGAAAAGGGCGAGCATGAGCTGGTGAAGCCTTCAGGGCAACGGTTTGGAAGCAAGATACAAGGCCCGCTTCATCCGACGCTGGAGCGGAGGGAAGATTTTAATCGCTAGCTTCTCCAAAAGGCGCAGCACTCCCCCGCCAAAATAGAGGTTTTCCGCCCCTGTGACATTCCGGATTTCGAAGCCCGCCTTTTTTATGAAGCTGCTGACTTCGGCTACACGATACCATTGATCGTCCACCGGTTGGTAGGCTTTGCGGTTAGCCTGATACCAGTCATATCGAAGCCAGTCACGATTGGGCACAGTCAAAAGCATCCAGCCGCCGGGTTTCAGCACTCGTCGCAATTGTTCCAGTGCAAGCACGGGGTCTGAGAGATGTTCGAGTACCTCCGTCATGATGACCACGTCAAAAGCTTCATCAGGATATGCAAGATTGTCAGCGTCTCCCGTCACAATCTGTGCTCCTGGGACATTCGCCATCGCACGGCTGACGAGTCTCGGGGAGATGTCCATGCCGGAAAGCCGGGCGGTGGGGCGCAGCTTGCGGATCTCGGCCAACTGAATTCCCTGGCCACACCCAACATCGAGCACGTCGGCGTCAGCTTTTATGTAAGGGGCAACGAGGGTCGCGCAACGACGGTAGAACTTGGGAGACATCGCGAGGACCTCCGCTATCTCATCGTATCCTTCTGCGATTTCACTTTTGCTCAAACGTGTGGACATGGCGTGGGCGGAGGTTTTGGCGACCGGTCTGCGGTCGTAAGTTGATAAATAGTAGCGAGTTGATTGAGAAAACTGGCAAAGCCGGGCTGGGCGTCTTGTACTTTGCCCTGGCTTTGGATCAAAGCCTGGCGGAAGGCCGGGTTTGTCAGACATGAATGCACATGATCCACATATGCGGCATCATCGTCCAGGCCGAACATTCCCGGGTCGTCTTCCCCTAGGACTGCGGTGTTTCCCTCAATGCGACTGCTCACCACGGGGACATGGCAGGCAAGCGCTTGGAGGATAACCATCGGTTGCCCCTCCCACGACGAGGGAAGCACCATGACATCAAGCGCCTGTAGCCATGGCACGATGGGCCGTTTGTTTCCAGCGAGCTTTAAGCACCCAGCTATGCCCAGGGAGTCAATTTGTGCCTGTAATTGATCCCGCAGCGGACCTTCACCGAAAATAATGCCCTGCGCTTCTGGCAGTCTTTTCTGTAAAGCTTGCATCATGCGGACCGTCGCGGCGTGGTTCTTCTGGGTGTTCAAGGAGGCAATGCCTCCGATCAAAGGAGCATTTACCGGCAGTCCGAGGCTTCTTCGCAAAGCGTCGCGATTCTGGGAGGGGGAATAAATCGAATCATCAACAAAGTTCGGCAGCACTCTCGTCTTGTCCGATGGGACTGCCAGCGCCTTGATCACGTCGCTGCGCGTCTGGTCGGATAGCGTGATCTGCCTGGCTGCAATTCTGGACAGTATCCGCATGATCCACCAGCGTCGGCGGCGCTCCCGGTTGAAAGTTTTTTGATGATGCATCACCGAGGGGATTCCTGCCAGCCATGCCGCCAGCACACCATAGACGTGGGCGTTGTACACCTGCGTATGAACCACTTCGATGCACTCCTGCTTGAGCCAGCGGGAGAGTTTCCAGACTGCCGCTAGGCTGAAGCGTTTGCCTTTTCCCTTGAGTAAGGGCAGCAGGGTCACTGGCATTCCGTCACGAGCGGCGGACTCTCCAGCCACACCCAGTTCTCTGATGCAAACGGCTTGCGCCGACTGCTCCTCGGAGGAGTGCCTCAATATTGAAAGCACCAGATCCTCTGCGCCGCCAACCGGCATGGTGATGAACACATGCGCAACTTTCATCGCCTCCAGCCCTTTCCCGTGCCAGTCGCTTGACAGACGAGCCGCGTTGCGAGGGCTGCATCCGAGTCGTGTGTATGCGGCAGAGAGTTCATAGGCCGATTCAAACACTAGGTGCCATGTGTGTTCAACTAAAAAGCCAAGCGCCCTCCTGGGCGGATTCGCTCTTTGCCTGACGGCACAGAGAGCGAGATCACCAACCGCCCCCTACGGCAAGCCGGGCATTTGATTTGCACACGTCCCGCCCTCACATTAGAGGCGGCGTAGCCCATGAAATCCGTCTCACGCAGTATTCTCGACGCCTACAACCTGCTCCTCAGGCTATGTGGCAGTCGGCTGCGTGTGGCCGACGCAGGCGACGCCGAGGGACTCCAGGAGCGCCGTGTCATCGTTCCGGCAGGCAGCCGCAGCGATGATAATTCCCTGGAGAATCGCATCAACGGACCCGCCTGCTCAAGATATGAATTCGACTGGCCCGCCGCAGAGCTTTTTCGCCTGCGCGATGTATGGCTCACCGGAGACCAAGGACAGGTATTTTTGCGTGATGGGAAGCTCTTTTCGCCGTGGGCACTGCCCTACGACCTGCGGCGCTTAAAGATTTCGCGGCCTCTGAAACTGGGGGCGGCACGGCTCGCTGGCCCTGTCTTCCATCTCACCGGACGCAATCATGAAAATCGCGGTCACTTCATGCTCCAACATTTACCGCGGCTCTTGGCGGCACGTGAATATCTAATGTCCCTTCCGGATTACCGCTTGTTGACTGCTCCCGGTCATTCACGCTGGCAAGCACGCTACATTTCGTGGGCCGGACTTGATCCCTCGAAAATTGTTGAAGGCGGCCGCGGCACCCTGCAGGTGGACGATTTGATCTTTGTTCCGAACCTCTACGGAAAGGCGGCGCTGTGCCCGCCTAGGTTTTACGACGAGCTTTCCGATTGTGCAGCCTCATTCCCGGTCGAAAATGGTCCGGGCAGGCCGATTTTTATCACGAGGCGCGATGCGCCGGACAAGCAGCTTCAAAACGAAGAGCGAATTGTGGAGATTCTGCGCTCCAAAATCGGGGAGGTGGATGTCATCCGGCTCGGAGACCACAGTCTTCCCGCGCAGATCGGCATGTTTCGCTCTGCGCCGCTGGTCATGGGCCCCATCGGCCAGGGCATTTGCAATATCCTTTTCTGCAAAACTAGCATGCTCGTCATGCTCGCGCCCGGGACACCTGAAAACCAGGTGTACAATTCCGCCCACGGCTCTCAACTCGCCCGTATTTGCGGAAATCAAGCGGTCACTTTTCTTTCCGATGAGGCCGCTCCATCTCGTGGTGACTGGATCTTTCCTGAGGAGCGCTTCAAAATGCTGCTGGATCGTCTCATGGAACAACCCGAAGCAAAAAGACTTAAATCATCGGCATGGTGAGCACTTCCTGGACGCCCCGACGCATTCTCGCGATCAAGAATAAACATCTCGGTGATGTCCTATGCGGAGTGCCTGCGTTTCGGGCGCTACGTGAGTCCTTTCCTTTGGCCGAGCTGGATGTCATCGTTTCTCCCGGCAGCCGTGATCTCATCGCAGGTTTTGACTGGATTAGTGCGGTGATCGAATCCCCTCGTAAACTCAAGGGCTTCAACCGTGTGCGTGATGAATGGCGCGTGGCACGTGCCGTGGCCTCGGGCGGCTATGATCTTGTGGTAGATTTCACCTGGAGCGATCGTGCCATGTGGTACGCTTTGCTCAGCCGCGCCCGGCTGCGCTGGGCCATCCAGGTCACAGCCGGTTCCAAGCTGAAACCGCATGTCTTCAACGATTACGGCGGAAAGCCCGATCGCAGCCATCACGTCATGGAGCATGAGCGCGAGTTCCTTGTGCGCATGGGGCTGCCGCACTATGACATTCGGCCGGACTTTCCACCCACCCCCTCGGAAGAGCAGGAAGCTCGCGACTGGCTAGCCGCTCATAATGTTCAGAGGAATAAACTCGTCGTTGTTCACCCCACCTCACGCTGGCTGTTCAAATGCTGGCATGACGAGCGTGTGGCAGAGGTCATCGACTGGCTGGCGGCACAAGGCTGGCAACCCGTAGTCACCTGCGGCCCTTCCGCCGACGAACTGAAACGTGCCCGCAAGATTGTCAGTCTCGTTCGCCAGCCCTGTCTTTCACGCCTTGGAGACATGAGCCTGCGACACCTGGCAGCTTTCATGCGACAGGCGCAGTTCTTTTTCGGCATGGATTCCGCTCCTTCGCACATGGCTTCCGCCGTGGGGCTCCCTGCAGTGGTTCTCTTTGGCCCCTCCCAGGTCAAACGCTGGCGTCCTTTCGGTGAAGCCCATGCCATCCTCCACCAGGAATGCCCCTGCATCGTCGTGCGCGGCGCCGAGCTCGCATGTGACAAAACCCAGATCGTCCGGTGCATGAGTGCCATAACCGTGGATCAAGTTACCTCCACCATTCAATCACGATTTCATCTTGCCGCCTGAGGCCTGCTTGCTTTGTATCCGTGACAGTGAATCAACCTTCCATAGAGGCCCAAATCAAAGGCATTCGAGAGAACATCATCCGTGCAGCCGCCGCTGCGGGTGAAGGACACATTGCTAGCGCCTTTTCCATTCTCGATATTCTGTACGTTCTCTACTTCAACCTCCTGCGCAATGATCCACAGCAGCCACAGGATCCAGAACGGGACCGCTTCGTGCTGAGCAAGGGGCATGCATCACTAGGCATCTACGGGATCCTGGCGCAGCGTGGTTTCTTCCCCTTGGCGGAATTGAACACCTTCGCTTCTTCTAGCGGGCGTCTGG
>CAMAZK010000297.1 GCA_945863205.1 Akkermansia muciniphila | reverse complement strand
GACAGCGAGGACCTGCCGCTGAACATCTCCCGTGAGAGCATGCAAGACAGCGCCCTGGTGCGGAAGATCGGCGACGTCGTGGTGAAGCGACTCCTGAAGCACCTGGACAAGGAAGCTGCGGACGACGCCAAGAAGTACGACACTTTCTACAAGGACTTCAGCCGCTTCCTCAAGGAGGGGATCGCGACCGATTTCACCAATCGCGACGCCATCGCCAAACTGCTGCGCTTCGAGTCCAGCATGACCCAGCCGGGCGAGACCATCGGATTGGCGGAATATGTGAAGCGCATGACTTCCGACCAGAAGGCCATCTACTACCAGATCGCACCGAGCCGCGCCGCCATCGAGAGCGGCCCCTACCTGGAAGCCTTCAAGGCCAAGGGCATCGAGGTGCTCTACATGTTCGAGACGATCGACGAGTACGTCGTCAGCAGCCTGAACAAGTTCGACGACAAGGACCTCAAGTCCGTGAACGCCGATGACATCGATCTCGGTGACTCGGACGCTGAAGGTGAAGCCCTGGCGGAGGCCGACACCACCACGCTGTGCGACTGGATCAAGGAGCGGCTCTCTGCCAGCGTCGAGACTGTCCGCCCCGGCAAGCGCCTGGTCGGCTCACCAGCCCTCGTTTTGACTCCGGATGGAGAAATGACCCCGCAGATGCGTCAGATGATGAAGGCGCTGGGCAAGGACGGCGGTATGCCCGGTCCGAAGGTCGTCTTTGAGATCAACCCGCGTCACAACCTGGTGAAAGGTCTCTCCAAGCTGCACCAATCCGATCCGGATACGGCAGGCCTGATCACCGAGCAGATCCTCGACAACGCCCTGCTTTCCGCCGGTCTGCTCGACGAGCCGCAGCGCATCATCGAGCGCACGCAGAAACTGATGGAGAAGTTGGCGGCAAATTGATCGGTGCTAGACGAAGCGGCGGGGGACCGTTACCCATGGACCCCCATGGAAACCACCCTCGATTCCCCGCCGGCCTCGGCAGCGACCGAAGTCACCAGTCCGAAGAAGGTCGAGCAGACCGAAGTCGGAAATTATTTCGTGTCGAACTATCCGCCGTTTTCGTTTTGGAAACCGGACCAGGTTCACGTTGTCGAAGACGTCCTGCAGAGGCCGGCGCCGGCGGATATTCCGCTCGGCGTTTACTTCCACATTCCTTTCTGCCGGAAGCGCTGCCACTTCTGCTACTTCAAGGTGTACACGGACAAGAACGCGGGGGAGATCAAGGCCTACATCGACGCCGGCATGCGTGAGATGGAGAGCCTGGCCTCCCAGCTCTACCTGAAAGGGCGGAAGGCGCATTTTGTCTATTTTGGCGGTGGCACGCCCAGCTACCTATCCGTGCCGCAACTCAAGGACCTGACCAACCGGATGAAGGATCTGGTGCCTTGGGACGAGGCTGAAGAGGTGGCCTTCGAGGCGGAGCCCGGAACCCTGAATGAGACGAAGCTCACGGGCATTCGCGAGGTCGGAGTGACGCGCCTGAGCCTGGGCGTGGAGAATTTTGACGACCACATCCTGGAAACCAATGGTCGCGCCCATCGCAGCGGTGAGATCGGCAAGGCCTACAACTTTGCCCGCAGTCTCGGCTTCGAGCACATCAACATCGACCTCATCGCTGGGATGATGAACGAGACGGAGGCGAACTGGAAGGTCTGTGTGGCCAAGGCGATCGAGATGCAGCCGGATGCGGTGACGATTTACCAGATGGAGGTGCCGTACAACACGACGATGTACCGGCAGATGAAGGAGGAGGGGAAGGTGACCGCTCCGGTGGCCGACTGGCAGACGAAGCGCGACTGGGTGAGCTACGCCTTCGATGAGTTCCAGAAAGCGGGCTACACCGTGACCAGTGCCTACACGGTCGTGAAGGACCCGAAGCGCATCAAGTTCGTCTATCGTGACGCGCTTTGGGAGGGGGCTGACCTGCTGAGCTGCGGGGTGGCGTCGTTCGGACACCTCAGCGGGGTTCATTACCAAAATCAGGCGGATGTCGGGCCTTACATGCAGGCCGTGGACGCCGGAAATCTGCCGATTTTCCGTGCCTATGAAACCACCGCCGACGACCGCTTCGTGCGCGAGTTCATCCTGAAGCTGAAGCTTGGCCGCAGCGAGTATGGCTACTACGTCGCGAAGTTTGGCGAGGATCCGAAGCAGCGTTTCGGGCCGCAGTTGGAGCGCCTGGCGCAGGAGGGGTTTGCGACCCTCGACGCGGAGGGCGTCACCCTGACGCGGGACGGACTGCTGCAGGTGGATCGCCTGCTGCACGACTTTTTCCTTCCTCAGCACCGGCAGTTTGAGCGCTACACCTGATCGACCACGCCTGCGATAATCGAATGAACAACGGGCTGCAAAACGAGGGGCCGAGGGAGGATGAGGACATCCTCGCGCCGATTATTTTCTTCTACGGCATCGGCAGCACCCGGCCGCGGGTGACCTTCGTCGAGCCGGAGGCGTTTGCGGACCAGGAGCGGAGCCTTCTGGTGCATGAGCAGGACATGACGCCACGACTGCGGGACTTTCATGGCAGCGAGATCGATCTTGATGTCGCTGCGCGGGCGCGGATTGGGAACTATCTGGTCCGCGCCTCCGTGCTGCATCGCCGCAGCGACGGCATGCCGGTCGAATTTGGCGCGATCGGCATTCACCTGGATCTGCTGCCGGAAGAGGCGCAAAAGCTGGTTCTGGAGGGGCGGGTGCCGTTTGGTGCGATTTTGGAACAGTATCAGGTGCCGCATTCCAGCCATCCTAGGGGCTATTTCCGCATTTCCGTGGATCAGCGGTTGGCGGACCTGCTCGGCGCCACGAGCGGGCAGATGCTCTACGGCCGTTGCAACGAACTCCGCCACGGCTCCGGTCGGGTGCTGGCGGATGTGGTCGAAGTGCTGCCGCGCTTGCCTTGATGCCGCATGGATTGCCCGGGCCGGGGTTCTGCGGGTCAAACCAGTTGCGACTTCCGGCTTCCACGGCTTGATTCACCCCATCAAACCCGCATCCTATTCATGAAGCACTTCGCTATTTCGTCCGTAATCGCCGGACTGGCTCTTGGAACCTGCAATCTCGACGCCGCACCTCAGGGCACGAAAGGCGTGGAGGAGTTCGATCCGCTGGCCTTTCCCGGAAAGGTGGTGGGTGACGTGGTGGTACCCGTTCCCAGTGAGGTCTTTTCCGTCCTCGATAAGCTCGGCGAGCCGAACTGGCGGGCTGAACTGCGCAAGGCGGAGATGCCGACGACAAGCGACCGCACCAAGCTCTCGCTGCTTTTTGGATACACGGTGGCTGAAGGCTTCGTGGCCGTGCAGGCGGAAGACAAGGAGACGGTGAAGGATCTCGGTCGTGATGTCATCAATCTCGCGAAGAGCCTGGGCCTGAGCAAGTCGGTGCTGCCCCATGCGCAGAGCATCCTGGACGCAGCGGACAAGTCCGACTGGAGCACCATCCGCAAGGAGTTCGATCAAACTCAGAAGACCGTGCGCGACACGATGGAGCAGATGAAGGACTTGGATCTTTCCCATTGCGTCAGCCTCGGCGGCTGGCTGCGCGGCACGGCTTCCGTCACCTCGGTCGTGAAAAAAGGTTTCAACCCGGATCGCGCAGAGCTGCTGAATCAGCCAATGCTGGTGGAGCACTTCGTCGCCTCGATCGAAAAGATGCCCGCCGGCACCCGCGATCATGACGTGGTGCGGTCGATCCGCAAGGGACTCGCCGTGGTGCTTGAGCAGATGGAAAGCGCGGTGGACGGCTTCACCAAGGACGCTGTCACTGAGATCGGAAAGACCTGCGACGGCCTTCTGGTCGAGATCCTGGCGAAGAAATAATTCCAGCACATCACCGTCATGAAATCATTTTTTGGCAGAACGGTCCTGATCACTCTCGTCTTGGCGCTTGCATCCCTGCTGCATGCCACGGTGGACGAGTCGCATGATTTTGCGATGGAAGCCGCGATGCCCTTTGTGGAGGAGGGCTTCATCGTCCGTGAGGACTACTGGAACGGCGAGGTGAAGAGCGGTCAAAAACTGCTGATCACCCATCAGCTCTTCAAGGGGAACGAGTATGCCTTCTGGCTGGGGACGGCCAATTCGGGGGTGGAACTGGACATGAAGGTCTTCGACGAAAAGAACCAGCCGGTGGACATCAAGGCCACCTCGGACAAGTACTTCATGAGCGTGCGGGTGAATCCCCCCAAGACCGGCACTTACCGAATCGTCTTCGAACTCAAGTCGAAGCAGGAGCGCAGCGTGCTCTGGGCGCTGGCTTATGGCTACCGCTGATGCCCGTCGAAACCCTCACGTACGAGACGCCGCAGTTTCTCCTGAAACTCCTCGGCGACGATCTGGGCAGTCTCCGGCTGCTGGCGGAGTTTTTTTGTGTCAATGTGACCAGCCGGGAAGGCTGGGTGCGGCTGGAGGGCGACGAGGGGCCGATCGCGGCGGTTCGTGAGGTCTTTGTGCAACTGGAGCGTGTCCGACGTCAAGGCGGCGAAATCTCCAGTGGCATGGTGCGGTTGGTGGCTGAAAGCGTCCAGCGTGAGAGCGGGGACGCGCCAGCGGAGGCCATCATGCAGCTCAAGCTGCTCGGTGTTGGGAAGCGGCCTGCCGTTCTCGCCAAGACGCGCGGCCAGATCGCCTATGTGAAGGCGATGCGGGAGGCGGAAGTCGTTTTCGGCATGGGTCCCGCTGGCACGGGCAAAACCTACCTGGCGATGGCGCAGGGGCTGCACTGCCTGAAGGAGAAGACCGTCCAGCGCCTCGTTTTGACCCGGCCTGCGGTAGAGGCGGGTGAGGCGCTCGGCTTTCTACCTGGAGATCTGAAGGAGAAGATCTTTCCCTACCTCCGCCCGCTTTACGATGCGCTCTACGACATGGTGGAACCTGAGGAGGCTGAGCGCTTGATCGAGCGTGGCAGCATCGAGATCGCGCCGCTGGCCTACATGCGAGGCCGCACCCTGAAGAATGCCTTTATCATCCTGGACGAGGCGCAGAACACCACGACCGAGCAGATGCTCATGTTTCTGACACGCTTGGGCGAAGGTGCGCGTTGCGTGGTCACTGGTGACCCGTCCCAGGTGGATCTCAGGCGGCATGTGAAGTCAGGTCTGCGGGAGGCGGTGGATTTGCTCCAGGATGTCGAGGGCGTTAAATTTGTGGCTTTTGAGGCGAAGGACATCGTTCGTTTGCCTGTCGTGCAGCGTATCATTGAGGCTTACCAACGGGGTCGAAGCCTGAATACTGGGTCATAGTGACTCAATGAGGGTGAGTGGCAGGGAAAGAATCTTGTCCGGACACCGATCTATGATAGCCTCCAAGTCACTCCCGCTCCCAAATCATGTTTGAGTCCATACGCCGTGCCCGCTTGCAACGAGAGGGACTATCCTGCGGGAAAACCCGTCGCAAGCACCAGGAAGGTGATCTCTTTGACGAGTTGCGCACCCACCCAGGCGGCACGGTCGCCGTTTATGCGCTGTTCTTCATTGGCGTCGGCGTGCTGATGACCTTAGGCACGCGGGTCGAGGACGGCTTGCCTGCGCTGACCTGGCTCCACGCCCTGTACGCCGCCGCCATCGGTTTCGCCTTGGTGGCCCACGAGCGCGTCGTCCTGAGACAGGAGATTTGTGACAATGGCATCCTGCTGCTCGTTCTTGGAACGATCCTCATGCATCTGGGACTGATGGTCTTTACGCTGGACATGTCTTCCGGCCAGAGCTGGGGGAAGACGCTGAAGTCTGTGATTCTGCCGCATGCTTTCGGACCGCTGGTGCTGTCCGTCATTCTCGGGCGCCGCATCGGGCTCTTTGGTGCGATCTACTCGACCTTCTTCGGCGTGCTGGTGTGCGTCTCCCTCTCGGCCCCGACCTACATGGCGACTTCTTCGCTGATCGGGTTCACCGCCGTTCTTTTCACCAAGCAGGTCCGCCGCCGTAACCGCTTGTTCATGGCCGGACTCTACGTCGGGCTGGTCGCCATGGCTTTCTCACTGCTTCTGCATGAGGCCGCAGGCGTCATCATGCAGGAAAAAGTGGGGCGAATGATCGGCATGCCGCTGGGTGTGGGCATTCTCACCGGCATGGTGGTGGG
>CAMAZK010000296.1 GCA_945863205.1 Akkermansia muciniphila | reverse complement strand
GTGGACGACGTATTTCGGCGACTCTTTGGCAAAGAGCAGGCCCATGCGCATCGTGTCTTCAACTTTCCGGCCGTTCGGCGTGTAGTGAATCTGAAAGCTGACCGTGGCACCAGCCGGGAGTTTCCGGGCAAAACCCTCCGGATAGACCCGCTTTGTGTTTCCAGGCACGTACGCCGCCCAGTGGCCCTCGGAGCCCTCCTCCCCTCCGCCGCGCACCTTGCGGCCTTTTTCGAAGACGCTGACGATCACGTGATGCACCACCTGGCGCTCGGTTGGCAGGATCTCGTAGCCGCGCACCCAGCGGTCTTCGGGAAAGTCCGTGACCACCGTGACGTGCTGATAGGGCATCGTCCCCTCCGCTTTGACTGAAATCGGCCTCGCCGCGGCGATGATCGCGTCAGGTTCGCCGATGCTCCATTCGCTGGCGAAGCGGCGTGGCTTCGGCGCGTCCGCCACGTCACCCGCCGGACGCTCCGTCGCCAGCCATGCCAGCAGCTCCGTCCGATCCCGCTCGGACAGGGACCGATCATTGGCCCAGGGTGAGTGCGTCTGCCCTGCCAGCGGCGCGGCGAACCAGGGCGGCATCGCTCCCCGCTCCACCTGCTTGCGGATCATGCCGGCGTGCTCGATCACCGCATCATAGGAATCCAGCGCAAAGGGGCCGACGCCACCCTCGTGGTGACACTCCACGCAGTTGGCCTGCATGATGCGGGCGATGTCGCGATGGTAGGTCACATTCGTGGCGGCCACCGCCGTTTGAGCCGATAAATCAAGGGCGCAGCCCGGCGCGCTCGTCGCGGCGATCTCCGCAGGCTCGCCGCGCAGCATCGCCGCCACGGCGTTGCGCAGGTAGTGGTGCTGCGGTTGATCCTTCGTGTAGCCAAGTCCGTACTGGTCGTTCAGTGCGCCGCGATAGACGAGCGTGCGTGCGGCATCCAGCAGGAAGACTTCCGTGGTCGTCGTCGCCGCCAGGGTCTGCGCCAACCGCCCCCCGGCATCCAGCGCGACTTGCGATTTCAGACCGTGATCCGCGATGAACTTCGCGATTTCCTCCTTCTTCTGGACCGGGGGCGCATTCACGAACAGCACTTTCACCCCCTGCTCCTTGAGGTCATTTTCCAGCCGCACCATCTCCGGCGCCAGCTTGCCGCTGATCGGGCAGCTCGAACTGAACAAGGCGATCACCAGCCCGTTCTCCCCGGCTGCAGCGCTCAGCTTGACCGCCGCCCCATCCAGCGTCCCCAGCGCGAGATCCTCCACCATCCGGCCGATGCCGTGATCAGCGGCCTTGAGAAGCTGCGGCGCTTCTTTGAAGGACGGGTCCTCGCTTGCAGGCTTGATCGGTCCGGTCTCCGGCGCACTCCTGCCGGCGCCGCCCCGCTCACGCAGACTGGCGAGCGTTTTCACCGCCTCGTCCAGAGTCACACGGCCGTCCTTGTCCGCGTCGAGCCCGGAGAACCAGCGTTTGTTCGGCAGTTCGTCCTCCGTCAGTTGACCGTCACCATTCCGGTCAAAACGCTTGAAGAGGGCATCCGTCCCGGAGCCTCCGCCCACGAGATTCTTTGCTTTCCTGACTCCTTGCAGGGCCTCCTCTCGCGTGAGGGTGCCATTCTTGTCGGCGTCGAGCATTTTGAGATACTCAGCGCTGTTCATCTCATCGCCGCTGATGACACCGTCGTTGTTTTTGTCGAAGGCCTGGAAGCGGGAGTCGAAATCCGCGAGTTGCGTCTGGGCACGCAGCCCGATGACTGAAACGGTCAGAATGACGCCGCCGAGGAGGATGTAGCCGAGCTTTTTCATGGAGGAGTGGGGGTGAACTCGATCTGTGACCGGAAGTTTCCTGCCGTATGACAGGATCATCCAGTCAAAAACGCACCTGCGCGATTGACGGCGCCAGCTGAGTCCGTTTGAATCGGCTCGATGAACAACCGCATCCTCTCCCTCCTGTCCGTCATGGCCCTCTCCGGCAGCGCCGCCGCCGAAGTCGCCTATGAACTCGTCCCGAACTTCATCACCCCGCCTCCCGGCAAAGAAACCATCGGCAACGGCCACGGCGAGATCGGCGTGGACTCCGCCGGCAAGATCTATGTGAGCGTACAGGACAAAGACGCCGGAATCCAGGTCTATGGCACCGACGGCAAGTTCATCAAAGCGCTGCCGCTGCCCCCTTCCCTGCATGGATTCGTCGTTCGCAAGGACGATGGCGGTGAATTCATCTTCGCCGCCGTCCTCGGCGAGCAAAAAGTCATCAAGTGCGACCTCGAAGGCAAGGTCCTCATGACCATCCCGACGACCGAATTCCCCGCCGACAAGGTCGGCAAGGGCCTCAAGCTCACCAACTGCGACGTCGCCCCGAACGGCGACATCTACGTCGTCGATGGTTACGGTCAGAGCCACATCTTCGTCTTCAGCCGCGAAGGCAAGTTCAAGGCCGTCTTCGGCGGCCCGGGAGAACCGCTCAAGCTGGCCAACGCCCACAAAATCTTCATCGACCGCCGCTTCGAACCCGCCCGCGTGATGATCTGCGACCGCGGCCACAAGCGCATGCTGCACACCGACCTCGCAGGCACCTTCATCGGCGAGATCGCCACCGAAATGCGCAATCCGAGTTCCGCCAGCTTCCACGGTGACCTCATGTGCGTCGCCGAGATCGCCGGAAACGTCAGTGTCTGGGACAAGGAGAACAAGCGCGTCGCCGATCTCGGCACCAGCCCGAAACCGACCAACACTCCGGGCATCGAGCCCAAAGACTGGCAGCAGGGCATCGTCACCAGCCCCCACGGCATCACCTTCGACAACGACGGCAATATCCTCGAAACCGAGTGGAACAAGTGGGGCCGCGTCTTGCGGTGGAACGTCAAGAAATGACGAGTTCCGAATGCCCGAATGACGAATCGCCGATGCATCATGCCTTGCGCTCATTCGTCATTCGGATTTCGACATTCGTCTTTCTGACTCACCCTCTGTGTGCTCTGGGGCACGGCGCCGAGTTTTTGAGCGCCAAACTCACGCTGCGACCGGACGCCGAGGTGCTGCTGGAGATCACGGCTGATTTCGGCGGCAATCCGCTCATTTCAGACGAGGCGGTCGCTCGCGAAGCCCTGACCGATCCGGTTCGATTGAGCGCGGAGGGCACGCTCGTCGCTCTCTCGGATGTAGCGGCGCCCTCGATCTCCCAGCATCAAAATTGGGCGGAATTCGCCCCCGCTTCCTACCTGCCCCCGGACACGGAGGGACAGGAGCACCGATTGATCACCGCTGCATGGCGCTGGCGCAGCGAGACACCGGAGATCGTCTTCGAGGTGCCGAAGGGCAAACTGCACGACGTGCTGCTGTGGACGCGAGACGAAACCCGTCCAGATGCCCCGCCAAGATGGATGCTGCTGCTCGCCGGTGACAAATCAAAGGCCATCTCCGTCCACTGGACGCCGTGGTGGCGTCGCTGGCAGACGGTGATGGCCTCGTCGTTTTTAGTCCTCGCGCTCGGTTACTTCGTCTCGCGGAACTTCACCTTGCGCCAGCGCACGCTGTAGGGACCGGTGCCCTTCTTGATGCCGTGCACCTGAAAGCCGATGTAGCCTTCGGGGTCGCCGGGTTGGGTGAAGTCGGCGGTTTTCACGCCGTTGACGAAGCTCTGGTAGTGATCGCCTTTGACCACGATGCGGTAGTGGTTCCATTCGCCCTTCTTGAAGGCGGCTTTCGCTTCATCGGTGCGCACGCCCTCTGTCTTCGTCAAAATGCTCCACCAGGTGCCGCGACGGGCCTCGTCGTAGAAATCACCGGCGGTGCCGTTGATCGCGATTTCGCACTGAGGACCGAAAAGGCGGCCGGGCGGGTTCGGTTTGCCGCTCTTGCTGCCTTCGGGAGCAGTATCACCCTCTTTGGCGATGTGGCTGCGCACCTGGACGCCCGAGTTGAGTTCGTTATCCACGTTCACTTCGAACTCGAGCTCGAAGTCCTTGAAAGGCCCGATCGCCAGGAAGCTGTTCGGGCTGCCGTCCGTCGTCGTGCCGATCAGCACACCATTTTCCACTTTGTAGCTGGCCTGGCCGCTGATGATCTGGCCGCCCTGGAGGGAGCCGTCGGCAAACCAGTATTGCCAGTCGCCTCCCTCACCCTTCGTTTCGGCGTTCAGGTTGAAAAGAGCGGCGCCCAGCAGAGCGGCGGCACAGAGCGTGGAGGTGAATTGAGGTTTCATGGTATGGGCACAGATAAACGGACGCCGCCGGCGGAATCATCACCGAAATTCTCATCCCGTGCGGAAGCACTCTCCGCCTCGCTGTACCGTCAAATCCGGCCTCAAACGGCATCCGCTGCCTTCACGCGGCCGAGTTGCACCATCACCGCCAGAACCGTGAGCAGCGCGTTGCCCTCGAGCCGATTGTTCACCAGTAAAAAGCTCGGCAGCGTCTTTCGCAGTTCCATCGCCTTCGCCCGGCTTTCGATGATGTCTGCAGCGGCGGCACGCGCCTCTTCATACGGCTCCTTCGTTGCTGCATAGGGGCTAAACATCGACACGGCCTGCTCATAGCTCCGGCCCGGCTTCAGCAAAAAACGCGCCGCCGTGAACTCCTCCGCCGTCAGCACGCCCGGCATGCGCCACTGCTCCGCCACCGAGGGCATGCGCGTCCAGTTGTTCATCACATGCGCCACGCCGTGACTCCGCAGCATGGCTAAGTATTCCGGGCGCAGCAGCGACGAATTGCGAACCTCCACGCCATACTGCCATCCCGGCGGCAGCCTGCCCAGAAACTGATCGAGCATTTCGACGAAATCACGCCCGCGTTCGAAGTCACGCGGATGAAAGTGGCTGAACTCGAAAATCAGCACGCCCATCTTTTCGCGGTGCTTTTCACACGACGCCAGAAAAGCGGCACGAAACAGCTCGGCATCAAGAAAGTGCGGATTGCGCTGCCCGGCCTTGTTTCCGTAGCGCGGCAGATCCGGAAACGTCCGCGCCGTGATCTCGTCGGTCACCTTGAAACAGAAGCGAAAACCATCCGGCACCTGCGCACACAGTTTCCCGACGTACTCGGGCGAAGGAAACTGATAGTAGCCGGCGTCCACGCAGACCGTCCTGAAGATCTGCGCATACTCCTCCAGGCAGTCGCGCTCGAAACGGCTTTCGGCAAACTTGCCGCGGTACAGGTAGCGCTGCTCATCGTAGAGCATTCCCGTCCAGCCCGGGTACTTCCACGACGACGTGCCGATGAAGACGTTCCTCTCCGCCAGCGCCGCCAGCGCTTGCTTGAGATCAGAAAGGGGAAAGGCAGGCTTTTGAAGCATCAGTGTGGCAGGCCGAAGAGATAGTAGCCCGCGCACAGCATCGCCAGCACGATCATTTCCGCGTGCAACTCATGACCACGACCCGCCGATGGTCTCCGGCTGAACCGTGCCGGACCGTTCGGCGATCTGGAAACCCAGGAGCATCACGCCAGAATCTCGCTCACCACATTGCCATGCACGTCCGTGAGGCGGAAGTCGCGGCCGGAGTAGCGGTAGGTGAGTTTTTTGTGATCGAGGCCGAAGAGATGCAGGATCGTCGCGTGCAGATCGTGAACGTGAACCGGATCAGCAGCGATGCCGAGCCCGAAGTCGTCGGTGATGCCGTGCACATGGCCACCCTTCACCGCGCCACCGGCGAGCCAGACGGTGAAGCCATCCACATGATGATCGCGGCCAAAGACGGCCGGTTTGTCGCTGCTGCCCTGGTAGGTGGACGTGCGGCCCATCTCGCCTCCCCAGATGACGAGCGTGTCGTCCCACAGTCCACGTTCCTTCAAATCGTGCAGCAGCGCGGCGATGGGCTGGTCGGCCTCGCGGCAGAGCTTCTCATGATTTTTCACGAGACCGCTGTGGCTGTCCCACGGCTGGCCGACGCCATGGTAACACTGGATGTAGCGCACGCCGCGCTCGGCGAGACGACGCGCGAGGAGGATGTTGTTGCCGACGGGTGTATCGCCATAAGCGGCGCGTGTGGCTTCACTTTCGCCTTTGAGGTCAAAGGCATCCGTCGCGGCGCTTTGCATGCGGAAGGCGAGCTCCATGGAGAAGATGCGAGATTCGAGCCGCTCGTCGCCGGGATGATT
>CAMAZK010000295.1 GCA_945863205.1 Akkermansia muciniphila | reverse complement strand
CCGCCTCGGCTGGTTACTTCTCCACCGGCTTGCCGGCGGCCTGCCAGCCGCCGTATCCGTTGTCCAGGTGGATGATCTCCTTGAAGCCCAGCTTTTCAAAAACCGGCAGCGCACGGGTGCTGCGGCCGCCGGCCTGACAGTGAACGAGCACCGGCTGCGTCTTGTCCAGCTTGGCGACCTGCGCCTCGAAGTCGTCGCTGAAAATGTCGATGTTCTTCGCCCCCTTGATGTGACCGTCCTTGAACTCGTCGGCCGTGCGCACATCGACGATGGTGACGGCGCCTTTGGCGATGATTTTCGCCGCTTCTTCGGCCTCGACGTGTTTGGCCTTGTCGGCGGCGAAACCGAGGACGGGGAGGATGACGAGGAGGAGGGTGCGGAGCAGTGTTTTCATGATGGAGTCTTTTCGGCACTAAGGTTTCAAACCGAAGAAGCGCAACGAACTTCGACCGGCATGCGGGAGAGGCGCTGATAGAGCCTGCGCCGGGCCAGCAGCGGCCACCAGCGGTAGAGGTAGATTTCCAGCGGCCGCCACATGGCCACCCAGCCGATGATGGTGAGTCCTTCCCGGGCGACGGACTGCCAACCCCCATCCTGCGCCGTCAGCATGGTCGCGATGATCTGGCACGCGGCCAGGAACAGCAGCCCCACGGAAAGAGCGGCCCGGCCCTCTCTCATCAGGCGCTTGAATTCACGCAGCGTCATGTTCGCCCGGTAGTCGAAGTAGTTCGCCACCGAGTCGGAGGCGAGCTTTTGCGCGTCGTCGATGCTCGCAGGCCGGCGCGCGAGGTGGACGACGAGTTTCAAGTCGTTCTGCTGCGGGTGCTCCTGCGCCCAGCTGACGATGAATTCCTCCGCGTTGCGGTCCAGGTCGCGCTCATGAAAGGGAGAGGGGTCCATGGAATTGAACAACTGGTTCAATTCCGTGAGCTTCACCTCGATGAGTCCGGTCATGAGCGGCGGCGGGATGGGGTCGTCAGTTTTTCCTTCGCCGCTTCACAAGCGGGCGCGATTCCGGGCAAGGCCCCGTCCGTTACGGCTTCCACACGCCCGGCGCATCGGTCCACTCGGTGAGCACCTGGCGCTCGGTGACGGGCCACCATGCCTGCAGCTTGGCGGCGAGACGGGCGACAACTTCGGGATTCCCGGCGGCGAGGTTTTTGTCCTCATGCGGATCGGCGAGCAGGTCGAAAAGCTGTGGCCGCTTCTCCGTCCGCGGATGGCTGCTGGCGTAGTGGCCGAGCTTGCCGTCGTAGGTGAGCAGCAGCTTCCATTTGCCGTCGATCACCCAGCGATAGACCAGGCTGTCCTCGGGCTTGTCGATGTTCGCCACGTCATGCGCGAAGGATTCGCCGTAGCACTCCTTGCGCGGCGTGGGCTCGCCGGATTTCAGGACGGGCAGCAGATTGAGGCCGGGAAGCTTTCCGGGGATCGGCGCACCGGCGGCGGCGAGCGCCGTGGGCAGCATGTCAATGCTGGAGCAGAGCTGCTCGCCACGCATGCCGGGTTTGATCGTGCCCTTCCAGCTGAACATGATCGGCTGGCGCGTGCCGCCTTCATTCGCGGACTGCTTGGAGCGTGGTGCGTAGCCACCGGCCTTTTCCTGCTGGATCCAGCCGTTGTCCGCCACATAGACAAAGAGCGTATTTTCCGTCAGGCCCTTCGCTTCGATGCGGTCCATGAGCTTGCCGCAGGTTTCGTCGAACCACTCGACCATCGCGTAATATCGGGCCACGAAGTCGGACTCGATGCCCTTGGCCTTGTACTTCTGGAAAAGGCGGTCCGGCGGCGTGTGCGGCGTGTGCGGCATAAAGGGGGCGTACCAGATGAAAAAGGGCTTCTTCTCCGCCGTGGCGTGATCGATGAAGTCAAACACCGGTGCCAGTCCCTCGCGGCCGATTTTCAGGCCATCATCACCGTGGCGTCCGCCCGGCTGCGGGAATCCGCGTGTCATGCCATGCGTGAAACCGCCGCGCTGAAAGCTGCCCTCCCACCATTTGCCGGACTGATGACTCAAGTAGCCCTGCGTGCCCAGCAGCTTCGCGATCGAAGGCTGCACGTCCATGTTCGCGATCAGTTTCTCGCGCAGCGCGGCATACGCGGCGGAGTCGCCGCCTTTCTTGCCCTTGCCTTTCGCTTGGGGCTCGGCAGACGGCAGCGCGGCCGGGTCGTTGCCGCTGACCTTGTGCTGATGCACAAACATGCCGCTGGCGAACGTGGCCAGCGCAGGCCGGCAGAGCGCCGTCGGCACGTAGCCGCGGGTGAAAACAGCGCTGTTCTTCGCGAGCTTGTCGAGATTTGGCGTTTCGATCTGCTTGTGCCCCATGAAGCCGTAGTCGGTCCATGCATGGTCGTCCGAAATGATGTAAACGATGTTTGGCGGGGCCGAAAAAGCCGGCACATAGGCCAGCAAGGTCAGAGCGAGGAGAAAAAGAGAGAGGCGCATGGTCGGATGGGTTGGCACAGGGTAACGCGACCACCCACCCCGCACCTATCGGCAAAAGCGGTGTCTGATCTGGCAACGACCGCTGTTTCCTGGATCCGTTGCCGGAGAGCACGGCGGTGTTTCACCGGCTCCTTCACCTATCGCCCATCGCCCGTGTAGATGACCTTGCCGTCCTTCGGAGCGGCGGGCCAGGGATAGGTGCCGGGCGGATAGCTCTTCGGCTGCGTGGCGCGGATGGCATCGACGTGCGTTTTGATTTCGTCAGGAACGTCCAGGTTTTCGTCGCGGCCATAGACGTAGGGCAGCGCGGGATCCATCAGCACGGGCAGGCCGCCGAGCGGCGGACGTTCAGCGGCGATCTGTTTCAGCCGCGCCTGCATTTGCGTAACCACCTCGGGATGCTGCGCGGCGATGTCGGTCTTTTCATGGGGATCGCTGGCGAGGTTGAAGAGTTCCTTGCCGACGAGTTTGAAGTCGCCTTTGCGCAGGGTGGGAAGTCTCACGCTGCCGGCGACTTCAATGACGATCTCATCACGCGGGCTCGGTTTGCCTTCCAGCATCACGGGGCTCATGTCCATGCCGTCGAGCGGCAGCTTTTGCTTCAAGGAGCCGCCTGCGATCGTGACGAAGGTGGGCAGGAGATCCGTCACGTTGATCATGGCGTCGTTCATCGCGCCGGGTTTCACCTTGCTGGGCCAGCGGGCGATGAAGGGCACGCGGATGCCGCCTTCAAACGTGGTGTTCTTCGTTCCACGCCAGGGCTTGTTCACCTCCTCGGTCAGACCGCCGTTGTCATTGGTGAAGATGACGAGCGTGTTGTCAGCGAAGCCCTTCTTTTCAATCGCATCGAGGATGCGACCGAGACCTTCGTCGAGGCACTTGATGGCGGCGGCGCGTTTTGCCAGTTCCGGCACATGGCGTGGGATTTCTTCCAGCGGACCGTGGATGGCGTTGAAGGCGATGTAGTGGAAGAAGGGCTTGTCCTTGGACTCCAAGCCGATCAGCCGCACGGCTTCGTCGGCGATGAGATCGGTTGCGTAGCCTTTTTCTAACACGGGCTTCTGATCGCGATGCCAGTCATAGACCGCGAAGACGGCGGGCGCGTTGTGCGGGATGGTCTTGTTGTTGTAGTCGATACCCCAGGCGTAGTGGCCGTACTGATGATCGAATCCCTGACCCATCGGGAGCTGCTCGGGCAGCCATTCGCCGAGATGCCACTTCCCCACCAGCGCGGTGGAGTAGCCCGCCTCCTTCAGCGCCTCCGCGACGGTGCGCTCTTCTGCGGGCAGGCCCGTCACGCGGCGCGTCGGCGTGCCGTCGGGCAGATGCGCCAGCTTCATGCCGAGCAGCGCCAGGTAGTCCGGCTTGCCGAAGTCCTCCGAGCGCCAGTCCATCCACTGCCGGAAGGGATAACGCCCGGTCATCAGCGCCGCACGCGTCGTGGCACAGACAGGCGTCATGTAGAACTGCGTGAAGCGCGTGCCCTGCGTCGCGAGTTTGTCGATGTTCGGCGTCAGCCGAGCGTCGCCACCATTGAAGCCCGGGTCCGCCCAGCCGAGGTCGTCGGCCATGATGAAGACGATGTTCGGCCGCGCCGCGAATGAGGAAGCGGCAAGGCCGAAGGAGACGAGCAGAAAAAGGGACGATTTCATGAGGCGGGCAATGGAACGCCGTCACAGCCCGGTGATATCACCGAATCCGTTTGAGTTAACCTCGGCCGCGTGGCCTCAGCGCTTCCCATAGACCGGCGGCTTCCAGTCTTTCGGCAGCTTTGCCTGCGGCTTCACGCCGTAGGCCTCGGCGGGAATGGGGTGATCTTCCGGCTTTTGCAGCGGCAGGTCGTCCGGGAGGTTCTTGAGGCGGATGTTCTTGTACTGAATCGTCATCGCAGGACCGACGTGGACCTGCATGGCCAGCACGCCTTCGAGGGCGCGACCTTTTTCGTCGAAGTCGAGCAGGTCAGCCGTCGGATGACCGTCGATCCAATGCCGCAGGTGATTGCCCTCCGCCAGCACGCGGTACTCGTGCCACTCGCCCGGCGCGAACTCCTTCTTCTCCAACTGGCCCACGACCCACGGCTGGCCTGCGAGATCGATGATCACTTTCTCGCCGGTGTGGGAGAGAATGCGGCGGCCCTTTTCCTCGTAGAGCATGCCGTTGTAGTCCGGGTTGTTGGAGACGACATCGCACTGGTAACCGGTAACCACGTCGAGCCCGAGTTCCGGTGCGGACTTGCCGCGATATTGCAGACCGCTGTTTCCGCCTGCGGTGACTTTCACCATCATCCGCAGGTCGAAGTTTCGGATCGTCGAGCCTTCCCAGGTGATGAAGCGGTTCATCTTCAAGCTGCCGTCGGTCACACCGGTGAGCGCACCATCCTTCACCGACCAGTACTTTGGATCGCCCGTCCATCCGCGCAGTGTCTTGCCGTCGAAGAGGCTCGCGAAGCTGTCTTTGCCCGGCTTCACCGCGTTGTTGGCCGATGCGACGGGATGCGGGTCGGTCGATTTTTGGAAGCCGCCCTTCAGCGGCGGCAAAGGTCCGCCGTAGCTCGCCACGATCTGCGTCGTGCGCTCGCGCATCTGCTTCAGGGTGTCGGCATGCGCGGGATCTTTGGCCAGATTCTTGAGCTCATCAGGATCGGCCTTCAGGTCGTAGAGGAACTCGTAATTCTCCTCGTCAAAGAAACGCGCGTATTTGAACTGCGCATTGCGAATGCCTTCCCAGGCCGGAATGCGGTTCCGCACGGCGAAGTGCTCGTGGTAGGTCTCCGTGCGCCAGTCGGACGGTTTGCCGGCGGTCACCACGGGCTTCAAACTTTTGCCCTGATACCGCTCCGGCACCGGCACGCCGGCGAAGTCGAGGAAAGTCGCCGGAAAGTCCACGTTCAGCGAGGGTGCCTCCGTGACCTGTCCCTGCATCTTTTTGTCCACACGCGGGTCGGCGATAATCAGCGGCACGCGGATGGATTCCTCAAAGTGCGACCACTTGCCGGACAGGCCGCGATTCGCCATGTGATAGCCGTTGTCGGCGGAATAAACGATGATCGTGTTGTCGGCGAGCCCCGCCTCCTCCAGCGCCTTCATGAAGCGGCCGATCGCGCCATCGATGCCGCTGACCATGCGCAGGTAGGCGCGCATGTTCGTTTCGTACTTTTCCGGCGTGTTCCAGCGCCAGAAGTAGCGCTCGCGGGTGATGCTGGTTTTGAAAAAGTCCGGCAGCGCCTCAAAGATGGCGGGATCATCGAGCCGAGGGCGATACATCTCTTGTTCGGCATAGAGACCGTCAGCGGACTGCGGCCAGGCGAAGTGGGAGCCGGGGCGGCGGTCGTTGTCTTCGGCATGGCAGGCATTGAACCAGAGCTGGAGGGCAAAGGGCTTCTCCTTCGGCTGCTGCTTCACGAAGTCGATGCCGCGATCCACGATGAGATCGGTCTCGTGACGCAAGGTGCCGTCGGGCTGCTTTTTGAAGAATGGATTTCGCCCGATGTCCTCGAAGACATCGAAGTGATCGGCGGGCTTGCTGCCTTTCGGCAGTTTGGTGTGCCATTTGCCGAAATGGCCGGTGCGATAACCCTGGCTGCGCAGCAGGTCGGGGTAGAAGGTCTTGCAATTCGCCTCGGTGGGTTGGTCTGGCGACTCGGGGGGGCCAAAACTGCGTCCCGTGAG
>CAMAZK010000294.1 GCA_945863205.1 Akkermansia muciniphila | reverse complement strand
CTCTGGGGCGATCACGGCTGGTCGCTTGGCGAAAAAGACCGCTGGGGCAAAGGCACAAACTTCGAGCGCGACACCCGCGTGCCTCTGCTCATCCGCACCCCCGATCTCGGATCGCCCGGAGCCGCCGCATCAGGCCTCGTGGAGCTGGTGGATGTCTTTCCCACGCTCGCCGAACTCGCCTCACTGCCCGCGCCGCAGGGTCTCGATGGACGAAGCCTTGTCCCGATGCTTGCAAACCCGCAGACACCTGGCCGCGAGGCCGTCCTGAGCCAGTTCGCCCGCCCCTTCAGCGCCAGCACGCCCGAGTTCATGGGCTACTCCCTGCGCACCGCGACCCATCGCTACACGCGCTGGATCACCTGGCCCGCACGTGAACTCGTCGCCGAGGAACTCTACGACTACACCACCGGCCCCAGCACCCGCCGCGAGGGCGCCTTTTGGATTGAAGAGGAAAACATCGCCGCGCACTCCACGCAGTCGGACACGCGACAGGCATTGAGCCAAAAGCTCGATCAAATGCTCGCCGGGCGCATCACGGTGAAGCCGGAGGCTGGGCCAGCTCCGAAAAAGAAACGGAAGAAGAAACAACCATGAAGTTCTTCATCCACTACCTCTGTCTGCTCTGCGCCTCTGCGGCTCTACTCCAAGCCGCACCGCCTAACGTGCTGCTCATCGTCTCCGAGGACAACGGCCCTGAACTCGGCTGCTATGGCGATCCGTATGCCCGCACGCCGAATCTCGATCAGCTCGCCAGCCAGGGCGTGCGCTTCAATCGCGCTTTTGTGCCGCAGCCGGGCTGTAGCCAGTCGCGGGCGAGTTTTCTCACGGGGCTGTATCCGCATCAGCACGGGCAGATCGGCCTCGCGACCTGGGGATTCCGCCTTTACCGCGAGGACACACCGAATCTGCCGCGCAGCCTGAAGGCGGCGGGCTATCGCACGGGCATCATTGGCAAGCTGCACGTGAATCCCGAATCGGCGTTCCCGTTTGATTTTCACGAGATCACGGGCGCAAACTTCAATCGGAAGCAGCTCGGCGATTACGCGAAGCATGCCGCGAGCTTCATCAGCGCATCTGACACGCCCTTTTTTCTCAGTATCAACTACCCCGACGCACATGACCCGTGGCTGCGGCAGGTCGATGGTCTGCCGAAGTCGCCACAAACCGGCGCGGAGGTCAAAGCCATGCCTTACATGGGCATCGACCCGCCCGCGATGCGCGAAATGGTGGCCGACTACTACAACTCGCTCGCGCGACTCGACGCCTGCGTGGGTGAGTTGCTCACCACGCTCGAAAAGAGCGGCAAAGCCTCCAACACCATCGTCATTTACATCGGCGATCACGGCGCGGATTTCCTGCGCAGCAAACGCACCTGCTATGAAGGCGGCCTGCGCATCCCGCTGCTCATCCGCTGGCCGGGAAAAGCCAAGCCGCAGGTCCGCGAACAACTCGTCTCCACCATTGATCTCATGCCCACGGTGCTCAATGCGTGTGGTGCAGCCCCGGTGGCTGATTTGCCGGGCATGCCGCTGCAACCGCTGCTCGCCGACGAGCCCGCGAAATGGCGCACGCATCTCTTCGCCGAGTATCACACCCACGCCGCCGCTTCGAACTACCATCCGCAGCGCAGTGTGCGCACGGAGCGCTTCAAGCTGATCGAGAATCTCCTGTCCGACACGCTGAATCCCGATTACGCCGACACGATCCGCAAGCTCGAAACAGCCGCCAAGAAGCATGGAGAGACTGATTGCGATGATTACATCCCCAAAGCCATCGCCGCCGCCTCACCCGAAGTCCGCGCGGCCTATGCTGTGATGGAAAAACCGCCGCGCTACGAGCTCTACGATCTGCAAAACGATCCGCATGAGTTTCACAACCTCGCTGCCGACCCCGCCCGGGCAGCCACCCTCACCGAACTGCAAACGCAACTCACCGCTTGGCGTGAGCAGACCACAGACCCGCTCCTTGACCCACAAAACCTCGCCCGCCTCACCGCCGAAGTCACCGCCATCAAATCCAAGGCCGAGGGCAAACAACGCCCCCTGGGCTACCCTGATTACTTCTTCGGCAAAGAACCTTCCGCGACTCCACCGACGAAGAAGAAAAAGAAAAAGCCATGACCCCGATCATCGACAGCAAGATGGAACTCAGAAAGGTGGGACTCGGAAACCCATTTTTCTGTCTGCCATTTTTCTGTCTCTCCATTGATTCACTCCGTTCCCCTGCGGGCAGCCTTTGGCTGTCGGTCTCGATTCTCTCGGCTCTCCTGTTCGCATTCTTCTGTCGATCCACCTCCGCCGAGCCGCTGCTCGAAAAGACCATCCTCTTCAACGAGCGCTCCGATGGTTTCACGCTCTACCGCATTCCCGGACTCGTCGTCACCGCCAAAGGCAGCGTGCTCGCCTATTGCGAGGCACGGAAGTTCAGCGACGCGGACCGTGGCGAGATCGAGATCCACCTGCGGCGAAGCACCGATGGCGGCAAAACCTTCTCAGTCGCGAAACAGGTCGCCCACCTGGGGCCGCGACTAGCGCGCAATCCGCACATGCCCTCCAAGAAGCAGGACAAGGACATGGGTGGCCCCGAAGAGCAGACCGTGAACAACCCCGTCGCCATCGCCACACGCAAGGGCAGCGTGCATCTCCTCTACTGCGTCGAATACATGCGCGCCTTTCACCTCCGCAGCGAGGACGATGGACTCACCTGGAGCACGCCGCAGGAGATCACGGCCGCCTTTGACGCCTTTCGCGGTGAACTCGACTGGCAGGCCATTGCCACCGGTCCCGGTCACGCCATCGAGATGAAAAGCGGACGTCTCTGCGTGCCGTTTTGGATGGCCACCTATGCGAAAAAGGCACCGCTGCGAAAAGCCGTCGGCACCATTTTCAGCGACGACGGCGGCCAGACCTGGCAGCGCGGTGGGCTGGCGATTCCCGATGCCGGCGAGCCCAACATCGCCCCGCTTTCCGATGGCGGCGTCCTCCTCACCGCACGCAACAGTCACGCCGAGAGCCGCCGCCTCGTCACTCGCAGCGCGGATGGTGCCACGAACTGGTCCACGCCCATCTTTGCCGATGAACTGCTCGAACCCGGCTGCATGGCCGGCATCACCGCGCATCCCGGCAGCGGCACGGTCAAAGGTCCGCTGTTGCTGTTCTCCCATCCACACACCACCGACCGCGAGCACGCCGCCCGGCGCGATGTGACGATCCACCTCAGCCGCGACGACGGCAAAACCTGGCCCGTCTCCAGGACTCTCCAACCCGGCCCCAGTGCCTACAGCGACCTCGCCGTCCTGCCCGATGGCACCGTGCTTTGCTTTTACGAAAGCGGCACCGACAAGCCGAAGATCCAACGCAAACGCGACTGGGCCTACGCCAACCTGACCCTCGCCCGCTTCAACCTCGAATGGCTCACCACGCGATGAGATTGCTCCCCATCCTCCTTTTTGCGCTACTGACCTGCCCAGTTCTGACCCACGCTGATTCGCGTCCGAACGTCCTCATGATCATCGTGGACGACATGAACGACTGGGTGGGCTGCCTCGGCGGTCATCCGCTGGTGAAGACGCCGAACATAGATCGGCTCGCGAAACGCGGCTTACTCTTCAACAACGCCCACGTCGCCGCGCCGGTGTGCAATCCCTCGCGCGTCGCCACGCTCACCGGCCTGCGCCCCTCCACCACCGGCATCTACGGCAATGAAACCAAATGGCTCGAAGCCCTGCCCAACGTGCCCAGCATTCCCCAGCATTTCAAAACCAACGGCTATCACGTCGCGGGCGGCGGCAAGGTCAATCACCACATGCCCGGCTTCAATCGCCGCACGGACTGGCATGACTACTTCGACCAGGTCTTCGACAGCCATTATCAAGATCAGCTCGCCCGCGGACTCAACGTGAAGCGCTTCACCTGGCCCGCAGGCTTCCCGCTCAATCGTCTCGAAGCCGTGCGCACCTTCTCCAAGCCACCGCAGAACCCGAACGAGTTCGACTGGGGCGCGTTCGACACATCCGATGCCGAAATGGGCGATGGCAAAATGATCGAGTGGGCCGTGAAGTTCCTCGCACAACCACCGAAGGAGCCCTTTCTCCTCGCCGCCGGGATCTACCGACCGCATCTGCCGTTTTACGCGCCGCAGAAGTATTTCGACCTGTATCCCCAGGACCAAATCATCTTGCCACTGATCAAAGACGACGATTGCGACGACCTGCCTGAGGGCGGCAAACAAATGGCCGCCGATCGTCGCGGAGATTATGAACTCGTGATCAAGGAAGGCCGCCATCGCGAACTCGTGCAGGCCTACCTCGCCAGCATCAGCTTCGGCGATGCGCTCATCGGACGCTTGCTCGATGCCCTCGACGCCAGCCCCGCCGCCAAAAACACCCTCATCGTCCTCTGGTCCGATCACGGATGGCATCTTGGGGAAAAGCAGCACCTGCACAAGTTCACCCTCTGGGAGCGCTCCACACACATCCCCCTGATCATAGCCGCGCCCGGCGTCACGCAGCCCGGATCACGCACCGCGCGGCCCGTCGGCACCATCGACCTCTTTCCCACGCTCAACGAACTGTGCTCGCTTCCTTCCATCACCGCGCTCGACGGCACCAGCCTCGTCCCGCTGCTGAAAAACCCTTCGCTCGAATGGACTCGCCCCGCCCTCACCACCCACGGCCAAGGCAATCACGCCCTCCGCTCCGAGCGCTGGCGCTACATCCGCTATGCCGACGGCGACGAAGAACTCTACGACCACAGCAACGATCCGAATGAGTGGCACAACCTCGCGCTGAAACCCGAGTTTGAATCGGTGAAAACCGAACTCGCTAAATCACTGCCAAAGACCGATGCGGCACCGCTGGGATCAAAGAAGAAGCGAAAGGAGAACCAACCCGAATGAGGACTCACCAAGACACAACAGACAAAAAGATTGGAGACAAAAAGAAGAAGACCATGAGCCTATTTTTCTGTCTCCAATCTTTTTGTCGCCCCCTCCTCCTCACCACGCTGCTCGCGCCGCTAACTATGCTGCAAGCCGATGACGCACCGGAGCAAAGGCCCAACCTCGGCTGGAAGGACATCAGCCCGAAAGCCCGTGGCATCGCAGTCATCGTTCGTTGCTAGATCGGACACGGTTTCGGCTGAAATGCGCCAGCAGCGTTCACGTTTTCACGAGGTCCATTTGAATGCTGCTGTCCTCATGAAATTTGCCCTCACACTCCTCACCGCCCTGCTGCTCGCGCCGCTGGCCTCGTTGCACGCCGCAGAGAACAGTCGTCCGAACATCATCGTCATCCTCGCCGATGACCTCGGCTGGGCGGACTTGTCCTGCTACGGCAGCACCTTCCACGAGTCGCCGAATCTCGACAAACTTGCCACTCAGGGCATGCGCTTCACGCACGCGTATTCGAGCAGCCCGTATTGCTCGCCTTCACGCGCGGCCATTATGACCGGGCGGCATCCGGCGCGGCTGAAGATCACCGATTACATCCCAAGCAATGGCAAGAGCGGCAAGCTGCTGCCTGCGGAGATGAAGATGGAGATGCCGCTGGAGGAAGTGACCATGGCTGAAGTGCTCCGCGATGCGGGCTATGCGACGTGGCACGTCGGCAAGTGGCATCTCGGCGACCTGGGCTACTATCCCGAGGATCAGGGTTTTCAGGTCAACGTCGCTGGCAACCACAGCGGGGCACCCCCGAGCTTCTTCTGGCCCTTTGGCGATAAAGAGGGCGTGGCGGTGGCGCGCCCAGGCGCGAGAGACCAGGGCAAAGGCTACCACGGCACACCAGTGCCAGGACTTCATGCCGGCGGTCAAAAGGGTGAGCACCTCTGCGACCGGCTCACCAGCGAGGCAATGAAACTCATCGGACAACGCAAACAAGCGCAGCCCTTCTTTCTCTACCTGCCTTTCTACGACGTGCATACGCCCATCATGGCGAAGCCCGAACTCGTGAAGAAATACGAGGCGAAAGCCGCACGCCTCGGTCTGCCACCCGTGCCGAAAACACCCCGCTTCACCGAGGACAACCGCGCCCACGGCGGCATCGAGGCCAAGATGCCGGAAACCCAGGTGAACCCGATCTATGCCGCCATGATCGAGACGATGGACGCCAACGTCGGTCGTCTCATGGCGA
>CAMAZK010000293.1 GCA_945863205.1 Akkermansia muciniphila | reverse complement strand
AGATGACCGGCTGGTTTTACTCCCGCGACCACAATCACGGCACAAGCGCCTTTGGAGAGCACTTGGGCATCGGTGCCAACGCCAGAAGAATCGTCTATCAGGCCGGAGAAACCGTTCTCACGGGCAAGAGCGAACTGCCTCCCGGGCGTTGGACGTGGCAGCGCGTGACTCTAGTGCGCGAAGGTGAAACGGTGCGCGTTTATGCCAACGACCACCTCGAAATCGAAGGAAAAGCACCCACTGTTGCGATCCCCTCCGCCTTCTTCGGCGGGCGCAGTGACAACGAGAACAACTGGGAAGGCCGCATGGACGAGATCGCCCTTTTTGACCGTGCGCTCAGCGCCGAAGAGATCGCCAAGCTCGACGTGAAGTGAGCCGAGCCGCGAAGACGAGGAGACACTGAGCACACTGAGGTCTCTGGTTCGCAGTTCGTAGTTCGGCCTTTAGGCCGTTCCGGGGGGGAGGAGTGCGGCGCGGAGCTTCTGGACGCTGGCGGAGCGGAAGAATCGACGACGAGTAGGAGTGGGAGGACGAGTAGATGGGGGTAAAATGATCTCTCCCGTCGTTCGAGCCCTGATTATTTTGTTCTTTCCGTGGTTCGCAGGCTTGCGAGCTTAGCTCGTTCTGGCGAACGAGCCTGCCCTGCCGCAGGCGGACGTTTTTCGAAGGTCGCTGGGGTTGGCGAAAGTCACTGGCCTAACGGTGGAACTGCCGCCCTACCTCTCCGGGTCATTTGCCGATGCAAAAGGTGGAGAAGATGACGTCGAGGATGCGCTCGACATCGACCTGGCCGATGACGTCGCCGAGGGCCTGGAGGGCATCGCGGATTTCGAGGGCGATGAATTCGGGGGCGGCAGCGCTTTCCAGGGCTGCTTTGGCGGCCTGAAGGCGCTCGGCGCAGCGTTCAAAGGCGGCTTTGTGCCGGGCGTTGATGGCGATGGGGTGATCGGCGGCGAGTGGGCCGGCGGTGGCAATGATGGAGCGGATGGCATCCCGCAGGGGCTCGATGCCTTCGCCGGTGAGGCAGGAGAGCGGGATGGCTTTGATGCTTCCAGAGCCGCCTATAGGCGGGACTACAGTGCCCAACCCTTCTGAAGCAGTGCTCCAATCGGCGTGAATGCCGAGGTCGGCTTTGTTGAGGATGAGGAGGCGACGGGAGGCGATGGAATCTGGCAAGGTGAGGCGCTGAACAGCGGAGGCTGGCTGGCTGGCATCGACGACTTCGATGACGAGGTCGGCGCGGTCGAGTTCGCGCTCGGTGCGCTGGATGCCGACGCGCTCAATGTCGTCAGTGGATTCACGGAGGCCGGCGGTATCGACGAGGCGGAGGGGGATGCCGTGGACCTGGATGATTTCCTCGATGGTGTCGCGAGTGGTGCCGGCCGTGGGGCTGACGATGGCACGCTCGAAGCCGAGGAGGAGATTGAGAAGGCTGCTTTTGCCGACATTGGGCGCGCCGGAGATGACGGTGCGAGCGCCGTGGCGGAGGATGCGGCCCTGCTCGGAGGTGGCGATGAGTTTTTGTGCCTGTTCGAGCACGGCGTCGATGCGCCGGAGGAGGTCGGCACCGGTCTCTGGGGAGATGTCTTCCTCTGGAAAGTCGATGTAGGCCTCGATGTGGGCGAGCACGGGAATGATGGCCTGCTGCATGGCGGCTGCTTGGCGGCCGATGGCGCCGCCGAGCTGCTCGTTCGCGGCACGCAGGGCGAGGGTGCTCTGGGCGTGGATGAGATCCATGACGGCCTCGGCCTGAGTGAGGTCCATTTTGCCGTTCAAGAAGGCGCGCTGGGTGAATTCACCGGGCTCGGCAGCACGGGCTCCGCAGGCGAGGATGCGCTCCAGCACGCGCTGGGTGACGAGGACGCCGCCATGGCCGTGGAACTCGATGACGTCCTCTCCGGTGTAGCTGGCGGGACCTTTGAAATGGAGCAGCAGGCCGTGATCGAGCGGGCTGCCGGCGGCATCGACAGCAGGTACGAGATGCGCAAAGCGAGGTGTGAGTTTTTCCGGCAGTTTAAAAGCCTGGGAGGCGATGGGAAGCGACTGCGGGCCGGACATTCGCAGGACGCTGATCGCGGCCTCCCCCATGGAGGTGGAAATTGCGGCGATGGTGTCTGCGAGCATCGGCGATGGTGAAAGCGGCATGGGGAAAGTGCAAGAAGGGATGCGCTGGAGGCTCAAACGACAAGTTCTTTGGCGCTGAGTGGTTGATCCTTTCTGCGGGAACGTCTAGTCTGCTTTCCCGACCCAACCTGCTGTCTTTCAACCCAGTTATTCGTGTCTTCGATCACAACCCCTATCGCTACAGGTTGGACGCCGCGGCCTGTGGCCTGGCCGGAGAGTGCGGCGTACTTTGTCGGAGCGCTGCTGGTGGCCGCGCTGGGGGCGTGGTGGATCATCCGGCGTGGGGGCACCCTGGGGCTCGACGAGCCGGATGACCGCCGCAAACTGCACGCTGCGGCGATTCCTCGGCTGGGCGGGGCGCCGATCTTTCTGGCGGTGGGGCTGGCCTGTCTGGTGGCGGGCTACATCGGGGGCCTGGGCTGGAGCCGGTGGCTGCCGGTGGCGATCTGCAACGGGCTGATTTTTAGCGTGGGCTTTGTGGATGATCTGAAACCTCTCGGGGCGCGGGTGAAACTGCTGGGGCAGGTGGGGACGGCCCTGATTCTCTATGCTCTGGGGGTGTCGATCGACGTGCTGAGCGATCCGTTCGGGGACGGGCAGCTGGATCTGGGATGGTGGAGCCTGCCGCTGACGGTTTTCTGGCTGGTGAGCGTGCCGAACGTGGTGAACCTGATCGACGGGATGGACGGGCTGGCGGGCGGATTCGGGCTGTTTCTGAGCCTGACGCTGGCGTTTATCGGGTACCACGGGGGCCAGCCGGATGTGATGGTGGTGTCACTGGCGATGGCGGGGGCTCTGGCCGGCTTTTTGATTTTCAACCTGCCACCGGCGAGGATCTTCCTGGGGGATGGGGGGGCCTACCTAATCGGTTTTTTCGTGGCGTCCGTGTCGCTGTTCACTTCGAATAAGGGCTCGGTCATCGGTGCGCTGCTCGTAATCATCATCGCGCTGGGAGTTCCGATCCTGGACACGTTCTTCGCCATCGTGCGGCGCGGCCTGCGCGGGGTGCCGATTTTCCGGGCGGATGCGGAGCACATTCACCACCGGCTGATCCTCCTGGGGTTCAGCAAGGGCGGGGCGCTGGCAACGATGTACGCCGTGTGCTTGATCCTGAGTCTGGTGGGACTCAGCATCCTGATGACCAAGGGGGTGGCGCTGCCGGTGGCGGGTGCGTTTCTCTTTTTGATGGCTCTGGGGGCCGCCCGCTATCTGGGCTACGTGAAGAGCTGGTCGAATCTGCGTGCGCAGATCAACGAAACGCTGGAGCGGCGGCGGCAGCGGGAGTTTTTCCGCGCCTACGGGCATGTGCTGGACTTCGAGGTGGAGCGCTGCGAGCGCTTGGAGGATTTCGACGTCGTGCTGGCCCATGGCCTAAAACGCATGGGACTGCGGGCGGAACCGGGAGGGGGCTTTGCCCTGGAAACGATCCGCCTGACGGACGGCACTCAATGCAAGATGTATCACCCCCAGGATGGCAACCATTCCGCTGAATGGCAGTTCCGCCTTGATGTGTTCATTCCCGTGCTGGAGCGCTGCCAGACGAAATGGCAAGCGATGCCCGGCAGCCTGCAAACTGTTCCGCCTCTCAAGTCATGAAACCCGGCCCCGAGTCAGAAAACGTCCCTCTGGAGCGCAAGCCACTGCTGGTGGGCGAAGATGACACCATCGTACGGCCTGATCTGGGCGGCGAGGAGGAGGCTGCGACAGGAGCGGGGCCGCTGGACGTGTCTGAGGAAGATCTGGCCGAAAGAGAGAAGTCCGAAGTCGAGCCTGACTTGCCCGGGCCGGCCTGGCAGGGCGTGGTCTTTGCACTCCTGCCAGTTTTGATCTGCCTTTTCGGCGCCGGGCGCGAGGCCTGGTCCAAGGGGCTGGCGGCGATCCTGCTGGGGCTTGCGTTGCTGATTTTCCCGGTGCGCAGGTCTCTGCCGCCCTTCGTGACGCTGTGTTTTTTCGGCGCTCTGCTGGCGCCCCTGATCGCGCTGCTGCCTGCGGACACGCTGCTGACGCTGCCTGAGTGGCGGGCGGTCTTGGTCGAGGATTGGGGGATCATCTTGAGCAACACCCTGTCACCGCAGGCTGGCATGACGCTGGAGGCGTGGATGCTTTTCGCGCTGTGCGTGGTGTGGCTCTACTGGGGGCTGGCGCGTGGCTTTTCGAAGATCCAACGGCGGGTCATTTTGCAGACTCTGGCTCTGGCAGGCGGTGCTATTTCAATGATCTCGATCCTTGAACTGTGGGATTGGGTCAATGTGCCCTGGTGGCCGCGCAAAAGGCTGGAGTGGGGAGAAGGCTTCGGTCCGTTCGCGAATCGCAATCATATGAGCAGTCTGGCTGCGATCACCGCTGTTCTATGCGCAGCCTGTGCGCATGATGCGAACCGGAGGAAGAGCTTGTCGTGGTGGTGGTTTGTGGTCGGTTTTGTCATTGCCTCTGCGGCCATCTTTTCCAACACCTCGCGGGCTGGACTGGTGCTTCTATTTACCGGATTCACGCTTTGGTTGGGCACATCTGCCATGGGCCGCGGCTTGTTCAAGAAGATGACGGTCACGGTCTCGGTGGTGCTCATCATTTCGACCCTTATCGTGATTTCATCGGGGGGGCTGGCGGCCAGATTGAATGATCAGTCGATGAACTCGTCCCCTGAAGCCGGCGGGCGTCTGGTCATTTTCTCCAAGACTGTCGATCTCATTCTGCAATCGCCATGGTTGGGGATCGGGCTGGGCAACTTCGAAGGTGTTTTCCCCCAGTTCCAAGGGGAAAGCGGGCTGAAGTACCGCACTCTCCACCCCGAAAGCGACTATCTCTGGCTGATCAGCGAGGGCGGGTTGCTGACTTTTCTCCCCTGCGTTGTCGTTTTGGTGTGGTTCGCCGGTTCGACCGGACCATGGTTCCGCAGATCGAGCAAGAAACGGCGGTCACGACACGATGATCGGCGTATTCGCAGCGCAGCGGGAATTTGTATTGTCATGGCGGCCTTGCATGGCTTCGTGGATGTGCCCGGCCATGCTCTGGGCTATTGGAGCTGGCTTGTCCTACTGGCCGGATGCGCCTTGCGTCCCAGAAAGGTGAACAACCCGTCAAGGTTGACTTCCCAGCTGGCGGTCCGGGTGGGTGGACTGGGCGCCTTGGCGCTTGGCGCGGCGTGGCTCGTGGTATTCACCGGACAGCCGATGATGCCAGGAGCTAGCACTGTCGAAATGCTACGCCAGAGGGCCAATCGAGCGGCGGATTCAGGTGCCTTGGCGGATGCGCTGCTGGCGTTTGATCAGGCGGCACGGCAAAATCCGCTGGACTATAGGCTCTATCACGAGCGGGCAATGGTCAGGATTCGTTTCGGCCACCCGGCTGTCGATGTGCTGGACGACTTTTCGCGTTCCCGGGCCTTGCAGCCGAACGATGTTCCCACACACTTCAGGGAAGGGGTGGTGTGGCTCGGAGTGCGGCCGGAGTTTGCCCTCGTTCCTTGGCGCATGGTCTTGCCGCGAGCCCCGGCCCTTTACAGCGAAATGCTGAGACTTGCCACTTCCCACCCCGAGCTCCGCGAGCCCTTGTGGGATCTGGCGAACACGGCGGATCTGAAGGTCACATATCTGGACTGGGTGACGGATCCCGTGGATTTCGAGCGCTGCCTGCGCAGCATTCTGGAGACACCGGGGCAGGCTGATCTGTCAGGAATCGAGCCGGCGCAGCGCAGCAAGCTTTTCAGAAAATGGTATGAACTCGGGAACAAGGACTCCCTGGTGGCGGCTCTGGAGACGAATCGCCAGTGGCGGGACATCGGCTGGCGCATCCTTGCGGAGCACTACGCCCGCGAATCCCAGTTTGAACGCGCTTGCACGCTCGCGTCATCCTACCTTCCATCCATGAGCCGTTCGGTGCCGGGCGCTGGCGCAGATGTGGAGGCCTTGGAGCGTGCCCTGCTTTACAACCCGATGGATCCCCGGCGCAGCATCGACCTGTTTCAGGCCCAGAAGGCCCACGGGAAGGTGGATGACGCCATTCGCACCCTGGAGAAGATCCT
>CAMAZK010000292.1 GCA_945863205.1 Akkermansia muciniphila | reverse complement strand
GTTTGAAAAACTGCTTTCGGGCAAAACCTTCCAGATCCTGAGCGATCTGGTTTACCAGCACAGCCGCATTCGGCTTGGGCCCGACAAACAGTCCCTAATGGCCAATCGACTGCGCAAGCGCCTGAGCATCCTCAACCTCGAGTCCTACGAGGACTACTGTTACGTGCTTCATTCTCCGCACGGCTCAGATGAGGTCGAGGAAATGGTGGATCTGATTTCCACCAATCACACCCGTTTCTATCGTGAGCCCGAGCACTTTTACTTCCTCACGCAACAGGCTCTGCCGGCGCTGGTGCACCCCTTGCGCGCAGCGTCCACGCCGCTGAGGCTATGGTCCGCTGCGGCCTCCTCTGGTGAGGAGCCTTACACCATGGCGATCGCTGTGGCGGATTTCCTGCGCAGTCATCCTGGCTTGGAGTGGGAGATCGTGGCCACCGATATTTCCCGACGGATGCTGACGGTGGCCCGCGATGGCATTTACTCCATGGATTCCGTCAAGCCAGTGCCGATCGAGCAGTTGAAGCGCTATTTCAAAAAAGGCGTGGGCGTGCGGACCGGTGTCTGTCGGGTCAAGCCAGAGCTTCGCAAACATCTGCGGTTCGAACGCGTCAACTTGTTCCAACCGCATCTGCCGGTGCCCGCCAATCAACACGTGATTTTTTGCCGCAATGTCATGATCTATTTCGACCTACCCTCTCGTGCTCTAGCGGTGAAGCGGTTGACTCAACATTTGGCACCCGGCGGTTACCTGATGGTGGGACACTCGGAGAGTCTTATGGGCATCAACCATGGGTTACATCCCGTGCAACAAGGGGTTTTTCAAAAGCTATGAAGTCGGTGCTCCCACCAGTTCGCGTGTTGATCGTGGACGATTCGGCACTGGCCCGCCGCGCCATTCGCGCTGCGCTCGCCGGAGATCCCGAGATCGAGGTCGTGGGGGATGCCCGCGATGCCTACGTGGCGCGCGATCAGGTCCTCGCCCTTCAGCCGGATGTCATCACTCTGGACCTCGAGATGCCTCGCATGGACGGACTGACCTTCCTCAAGATCCTCCAGGAGCATCACCCCGTGCCGGTGGTGGTGGTGAGTTCCCTGACCCCAGCCGGCTCGGCTAAGGCGATGGAAGCACTCAACGCTGGTGCGCTCGATGTGATCGGAAAGCCTGCTGGTGGTCGGAGCTTGGGTGAAATCGCCCGGGAGCTGGCCTTCCACGTCAAGGCCGCCGGACGAAGCCGACGGGCCCGTGGGCCAGCGCTCCCCTTTGTCGAAACGGCCAAACCCCTTGTGCCCGCCTTTGGAACTGGCCGTTTTTCTCCGCGCCGCGTTATTGTCATCGGCGCCTCCACCGGCGGCGTCGAGGCACTGCGTTATCTGCTGCCTCGCTTGCCTGACGGCCTTCCCCCGATCGTGATCGTCCAGCACATCCCGGCCAATTTTTCCCGCACCATGGCGGAGCACCTCGACGCCTTGTGCGCCTTTACGGTTCGGGAGGCGCAGGACGGCGACGAGTTGCGCCCGGGACTGTGTCTCGTGGCACCCGGAGATTTCCATCTAGCCCTTGCTCGCTCAGGCCTCGGCTACCGCGTCCGGCTGACTCAGTCTCCCCCGATTCATCACTGCCGCCCCTCCGTGGATATCCTGTTTCGGTCGGCCGCGGAGCAGGCGGGCGAACATGCTGTGGCTGCGCTGCTTACCGGAATGGGAGTGGACGGTGCCCACGGTCTCCAGTTACTGCAGGCGGCCGGCGCCCATACCCTCGCCGAGGCCGAGGAGAGCTGCGTGGTCTTCGGCATGCCGCAGGCCGCGATCAAGCTGGGAGCAGCCGAGCAAATCGTGCCGTTGCCGAAAATACCGCAAGCCATCCTCAAGATGCTCTCGCAACCGGTTCGAAAATGACGCCGATGAACTCTAGCCTCGACTTGGACCCCATCGCCGCAGAGGCTCTTCGCGACGTTTTCACAACCCGTTTCGAACGGCATCTCGTCCCCGTGTCGCTGGATGAAATTCCGGAGGCTCCCGGCGACGCACCTTGGCTGATCAGCACGGTGAATCTGGAGGGAAGCCAAGCTCGTGGGAGCGTCCATCTCCAAGTTTCCGAATCCTTGATGGATCTACTCAATATGTCTCTCGGCGATTGCAGCAATGATCCCTCCGAGCGGGAGAGCGAGCGTGCGGACCTGGCTGGGGAACTCTGCAACATGGTTGCTGGGCGGATTGGAACGAGCCTCGCTGCCGCTGGGCATCTCTTCACCCTGAGCACGCCGGACGTTTACCGAGGGCGGGCATTGGAGACGGGCACCGATGCGGACAAGTGGGGTTCACGCACTGGCTGGACATGTGCCGGCGGGACTCTCACCCTGAAAATTTCGATTCAATGACCTCCTGCCCACCCAAGATTCTGACTGTTGACGACAGCAAAACGGTCCGCCGAATCCTGGCCGGGCTCTTTGTGCCCTTAGGTTGCGTGATCTGCGAGGCGGCCAATGGCGAGCAAGGGTTGGCTGTGGCGGCCCTCGAGAAACCCGATCTCATTATCCTCGACTACAACATGCCCGTCATGGACGGACTCACCATGCTGCAGCGGTTGCGCGAGGACGCCGCGATGCGCCACACGCCTGTGATCCTGCTCACCGCCGAGGCAGGGGCTAAAAACATCGCCGCCGCTGCCCGTCTGGGGGCGCGCGATTACATCGTCAAACCCTTCCAAGATGAAGTGCTGCTGGCGAAAGTAGCACGGATCATCACTCTCGGACCCCGATCAACCATTCAAGCTGCAAACGAACAACCCGAGGCATCCGAAGGTCCCCTCCCCACACCGTGAAATCTGGTGATGCCCCTTCCATGGAAATGAACACCGCTCCTCCCGAAAACCCGCAAGCGACAACCAGCACGGCCTCGATGCCCGCCATCGAGGCGTCCCCGGTCCTAGTTGTCGATGACAGCCGCACCATGCGCCTCGCCCTCACGCGAGAGCTCAACAAGCTCGGGTTCACCCGCATCACCGAGGCGGTCGATGGCCGAGACGCCATCGAGAAGATTCGCCGCGAAAACTTCGACCTCGTCCTGCTCGATATGGAAATGCCCGAGTTGGACGGCATGGGCGTGCTGCTCGAAATTCGCAACGACCCGGAATTGCGAGGCCTGCCGGTTATTGTGATCTCCGGTGCGGAACAGGTGGATGCCGCGGTGAAGTGCATCGAGGCCGGCGCGGAGGACTACCTGCCCAAACCCTTTAACCCCACCTTGCTGCGTGCCCGTGTCACGACCTCCCTGGAAAAGAAGCGCCTTCGCGACGTCGACCGCATCCGCCTTGCCCAGCTCCAGATCGAGAAGCAACGCTCCGACGACCTCCTGCACATCATCCTGCCTGAGGACGTGGCGAACGAGCTCAAGTCCACCAACACAGTGCGTCCACGCCTCATTGGGGAAGTGGGGGTTTTGTTTTCCGATATTGTCGGTTTCACCTCGTTCTGCCAAGCCCACTCGCCGGAACAGGTGCATGGCTATCTCCAGTCCCTCGTAGAAGCGTTTGAGGAAATCGCCGCACGTCACGGACTCGAAAAAATCAAGACGATCGGTGATGCCTTCATGGCGACGGCAGGGATGTCTAGCCCCATGGAAAACCCAGCGATGAATTGTGTGGCTTGTGGCCTCGACATGATCGCCGCCGCCGCGTCGCAGCCGCCCTATTGGAAATTGCGCATCGGAGTGCACGTCGGGCCGGTCGTCGGGGGAGTCGTCGGCAAACGGAAGTTCCAGTTCGACGTCTGGGGCGATACCGTGAATACCGCTGCACGGATGGAGCAGTCGGGCCTGCCCGGTGGCTTGACTCTCAGCGCCTCGAGCTGGAATCGGGTGAAGGAAAGCCACACCGGAGTCTCCCTCGGCACAATCGAGGTGAAGGGCAAAGGTGGCATGGAGATCTTCCGGATCGAACAGACGATTTGATGCTTTCGAAACCCCTCTTGTTTCCAGCCGCCTAACTTATGAACGCCGTCTCTCCCGAACACCCACCATCACAAATCGACACGGCCTTGATGCCTGCCATTGAGGAGGCCCTGGTCCTGGTGGTCGATGATAGCCGCACGATGCGCCTCGCCCTGACCCGCGAACTCAATAAGCTTGGGTTCACCCGCATCACCGAGGCGGCCGATGGCCGAGAGGCCATCGAGAAGATTCGCCGCGAAAACTTCGACCTCGTCCTGCTCGATATGGAAATGCCCGAGTTGGACGGCATGGGCGTGCTGCTCGAAATCCGCAACGACCCGGAATTGCGAGGTCTGCCAGTGATCGTGATCTCCGGTGCGGAACAGGTGGATGCCGCGGTGAAGTGCATCGAGGCCGGCGCGGAGGACTATCTACCCAAACCTTTCAATCCCACCTTGCTGCGTGCCCGCGTCACCACCTCCCTGGAAAAGAAGCGCCTTCGCGACCTCGATCGCATCCGCCTTGCCCAACTCCAGATCGAGAAGGACCGCCTCGAGGAGATTCAGCGGCGGCTCGATGGCGAGTTGGCCGAGGCCGCCAACTACGTGCGCTCGATCCTCCCCGACCCCATCGACACCCCGCTAAAGATCGATTGGAAATACCAGCCTTCGACCGAGCTGGGAGGGGATGCTTTCGGATATCACTGGATCGATCCGGATCATTTCGCAGTTTATCTGCTCGATGTTTGCGGCCACGGCGTGGGGGCTTCGCTGCTTTCCGTCACGGCCATCAACGTCCTTCGCAGCGGCGCGCTACCGGGAACCGATTTCCGAGATCCGGGTGCGGTGCTCTCTGGGCTGAACAACGCGTTCCTCATGGAGAGACAAAACAACATGTATTTCACCATGTGGTATGGGGTCTATCATGTCCCGAGCCGGACGCTGAAGCATGCCAGCGGCGGCCACCCCGCCTCCTTGCTCATGACACCATCGAGCGGGACGGAAGCCGGGAGCGCGCAACTGCGATCACCAGGTCTCATCATCGGCGCGATGGAAGACACGGTTTATGAGACGCTCTCCTGTCCTGTGGCACCGGGTGAGACTCTGCTGGTGCTGTGCGACGGGTGTTACGAGATCAAGGACGCGCAGGGGAACTTCATGGAATTCGAGACCTTCGAGCAGTTCATGCGTCAGCATGTTGCCAAGCCCGATGCTCTTGACCGACTCTATGACTGGGTGTGCGAACGCCATGGCGAAGGGCCGCTTGACGACGATTTTTCCATCGTGCGCATCAACTTCTAAGCCATGCCCCGCCTCCGGCCGCGACGCGTCAGCCTGACCATGCCCTCAAGCCTTCCAGCGCCAGCCCCAGTACTTCATCATCACAGATGAGTGTCATCGCGACGAAGCCGTTTTGTCCGCCCTTGACTCCCGGTCGGTTATCCCGAATACCGCAGGGCGGCGTTCTTGAGATACCGATCAAAGTTGGCGTCGGCCCGGGCGAGTTGAAGAACCCCGTCCCGCTTAAGGGCATAGACCTCTACATCGGCCAAGGCCCGGATCGTGGCCGCTCTAGGCGCATCCCGGAGGATGGCCACCTCGCCGAAGAACGATCCCTCACGCAGGATCGTGAGCTGGCATGGAGGATCACCGCGGAGCACCTCGACTTGTCCTCTCGTGAGAAAATACATTTCGTCACCCACGTCTCCCTCGTGCACCAGGATCTCGCCCGGCGCAAACTCCCGCGCATCCAGCCGGGGGATGATGTCCCGAAGGAAGTCGCTGCTGGCGTTCTTGAAAAACGGAACCTGTTCGATCAACGCAGCAGTGATGGCACGCATCCGCAAAAGTTCGCGGTCGATCTTGCCGGGCCCCTTGTAAGGCATCTCGGAGATCAGGTGGACCTCGTCAGGCACCATGACCTCAGCCAGGTGGCTGCGGACGAAGTTACGCAGTTCCTCCGGGCTGGCGTTGGCGTCTGATAGGAGGATGACATAAGCGTGAGGCACCTCACCGCAGGCTGCATCGGGAACGCCGATCACGCAGGCTTCGCGAACTGCCGGATGCTCAAGCAGCACCGCCTCCACCTCAAGCGGCGCGACATTGTTGCCAGAGCGGACGATGACATCCTTCCGTCGGCCCACGAACCACAGGTAGCCGTCCTCGTCGTAGCGGCCCAGATCGCCCGTCAGGACCCAGCCTTTTTGCAGGGTCTTCCGGGTCTGAGCCGACTCGTTCCAGTACCCGTCCAT
>CAMAZK010000291.1 GCA_945863205.1 Akkermansia muciniphila | reverse complement strand
ATACGAAAGCGCCGGGAGCGTCACCATCTCCGCCGCCGCCCCCGCCGAAGACAGCGCCTGCTGAGCCGCGCCCAGCGCCGGCGTGTTGGTCGTCGCCCCGGCAAAGAGGCCCGCCACCGCCGGCATCGGCATGTCCAGCAGCCAGCCCCCCGCGCAGGCCACCAGCACGCCCCCCGCCACCAGCAGGAAGGCGTAGCCATTCAGCACCCGCCCCTGCTTCCGCAAGGACGCGAAAAAACCCGGCCCCATCTGCATCCCCAGCGCGAAGACGAACAGCACCAGCCCGAACTCCTTCAAAAAGTGCGCCACCTCCGCCGCCGGTCTCAGGCCGCAGTGCGCCGCCGCCAGCCCGGCAAACAGCACCCCGGCCACGCCCAGTTTCACCCCCGCCACCCGGATGTTTCCCAGCCCGATCCCGCCCAACACCACCACGCTGAGCACCAGCAAGTCATGCGCCACCGGGGAATTCTCCTGAACTTGCTGCAGTAATGTCATTCCCTCCTGCTTGGCACAAACGATGCCATCTGCGCAGTCCTTTTGTGTGCAGATCCTGCCCCCAGCCGCCAGTCCTTTGCATCCCGGGGCCGGTGAGGCCACACCAGCCGCGGTCCTGACGTTGCATTTAGCCGCAGAGAGCTTCTACTCACCGCCCCATGGCTCAAATCGGCAAACGCAATTCCCTCACCGTGCTGCGCAGCACTCCCCACGGCGTTTATCTCGACGCCGAAGACCTTGGGGAGATCCTCCTGCCGAACCGCTACATCCCGAAAGGCACCGAACTCGGCCACCGCATCGACGTCTTCATCTATCGCGACTCCGAAGACCGTCTCGTCGCCACCACGGAGCACCCGCTCGCCGAAGTCGGAGACTTTGCCACGCTCGAGGTCGTCGGCCTGAACCGGAACATCGGCGCCTTTTTGAACTGGGGGCTGTCGAAGGACCTGCTCCTGCCTTTCCGCGAGCAAGTGGACAAGGTCGTCCCGGGAGATCGCGTCGTCGTCTATGTGATGGTGGACGAAAAAACCGACCGCATCATGGCCACCGCGCGCCTCAACCGGCACCTCAGCCACGAGCGTCCGCCCTTCCGCCCGCAGCAGGAGGTGCGCCTGCTCATCACCGCCCGCACGCCCCTCGGCTACAATGCCATCATCGAAGGCACGCACGCAGGCCTGCTCTACCACACAAACGTCGGCGCACCGCTCGCCATCGGTCAGCAGCTGAATGGATTCGTCGCCATGATCCATCCCGGCGGCAAGATCGACCTCAGCCTCGATGCCTCCGGCTACCAGCGCGTCGCATCGCTCACCGACAAGATTCTCGAAGCGCTCAAAAACAGCGACGGACGGCTCCCATTCGACGACGACAGCCCCCCCGAGCAGATCCGGGAGAATTTCAACGCCAGCAAGAAAGCCTTCAAACAGGCCCTCGGCGCCCTCTACCGCCAGCGCCGCATCCGCTTCACCCATCCCGGCATCGAGGCCCTCCGCCCCGGCGAGCCGCAGGAAGGCGACTGGAAACCCGCAGCTCCCCGACGTGCCTGAACGGCTCGCCAGGCAGCACGACGCACCAGACGTGCAGACGACGCGCAACGCCCTCGCACAGCCGGGGGTTCCAACACGAGCGCTGGAATGGGGACGTGCTGCCCGGCGTTCATCGAAGGTAGCCGCGCATAAGAATGATCAGCGGCCACATTTCACTCTTCCCGAAGGATGAAGACAGGCAGCGTGACACGCTCTCAACCCGGCGCACGGCGGCCGAATTTCCGCTCCAACTCGGCGGTGGAGATCTGCACGAGGGTGGGACGGCCGTGGGGGCAGCAGTAGGGCATCTCGCAGGCGAGCAGATCTTTGAGCAAGGCATGAAGCTCCGGCACGGAGAGCACGTCGTTGCTTTTAACAGAGGCACGGCAGGCAGTGGTGGCGATGGCGTCCTCGCTGAGGCGCAGCGAAGATGTCTTCGTGCTGAGACTGCCAAGCTCTTCGATGACCTGGTCGAGCCACGCCGCAGGGTCGTCCGTTTTTAAGAAGGCGGGTAGCGCCTCGACCTTGAAGACGTTTGGCCCGAAGGGTTCGATCTCGATGCCGAGTCGCGTCAAAGCTTCAAGATTTTGTTTCAGGAGGTCGGCGTCACGCGGCGTGGTCTGCAGGGTGATGGAGATCAGGAGGCGCTGGCAGGGGACGCCGCCGGACTCGAGTGCGCGGCGGAATTTTTCGAAATTGACCCGCTCGTGCGCGGCGTGCTGATCCATCATGACCAGCCCTTCCCGGCTTTCCATGAGCACATACAACTTTTGCAGGACTCCCATGATGCGGAAGTCGTCAGCGGAGGGAGCATCGGAGGCGGCGGGCTTTGCCGGTGCGCTAGCGGGAGCTGAAGCGACCACAGGGACTTCCGCAGGAGGCGGAGCCTGACGCGCCGCTGGCTCCAGAGTGACAGCGGGAGCGGGGGGCATCGTCTTGAGCGGCGCTGATGAAGGCCTGACCTGCATTTGCAATTCTTCCTGGCGAGCGGCGGGCGCAACGGGCAAGGCAGGACTCGACAAAGGCAAAGGTCGCGGCCCGGGACGCGCCGCGACCGCGTGGCCGCCGGGCAATCGGTCCGCATTCTCGAGCGTGCGGCTCACGCTACGGGCGATGGCATCACGGACGCCGTTGCCATCATGAAAGCGCACCTCTTTTTTCGCCGGATGCACGTTCACATCGAAGGCGTGCGGATCCATCTGGATGAAGAGAAAGGTGACAGGATGCTGACCCTTCATCAATGCGGTGTGGTAGCCCTCGCGCAGGCCATAGGAGATGCTGGCGCTTTCGATGGGACGGCCGTTCAGATAGGTCGTCTGCATCTGGCGATTCGAACGGCTCATGCCTGGACCGCCGATGTAGCCGGAGACGGTGACTCCGCGAATCGTCATCTCTTCCACCTTGAGCAGCCGGGAGGACAGTTCATCTCCGACGAGGCCGCGAATACGCTCCAGCATATCCTGGGTCGCAGGCAGATGCAGCACGAGGGTGCCGTTGTGGGTCAGGGTGAAAGCCACGTGCGGATTGGCGATGGCGTGCAGCCGGACCTGCTGCTCCACGTGAGCGAACTCCGTATTCTCCGCACGTAGGAACTTGCGGCGTGCGGGCACGTTGAAAAAGAGCGAGCGCGCCTCGATGGAGGTGCCTGGTGCGCCGCCATGATCACGAACCGCCACGAGTTTGCCGCCGTTCACTTCGATCTCCGTGCCGACGAGCGAGTCTTTCTCCCGCGTGGCGAGACGGAATCTAGAAACGCTCGCGATGCTCGGCAGGGCCTCACCACGAAAACCGAAGGACGTGATCGCGGCCAGGTCCTCCTTGGTCCGTATCTTGCTGGTGGCATGACGCTCCAGGCACAGCATGGCATCTTCCCGTCCCATTCCGCTTCCATCATCGACGATTCGCAGCAGCGCACAGCCGCCGCGCTGCGCATGGACTTCGACATGGCGGGCGCCGGCATCCAGGCTGTTCTCAACGAGTTCCCTGACTACTGCGGCTGGTCTCTCCACCACTTCCCCCGCTGCCACCTGGCTGGCGAGGGCATCTGGAAGAATGCGAATTTTGGACATGAAATCAGATAAACTCCAAGGAAGACAACGTAGCACTCATGTGCTCTACAGAGCCGTCATCTTGGACGTCGCGCGTGGAAATGCAAACCCCGGACCATGCCTCGCTCAAGCCTGCCGCCGCCAGCACCCGCTTTCATGATCTCCCTTACCCCCAACGCCATTCTTCATCTCAAGTCCCTGATCGCCGAAAAGGCCGATACTCATGCGGGCACGGGCCTGCGGTTGAGTGTCGAGAAAGGGGGCTGCGCCGGAATGCAATACAGCATGGAGATTCGCACGTCGAACCCTGGCGACGAAGTCATCCATCAGGAGGATGTTTCCGTTTTCATTGACCATGGAAGCATCGACTACCTGCAGGGCTGCCAGATCGACTACGTCGAGAGCCTCTCCGACTCGGGATTCAAGCTGGTCAACCCGAACGCTGCCCGCAGTTGCGGCTGTGGAACATCTTTCGAGCCGGTGGCCGCATGACAAAAAGAAGCAATCTTATTGCCAATCTATTCACAAAATTTTCTTTTCATTTTTCATTGATCTTGTAGAATTTGAACATCTCAAACCTATAAAAACTAAACTTTTCGCATTTTTGCCATGCAAATTCGATTTTTAAGCGACGGCAATGAATTCCGTTCCTACGGCGGAGGCAGCTTTTCCAAGAAAAAAGACACGGGAGGCATCTTCTGGTGGTCGATCCTGATCACCCTGCTCGTCGGCTTCGCCACTTTCTGCTGGTTTTTCAGCATCATGGTGTTCGCGCACCCGGAAAAGCCCTTCAATTACCGTGTTTTGGCCCGGTTCGACAAGTTGGACCCACTGCGTGAGTTCACGGCCTTCACTGTTCCACAGGGCAAGTTTCTGCCAGCTCGCGATCTGCTCTCGGAGTTCTATCCTTTCTCACGCGACCAACTCGCCGTGAAGAACGACATGCTGAAGCGTTCCTACATCAGGAATTACAAGCAAGAGCAGCCTCTGTATGTCAAAGGCAGCTTCCAAGTCATCGACGTCCGGCCCCTTACTGCGTCGGATGTCTTCACCGAGGGTTGGGTCGTTCGTGCGCGCTCATCGGACATTGAGGATGTGGACATCGAGATCGTGATGCCAGGCAAAGGCGCGGTCGATCCCTACCATGTCGGAGACGTGGTTCTCCTCGATCAGAAGAACACCTTCGCCGCCGCGCTTCACGTGCAGAAGTTTGACCAGGAGCGCCTGTGTCTGACCGTCATGCCACTGGCCTATCAGGGCCTCGGCGGTGGTGAGAAGCCTTTCAAACTGCAGCCGCCGCAAAAGCTCAACATGGACGCCTACTGGCCGCTCACCAGCGACCCGAACAAGGCCGTGCTTGAAGGCTCCACCGATAAAGTGGCTGCGAAAGAAGGCTGATCTTCTTCCATCGTCAAAAGCGACGCAAAAAACGGAAGGCTCGGAGCCTTCCGTTTTTTGTTTTGCCACTGACACGGCTCGCCTCTTGCATCCGCACCTCTTCACGCCAATTAGCTGCACAATGACAGACGAGTACCAGCCTCAGGAAATCGCCACAGTTCAGCGCCTGCGGGCCGAACTGGATGCAAACGGGAAAAAGCTCGTGTTTACCAACGGCTGCTTCGACCTGCTGCACGCCGGCCATGTGCGCTACCTGAACGAAGCACGCGCCCTGGGAGATGCGCTGGTCATCGGTCTCAACTCCGACTCTTCAGTGCGTGCGCTCAAGGGGGCCGGTCGTCCGCTCAATGGCCAGAATGATCGCGCCGAGGTGCTGTCCGCGCTGCGCTGCGTGGACGCCGTGGTCGTGTTCGATGGCGAACGGGCCACAGCCCTCATTGAAGCCATAAGGCCTCACATTTATGCGAAGGGTGGCGACTACACTGTGGATTCGTTGAATCCCGAGGAACGCGCAGCCCTGCAAGAAGCGGCGAGTGACATCCGCATCCTGCCCCTCGTACCCGGGCGCTCCACCACCGGCACGATCAACAAAATGGCGGGTGAAAAAGCGGGGCCGCGCTTGCGCATCGCTGTGCTCGGCTCAGGTGAAGGCTCCAATCTCCGCGCCATCATCGCCGCCGTTGAGAATGGGACGCTCGACGCTGAAATCGCCGCCGTCATCAGCGACCGGCGCGATTCCAACTTTCTCAAACTCGGCGAGGAGTCCGGCCTGCCCGTCCATTTCGTCGATCCGGGATCCAATCCGCGGAAGCTTGGGGAAGCCGCCCAGAAGGAGATCTTCGATCACCTCCGACGTGCGCGGGCGGACGTGATCGTGCTGGCCGGATTCATGCGCATTTTGAAAGAGCCCGTGATCAGCGCCTACGGAGACCGGATTGTGAACGTTCATCCTTCCCTGCTGCCAAAACACAAGGGAGCGAACGCACCGCAACTGGCGCTTGAAGCAGGAGACGCCGAAACAGGATGCACCGTGCATCTCGTCACCGCGGAGATCGACGCAGGACGCGTCCTGGCCCAGGCGAAGGTGCCCGTGCTGCCAGGCGACACTTCGGAGACGCTGCACGCCCGCATCAAGATCGAAGAACACAAACTGCTGCCGCAGGTGCTCCGCGAGTGGCAGGAGCGAGGACTGCCCGTGCGAGGTGCGGGAGAATCATGA
>CAMAZK010000290.1 GCA_945863205.1 Akkermansia muciniphila | reverse complement strand
GCATGTCCCACGCGAGCGACAGACCGGGACCGTGGCCCGAGTTCGCCACGTCGGGCGAATTGAGCTGAATGGAGGCAAAGCGCGTGTCTTTGCCCAGATGCGCTGCCGCGACCTGATCCGCGCTGATGCTGTTGTGAAAGCTCAGCCCCGGCTCCGCATAGCGGTTCGCGCCCGTGAGCCAAAACGTGCTGCCCCAATGCGCTTCGTTGGCAAACTTGTTGGAGCAGCCCTGCACAACGGTGATGTCCTTGTGATGACGCGCGAGTGGCTTCAGCCCCTCGGACAGTTCCCACGCCGCGCCGGTCTTCTTCGCGTCAGGAAACCACGTCTCATTCGTCACGCCCCAGCCGAAGTTGAGGAACACCATGCGCTTCGGCGGCGTGACGGTTTTCGTCGCAGCGAACGCGCGAAAGCCCAGGGATTCGAGCGCGGGCAAGGCGATGAGCGCGCTGGTGCTGCGAAGGAATTGGCGGCGGGTGTGCATGATCTTCGTATTCATAAGTGGAGTGATTTGGCGGGCAGGTTATTTGGTGTGGAATGCTTTGCTGGCGACCAGCGCATGCACAAACTCGCGCATGGCGAAGTCCTTCTTCTGGGCGCGCTGCACGATGTCTGTCGCGAGTTCCTCGTCAGTGAAGCCGAACGATCTACCGAGTGCATACTGGATGAGCGACTCGGTGATGCCGCGCGCGATGTTCTCGGGCTTGGCGGCGATGAGGTCGCGCAGCTCGAAGTAGTCTTTGAAAGCGGGGCCTTTGTGGAAGGCGGCGGCGGGGTCGATGGTCCAAGTCTTGCGCCCATTCTTCGCGGGGCGGCCATTGGCATCCACGGCTTGGAAGCTGTCTTCGGTGCGCCATTTTCCGGCGGCGTTGAAGTTTTCCAACCCGAAGCCGATGGGATCAATCACGCGGTGGCAGCTTGCGCATTGCGGTTCTTCCTGGTGCGCGAGCAGGCGTTCGCGCGTGGTCAGCGGTTGGCCGTTGAGTCGCGTGATTTGCGGGACGTTCGGGGGCGCTGGTGGCGGCGGATCGTGCAGGAGTTTGCGCAGCACCCAAGCACCGCGCTCGACGGGGCTGCTGCGCTCGCCGTTGCTGCCCATCGCGAGCACGGCGGCCATCCCGAGCAGGCCGCCGCGCGGTGAGTCCTTTGGCAGCGAGACTTTCCGGAACTCATCGCCGCTCACACCGTCGATGCCGTAGTAGGTCGCGAGCAGTCCGTTGACGATGATGTAGTCGCACTTGAGCAGGTCGCGCGCGCTGCCGTTCGTGCGCAGCAGGTGGGCGAAGGTCTCATACACTTCGCGGCGCGCAGCGGCCTTCGCGCTTTCGTCGAAGTCGCGGAATTGTTTGGTATCGAACTGGAAGAAATCCAGCCGTTCCATGCCGAGCCACTGATGCACGAAGCCGCTGACAAACTCGTCCGCCTTCGGACTGGCAATCATGCGATCCACTTCTCGCGCGATGACTTCGTGCTTCGTGAGGTCTGCTTTGAGAAGCTGTTCATCCGGTGGAGCACTCCAGAGGAAGTAGGACAGGCGTGAGGCGAGTTCGGGCTGAGAAAGTAGCTTGGGCTTTAGCCCAACTTCAGCCCGCTCACTTGAGCTAAAGCTCAAGCCACTTTCCTGAAGATACAAAAAGCCCGGCGAGGCCAAAACGACGCTCAAAGGCTCGCGAATGGCCTTGTCGAAGCTCTCACCGGCTTTGAGGCGTGTTTCATGCAAAGCGGCCAACTTGTCCAAAAAGGCCGCAGAAGGCGTTTTGCCGCGAAAAGCACGTTTGGCGAAGGTTGCGAGCACTTGGCGTGCATTTGTCTCACCAGCAGCGATCACAGGCGGCACGCTCGTTTTGGCATTCGCGGGCGCGAGCGGGCCTTCGTATTCGATCCAGTCGATCCACAGCACGGGATCGCGTTGTTTGGCATCGGTGATCTGTCGTGTGCGACCAGGAAGGCTGATCGTCTCCTTCTTCAGTGGACGCTTTTCGAAGAGCACAAACTTGCGCGGGCCGCCGGGGACGATCTTGAATGGCAGCTCGATGATCTCCGGCTGATCGAGCGTGGCGGTGATTTGTTTGTTCGCGAGGAAGGCGCGGTCGTCTTTGTCGATGGGGCTGGCTTCGACGAAGGTCAAAAACGCCCGCTCGCTCGGCATGTCCGGCACGCGACCGATCTTCACGCGCATCACGTAGTCGCCGGACGCGAGGTCGGCGGGCATGTCGATGGCGTGTTCGCAGGTTTCCTGCACCGTGTTGTCGAGATAGAGGCCCGTCTTCGACAGCGGACGGTCGAGGTATTGCTGAAACCAGCGGTTGTTCTGATCCCACACGACCTTGGCGAACTCCGCGTGCGATTTGTCGGTGAAGTCGAACTCCTTCAGCCGCTTCTCATCGCCGCCTGCGGCCTTCCACTTGGCGTATTGCTCGTTGAGATACTTGAAGCGCAAATGCCCGCGCTCCACCTCCGCACGGCGCTTCTCCGGCTCGATGTGCTCCACCTTCGCGAGTGTGGCCTGCGGCGCGAGTGGGCCTTCCCACTCCACCCAGTCGATCCACAGCGCGGATGGCGGTCCGACGCCGGTTTCCTTCTGCGCCGTCATGAAAAGCTCGTGGTCCAACTTCACATCGCGCTTCTCACGCAGCACAAAGGTGCGTGGACCGTTCGTGGTGATGCTCACCGGCACTTCGATGACCTGCGGTGCATCGGTGCTGCCGCTGATTTGAAAGGTCTGCATCAACGTGAAGTCCTCACGCTCCTCCGGCTTCATGCGGCTGCCGAGCGCGACGAAGTGCCGCTCCTTCGGCGTGCCCTTCACCGTGCCGATGCGGAAGCGCAGCTTGTATTCGCCCGGCTCCGTCTTCTCGACCTCATGCTTCGTCTTCAGCCAGCCCGAAGGCTGATCTGGCGGCAGCGTGATGACCTCCTCGGTGTGCACGTTGTAGATCGTCAAATAAGAGCCGATCTTCGTCAGCGGATCCTTCAGGTAGCGCTCAAAGCTTGGCCCATGCTGCTCAAAGCTGCGAATGCGAAACTTTGCCTCCTGCTCGTCGGGGATGCCCTTCTGCGGCTGCTTGGTCTCCATGAACTTCTTCGCCGCCTCGTAACCGCCTTTGAAGTAGCCATTGTAAGTGCCACCGACCATCGCGTTCGCATGCAGCTCGACTTCGCGATGCTCTTTGATCGTCTTCGTCAAAGTGGGCGCATTCGCACTCGCCACCTCGATCCAGTCAATCCAGAGGGCGAACTCTGGGCCGATGCCGTTGCGCTGTTTCGCTTCGGCAAAGAGGCGGCTGGCAGAGGCGTCGGAGTCGTGTGAACCGCGCTCGCGCAGCATGAAGAGGCGCACCTTGGACTCGGAGAGTTTCAGCGGAATCTCCAGCGTCTGCGGGCTTTCCGGCGTGCCGGTGATCTCATGCGTGCTCATCACCGTGCACACGCCACTGGGGTCCTGCGGGCCAAACTCCATGAAGCGGCGCTCACGCGGGATGTCCTTCGCGACTCCGGTGCGGATGCGCAGGACGTAGTCGCCCGCTGGCCATTCGGACGGGAGTTGGAAGATCTGGCGATTGTTCACATAGGCATCATCAATGGTCAAAAAGGTGCCGGTCTTGGTCAGCGGATGCTCCACATAGGCACGGTGATGCGGCACGAAGTGATTCCAGTCGCGTCGGCCCATTTGCTCCGCGTGAACGGCGTCCGTGAAACCAAAGCCGGCAGGCGATGGAGCCGACTTAAGGCTCGCCCACTGACTGTGCAGCGCATTCGCGTCGTTGGGCTTCTCTTGGCGGATTTTCGCAACGAGAGCCGCGTTCTCCGGCCTGGCAGCTGCGGCTTCGACCGCCGCCGTCCATTTCAGATAACGCTCACGCGCATCGGTCCGCTCACGCAGACCTTTGATGATGCGCTCCTTGTTGTTCTCGGCCTCGATGTGAACCTTGAGTTCTTTCACAGGCGGCGGTGCGATGAACCGCGCAAAATGCTCATCCAAAGCCTGCCGACCAAGCGCGAGGTATTGCTCAAACTGGTCGCTCGACATGAAAAGCGACGAACCCACCGTGTCGAAGGTCCCCGCGCCGCCATCGGCCGGCAGTTCGTTGACACGCAGATCCACGCCGAGCAGATCACGGATCGTGTTCTTGTATTCGCGTCGGTTCAGCCGCCGCATCGTGATTTTGCCGCCGCTATCGCTCAGCACTGCCCGCGCTGTCACGAGCATGCGCGAGAGGTCATCGAGGAAATTCGTCTTCGCCGCCGCATCCGGCTGCTTTTCATCCTCCGGCGGCATGTCGCCCGAGTTGATTGAGTTCAGCACCTTTTGCCACAAGTCGGCTTTTTCGACCGTGTCCACGCTGAACGCAATGTCATCGAGCCGCACTTTGCCCTTCTGCTTTTCGGCGTTGTGACAGCTCAGGCAGTTGTCTTTGAAAAAAGCGCGGTGTTTGGCGTCGAGTGTGGCCTGAGGCTGTTGAGCAAGAGATGGACAGGAAAGTAGGCCCAGGGCCAGGAGGATGGCTTTTGGCTGGTAAAAGGTTTGGGGTAAAAGATTGGAGAATGGATTGAAACCTTTTACCCCCAATCTTTTACCAGCCATTTCAGTTCGTTTCATTCGGAAGCCGTTCATGAGAGAGTAGTAAAGCGAATCGAAGTTTGCGTGATGTTGATCCAATGAATCGCCTTGAGATTTGTATGTCGGAGCAGCCGGATGGCCTGACGCTCGAAATCTTCGAGCCGATCTTGCAAAGCTGTCACTTTGAAAGCGACGCCCGTTTCGACGAGGCGCATGCGCTGATCTGCCAGATGGCCTTTGGGGCCAATCACCGGCACTGGCATAAGCACCTTTTCGTCTCCTCCGAGGAAGTGTGTGATGGCCTCTTCGTAGAGTCCCGTTTCCAGGCCCGCACCCCAATCGGCGATCAGAGGCATGAGAGTGTCGCGGAGAGCTTCTGCGCCATCGAACTGGCGGCTCCATCTGGCATCGTCAATGTGTGGGTTTTTCAGATCGACGAGTCTCGCCGGGCAATTGACGAACTCATGCCCCACGGACTCAGGGCGCATGTTGATGACTTTGCCATGGGCGAGGTCGAGGAGGAGCAGATAGTTGCGTGTCTGTCCGCGATGCCGAGGATGAATCGCGTCTGCCGCCTTGAACTCGAAGAGGCCACTGCTGTTGATCAGCACATCCACATAGTAGGTCTTCGAGAAGGTGCCGTGCGTGACGAGGATTTCCAACTCCAGCACCACGCCGCTCATTCGATCAGCGAGTTCCTTCTTGTAAACGATCTCGTCAAAGAAGCGTCCGAAGTCATTGTGGATAGCGAAGACGTGATCCATGACCTCACTGGAAAGCAGTTTGAATTGCTCCTGCGAGATGCGGTTCGTTGAAATTGGGCAGTGAATGGGCATCAGCGATGAGGGCTGGTAAAAGGTTAGGGGTAAAAGATTCAGAGATTTGGTTCCCAATTTTTTACCCCAAATCTTTTACCAACAGATTCCGTCAGGCTTGCAGTTCCTTCACCACACCCGTGCTATCCCCATGGCGCTCAGCTTCGATGCCGAGGCCGTGGAGCATGGTCAGCCACAGGTTGCACAGCGGCGTGTCCTTCGGCAGGACGAGGTGCTGGCCGAGTTTGAGGTTCGCGGCTCCGCCGGTGAGCAACGTGGGGCAGTTGTCGAGGTAGTGGATCGTGCGGATGTTGCTGCCATACGCGAGCGCGACGTGATCGAACAAACTCGTGCCATCGGCCTCCTTCGTGGCTTTCAACTTGTCTATGAGCCCGGCGAGCAACTCGCTCTGCGTCGCATCACGCTTCTGCGAGGCCGCCATGCGGTCGCCGGGCGAGTAGTGGCTCATATCATGCGGCGCGACCTTCGTGCCGAGGCTCTGCAAGAGCGTCCCGACCGGCTGGCGATACGTCAACACACGCGTGCTGTCCGTCTGCAGCGCGGCGACGATGAGGTCATACATCACCTGGATCTCGTCCTTGCCCGCGAGACCCGGTTTTGGCTCGGCGACGGGCGGTTTGGACTTCGGCACGCTCAGCCACTGCTCGTCCTTGCCGAGGCGCACCTCGATGTCGCGGATGCTTTGGAAATACTCGTCCAATTTGTCGGTGTCAGTCTTCGTGAGGCCGTTTTGCACGCGTTTCGCATCCTCCAGCACCGCATCGAGCACGCTGCGCTTCTGCGCGAGCATCGCCTGCCGTTCGCTCAGCGGCGTCGTTTCATTCGAAAAGAGCCGGTGAAAGGCCGCGACAGGATTTTCCAG
>CAMAZK010000289.1 GCA_945863205.1 Akkermansia muciniphila | reverse complement strand
GGATTCGGCATGGCGGGTGCGGGCGGAGGATTTGGCAAGGGGATCGGGACGGGCGGGATGGCCGGTTTTGTGACGCTGCCGCCGTCGATGCGGAGCCGGTGTTCATCGCAGGAGCGGTTGGAAAAGCTGAGGCAGACAGGTGGCACGCCGGAGTGCGAGCTGGCGGTCAGCCAGTCCTTGGAGTGGCTGAAGGGCAAACAAAACGCCGACGGCTCCTGGGGGCGCAATAACAAGGCCGCCATGACGGGGCTGGCGTTGCTGTGTTACCTGGGGCGTTGCGAGACGCCGGATTCTCCCTTTTACGGAGACAATGTGATGAAGGGCATCATGTACTTGATCGAGGTGGCCAAAAAAAACCCGCACGGCATCTTCTCCGACCGGTGGCAAGGGGAGGCTGCGGGTGGAAAAGGCGGCTCCGGAACCTATGAGCACGGAATTGCGACGTATGCGCTGGGGGAGATGTACACTCTGGCCCGCCTCGGCAGCAAGAGTCTGCCGGGCATGCGTGAGGCCTTTGAGCAGGGGGTGAAAGTCATCATCGACAATCAAACCCCCAAAGGTGCTTGGGCCTACGGCGGCAAAGGGCAGATCGTTTACAACAAGGAATCGGGTGCCGACCTCTCGGTGGTCGGCTGGCAGTTCCAGGCGCTTAAGGCAGCCAAGAACACGAGCCTGAAAATCGCCGGCCTCGACAGCAGCATCAAGAAAATGACGGAATATCTTGAGACGATGCAGACGAAAGATGGAGGTTTCGGGGGAGCTGATCGTGACAAGCACTACAACCAGTGGAGCCTCTCCGGCGTGGGGATTCTCGGTCTGCAGACCATGACGAAAAACAAGACGTCATCCATCAAGAAGGGCATGAAGTTCCTGCGGGATTTCCTGACCGCCGAACCGCTCGACTGGAACAAGAACTGCAATCTGTATTGCTGGTACTATTACACCCAGGCCTTCTTCCAGCAGGGCGGAGACGATTGGAAGTTCTACAACCAGCAATTCCTGCCGCAGATCCTCAGCGCCCAGCAGCCTGACGGCTCCTTCAAGCGCGGTCGGCCCAACTGGCCCGCAGGAGACGCTGCGGACGAAATTTACCGCCAGTGCCTCTGCACGCTGCAGCTTGAGGTCTATTACCGCTACTTGAAGGTAGGTGATCGCGAGGAGTCTTCGTTCTTCGACCGGTAGCGAGTCTGCGGTGCGCGAATTGCCCTCCATCGCTTATTGACGCAGCGATCGGGAGCATGCAGCCTAGCTGACACATGCTCGCTAACATCGCTATCCTCACGCTGTTAGGCGTCCTACTGATCATGCTGGAAGCGTTCCTTCCAGGATGGGTGGCAGGCCTCATCGGCAGTGTCTGCATTCTGACCGCGGCCACTCTGGCGCTGCTGGCGGATGATTTTGACAGTTGGACGACCGCACAGCGGTTTTTCCTTGCCATGGGGGTCCTGGCGGTCGCCACGGGCTTGCTTTTCGTGTGGCTGCGCTGGTTTGCCGTCCGCTTCTTTAGACGGGGATTCACCCTGTCTGCAACGGTCGGAAACATCTCCCGCGATGAGAGTCTGGCGGGCAGGCAAGGCGTCGCCTTGACCGAATTGCGTCCGCTGGGCCGGGCAGAGATCGACGGTCGGCGCTACGATGTCCGTTGCCAGAGCGGCGCGGCCCCTACGGGCACGCGGATCGAAGTTGTTTCTCTCGAACCAGGAAATCTTCTCGTGCGTACAGTGTCGTAACGAACCAACAAACCCCTCAACCCTACCCACCACCATGCCTGATCCAGTTTGGACCTTCATCTACGGCGCCGGCGTCATCGCGCTCATCGTTCTCTTTCTTATCGTCGCGAAGTTTTTCAATTTGTGGCTTCGGGCCATGGTGGCCAATGCGCCGGTCGGCTTCACGACCCTGTTGGCCATGTGGCTGCGCAAGGTGCCGAACGCACTGATCGTGGACACGCGAATTACGGCGGCCAAGGCGGGCATCACGATCGACACCGATCAGCTTGAGGCGCATTATCTGGCCGGTGGCGATGTCACTCACGTGGTTCTTTCCCTGATCGCGGCCGACAAGGCCGGCATTCCACTGAACTATGACCGCTCCTGCGCCATCGATCTGGCCTGCAAAGGCACCGGAAAGACCGTGCTGGAAGCGGTGCGCACCAGCATCAATCCGAAAGTCATCGACTGCCCGCATCCTGACATGGGACGGGGAGGGAAGATCGACGCCGTGGCCAAGGACGGTATCTCCCTCCGCGTCCGTGCCCGCGTGACCGTCCGCACGAACCTCGACCGCTTCATCGGCGGCGCCACCGAGGAGACCGTCGTCGCCCGTGTCGGCGAAGGCATCGTCACCTGCATCGGCTCGTCCGCCTCATACAAGGCGGTGCTCGAGAATCCAGACAGCATCTCTAAACTCGTCCTTCATAAGGGCGTCGATGCCGGGACTGCTTTCGAAATTCTTTCCATCGACATCGCCGACATCGATGTCGGAGAAAACGTGGGAGCCAAGCTGCAGACCGAGCAGGCGGAGGCTGACAAGAAGATCGCCCAAGCCATGGCCGAAATGCGTCGTGCCGCCGCCGTCGCCCTGGAGCAGGAAATGTCCGCAAGGACGCAGGAGATGCGCGCACGCGTCGTCGAAGCGGAGGCGCAGGTGCCACTCGCCATCGCGGAAGCCTTCCGCAACGGCCAGCTCGGCGTGATGGACTTTGCCAAGTACAAAAACGTCCTGGCCGACACGGAGATGCGCAGCAAGATCGCTGGAGACGGGTCTGACGCGAAGTAACGATCCACATCTTGATCGCCATGCAGCCGTTCTTGATGCGAAGTGACATTGACCCCTTTCAGGTGGCGGTCATTGTCATTTTTGTGCTCGCCAGCTTCGTCAAGTGGCTGTGGGAGAACTGGCAGGCGAAGCGCGCCGAGTCGTTGTTTGAGCCGCCCGATCCTGAAGAGCAGCGCCTGCGGGATGAGGCGTGGCGGCGGCAGACGGGGCAGAATATGCCCCCGCCTCTCCCTCCGCCGGCTGAGATATCGCCTTGGGACGATTTGAAGAAGGCCTGGAAGGAGCTTCAGGAAGTCGCCACCCCGGTTCCGGTTCCTCCGTCTGCTCCACCAGTGGCTCGCAAGAAGCCTCAGCCGCAGGTGCGCGTGGAGGAGCGGCCTGCGGCTACGAAGATGGCCGTGCTCCCGAATCCTGCCCTTCCGGAGCCTGCCGGCGCGTACGATGCCAAGTCGCGGACTTCCCGGACTGCGACTGTGCCACTGCTTGCCGCGCTCCAGCGGATGCGGGGAGATCCTGCGCTGCTGCGGCAGGCGATTTTGATGCAGGAGATTTTGGGGCCTCCAAAAGCCTTGCAAACATCCGACGAGCCCGCTATCTAGCAGCCGCTTCTGCGAGGCACATGCCGGTGTGGTGAAATTGGTAGACGCGCTAGACTCAAAATCTTGTGTCCGTGAGGACGTGTCGGTTCGAGTCCGACCACCGGTACCACCCCTCGCAGAAATTCGGCTGTTTTAATCCCACTCCGCCATGAACCACTCACGAACCGTGAAGGTCGGCCTCGCCGCATCGCTGCTGTCGGCCCTCTGTTTTATCGGCGCTGCGGATGACGTGCCAGCAGGCGGCAAACCGACGAATTTCGGCGTCACGGACGGCAGTTTGCCCGAAGATCCGCGTGACTACCGTCGCGGCGGCAATGCCAACGACTATCCCACCTGGCCGGTCAGCAAGGAACTGCCGAACGATATCTTCACCTTCGCCCGCATTCGCTATAACTCGATGAGCTACGGCGGTCGCGGCTGGGGGCGCGGAAATCGCAAGTGGGCCACCGATTATCCGGATTCGGACATGAACATGTCCTACCGCCTCCAGCAGCTCACCTCCCTGCAGGTCAATCCGAATGGAGCCGTCGTGGACATCGATCCTGAACAAGTGCGCCACTACCCGTTTCTTTACATGATCGAGGTCGGCGACATCGACATCACGGACGACGAAGCAAAAACACTGAGGGATTACATGCTCAATGGCGGGTTCATCATGGTCGATGATTTTTGGGGCACGCGTGAGTGGGAAAATTTCGAAGTCGCCCTGAAGCAGATCTGGCCGGACCGGAAGATTGAGGAGATCCCGCTGGAACATGAGATCTTCCACATGGTTTTCCCGCTGAAGGTGAAGCCGCAGATCCCGCACATCCGCTTTGCCGAATATGTGATCAACCAAGGCGTCACCTACGAGTTCGACAAGCCCGGCTCAGAGCAAGTCCACTACCGCGGGGTTTTTGACGACAAACGCCGCCTGATGATGGTCATCTGCTGGAATACCGACACGGGTGAGGGATGGGAGCAGGAAGGCACCGATCCCTGGTACTTTCGCGAGTTTTCGGAGAAGTATGCCTATCCTCTCGGCATCAACATCATCTTCTACGCTTTGACGCACTGAGCGGAGTCCTGCGAGGGCTGATTGAAAGCGGGCTTGCGTCGCGTTCATTCCGCGTCTTCATCGGGACACCTCCAACCCGCCAGCCATGTCCATCCGCCCTCATTCTGAAGCTTACGAGAAAGTGCCAACCCTCATTTTTGCCGATTCTGCCGCTGCGGCGCAGGCCCTGGCGCAAGAAGTGCGGGAACTGATCGAAAAGCGAAATCTGGCCGGGCAGAAGGCCATCCTCGGCATGGCCACTGGATCGACGCCGGTGCCTTTCTACCGCGAATTGATCCGTCTGCACAAGGTGGAAGGTCTCAGCTTCAAAAACGTCGTCACTTTCAATCTGGACGAGTATTACGGGCTGGGTGCGGACCATCCGGAAAGCTACGCGCGATTTATGGCGGAGCAGCTTTTCGACCACATCGACATTCCCAAAGAAAACATCAACATCCCCAGCGGGATGGTGCCGGGAGATCAAGTCTTCGCCCATTGCCGGCAGTATGAGGAAAAGATCGAGAGTGTCGGAGGGATTGATTTGCAGATCCTGGGCATCGGGCGGACGGGCCACATCGGGTTCAACGAGCCGGGATCGAGCCGCGATTCGTTGACCCGCCGAATCACGCTGGATCGTGTGACGCGGCAGGATGCGGCCAGCGATTTCCGCGGGGAGCAGAACGTGCCTCACTTCGCCATTACAATGGGCGTCGGGACGATCCTGCGGGCCAAAAAACTGGTGCTGATGGCCTGGGGGGATAACAAGGCGGCCATGGTGGCGAAAGCCGTCGAAGGGCCGATGTCAGAGGCAGTTTCGGCGTCCTTCCTACAGGACCATGAAGATGCGCGCTTTTTCATCGATGCTGGAGCTTCCCGCGAGCTGACCCGGATCAAGCTGCCCTGGCTCGTGGGCCCGGCTTCCTGGACGCCGCGCGAGACACGCCGTGCGATGGTTTGGCAGGCTTTCAAGATTCAGCGCCCCATCCTGAAGCTCGTGGACGAGCACTACAACGAAAACGGCCTGTCGGATCTCCTTTCCGAGCAGGGACCGGCCTACCAGCTCAACATCCGTATTTTCAACCAACTTCAGCACACCATCACCGGATGGCCGGGGGGGAAGCCGGATGAGAATGACACCTACCGTCCAGAAAGGGCGCGTCCCTTTCCGAAGCGCTGCCTCGTCTTCAGTCCCGAGCCTCAGGACGCCGTGGTGGGCATGGGCGGGACGATGGACCGACTCGTGGAGCAGGGGCACGATGTGCGCGTCGTCGCCATGACCTCCGGCAGTCTGAGGGTGCCGGACAGTGAGGCGGACAAGTTTGCAGGGACACTGCTCGAACTCGCCTCCAATGCGGCGCAGCCGGAGTTCTGGGCGGCGCAGGTCGAGTATGCGCGCGAGGCCCTGGCGATCCTGGATGCCAAAGGAGAGTTTGGGGAAGATCCGCCGCTGCTCCGCCAGCTCAAGGGCCTCATCTTGCGTGGTGAGTTGAGAGATGCGGCTCACACGCTGGGCATCTCCGGTGAGCATGTGATCTTCGCCGACCTTCCTTTCTATGAGCAGGGCCGCTATCGCCGTTTTGTCCGCACCCAGGCGGATGTCGATGCCATGGTCCGCCTGCTGCAGGATCACAAACCGCACCAGATTTATGTCACTGGAGACGCTGCAGACCCCTCCAGCGTGGCAGGTATCTGCTTCCAACTGCTGGTTTCAGCGCTGCAGGCCTGCGCTGGGGAGGAATTCGCCGGCTCGTGCAGCGTCTGGCTCTACCGCGGCAAAGAGCGTGCTCTGGAACCCCATGAGATCGACATGTCCATCCCGATGAGTCCGCTGCAAATCGAGCAAAAGGCC
>CAMAZK010000288.1 GCA_945863205.1 Akkermansia muciniphila | reverse complement strand
CACCGCTGCGGGCGGCGGACAGGTGACGATGAAGCGCGCATCTGACGGCGCCGTTTTCACCGTTCCCATCACCACCTTCTCACCGGCGGACCAGAAGTTCATCAATCAGTGGGCGCTGGAGAACCAGAGCTACAGCTTCGACGTCCGCTACGACAAGACGAAGGGCGAGACCACGAAGCAGAAGCTTTCCGACGAACTCAGGACCACGGAAATGTGGAGCTACAAGATCGAGCTGCGCAACAAGCTGCCGACCGAGGTGAAAAACGTTCGCGTGGACTACTGGCTGTTCAAAAAGGAGGACCAGGGCAAAGGCAAGGGCGCGTCCCGCGTGGCCACCTCCGGCTCCCACAAGATCGAGGCCATGAAGGGCTCCACCAGCCATTCCTTCGAGACGCTGCCCGTCGCGCTCTACAAATCGCAACTGGTGGGCAATGTCATCTACATCGACGGCACGCGGGCGCGTTTTGCGGATGCCATGGGCGGCGTGGTCTTGCGGGTCTTTGACCCGAAGAATCGCGAGGTCTTCTGCTACGCCAGCGATGAGGCGCTCAAGCCTGCGGCGGTCGGAAAGACCCGGGGTAACACCTCGAACGCGGGCCAATGACGGGCGACTTCGCGTTTGACGCGTCCGCAGTTGTCCGTTGATATGACGCGCCGGGTGGTTTCACCCGGCGCTTTCTTTTGGACACCGTCGGACGCGCCCCAAAAACAAGCGGCGTGAAAAAGGCCGCGAAACGCAAACCGCCACCCCCTTCCGGGCGTGCACGGGGGGATGCGCTCGGCCTCGTGGATCTGGTGCTGGCGACGAACGAGTTCCAATCGCGGACCGTCTTGGATCACGTCACCCCGCAGGCCTTCGGCTTCGCGGCGGCGCTGCTGGTCCGGCAGGTGGAAAAGGCGCAACCGCAGCGCCGAGTGTGGATTCTTTGTCCCGACGTGAAAACGCAGGACCATGTGCATGCCGAACTCGGCGTGTGGCAGTGCCCGGCGCTCTACCTGCCGCGTCTCGGTCATGTCGTGAACGATGCCCTCGTCGATCCCGAACTGCTGGCGGAGCAGGCGGGAACTCTCGGGCGCATGATGGAGGTCGATTCACCCGTGATGGTGCTCTGCGCGGACAGCCTGGACGAACCCGCCCCCGCGCTGGCGGAGATCAGCAGCCAGCGGCGCACGCTGAGAGTGGGCGGAAAGCTGGATGTCGAGGAGTTGCTCACCGATCTGGGTGCGGCGGGCTACGAGCGTGTGCCCGTGGTCACGGAGCGCGGCCAGTTCGCCCGGCGCGGCGGCATCGTGGACTTCTTCTCATGGCAGGCCGAGGAGCCGCTGCGGCTGGAGTTTTTCGACGACGAGATTGAGTCCATCCGCGCCTTTGACCTGCACAACCAGTCCTCCATCCGGCGACTGGAGAGCATCGGCGTCATCCTCCAGATGAGCGAGAATGCGGAGGGTGCCTCGCTGGTGCGCGAGCATCTGCGGCAGGACGATTTTGTCATCGCGATCGAAGGCGAGGCGGATGCAAACGCCCGCATCCTCAGCGGCGCAGCGCCGGTGGATGGGCTGGAGGATTTTTCAGCGGCGATTCATGAAAATCCGCTCGGTGTCTTCGACGCGTCGGACTTCGTGCTGCACGAGGCGCGGCGGGAGCATTTTGCGCGACAGATTCGCGAATGGCACGCGGACGGCTGGCGCACGGTCATCTTTTTCCACAACGAGGCGGAGCGCGAGCGCTTCGCGGAATTGCAGAGTGCTCTGCCGTCGTCACTGGAGACGAAACTGGGGCTGCTCTATCGCGGCTTCACCGTTCCAGCGGCAAAGCTGGCCGTGCTAACCGGCGCGGAGATTTTTGGCCGGCACCAGCAGATCCGCCGCGTGCGCGGATCGAAGCTCGACGAGGCCGAGGTGCTTCGAAAAGCCCGCGACGTGATGCGCGACCTGCGGGAGGGCGACATCGTGGTGCATGCCGAGCACGGCGTGGCCCGCTTCGCCGGCGTGGAGGTGCGGGACACGGGCAAGCGCGAGGAGGTGCTGGTGCTGCACTACGCCGACGGCGCGAAGCTCTTCGTGCCCGTCGCGCACACGCATCTCGTGACGCGCTATGTCGGTGTCGGTGGAAAAGCGCCCGCGCTCAGCAAGCTCAGCGAGGCACGGTGGCAGAAGACGCGCAAGAACGCGGAAAAGAGCGTGGAGGAATTCGCCGCCCGCATGCTCAGCGTCGCGGCGGAGCGCCAGACGCTGAAAGCCTACTCGCATCAGCCGGACACGAAGTGGCAGGTCGAGTTCGAGGAGTCGTTTCTTTACCATGAGACGCCCGACCAGCTCCGCAGCGCGGAGGAGATCAAGCGCGACATGGAGGCCGAAAAGCCCATGGACCGCCTGCTCTGCGCCGATGTGGGTTTCGGCAAGACGGAGGTCGCCATTCGTGCGGCGTTCAAAGCGGTGATGGGTGGCCGGCAGGTGGCGATTCTCGTTCCGACGACCGTTCTCGCCCGTCAGCACTGGGAGAACATCCGCCAGCGCATGAGCGAGTTTCCCGTGAAGGTGGAGATGCTCTGCCGCCTGACCCCGCCGAGCCGGGAACGCGAGATTTTGAAGGGCATCAGCGAAGGCACGGTCGATATCGTCGTGGGCACGCACCGCGTCATTTCGAAGGACGTCCGCTTCAAGAACCTCGGCCTCGCCGTGGTCGATGAGGAGCAGCGCTTCGGCGTGAAGCACAAGGAAAAGTTCAAAGAGCTCTTCCGCCTCGTGGACGTGCTCACGCTCAGCGCCACGCCGATCCCGCGCACCCTTTACCTCGCGCTCATGGGCATGCGCGACATGAGCACCATCGAGACGCCGCCGCCGAACAAGCAGGCCGTGCAGACGATCATCTGCCCCTATGACGAGCGCACGATCAAGCAGGCCGTGGAGGCGGAGATCGAGCGCGGCGGGCAGGTCTTCTTCCTGCACAACCGGGTGATGACGATCGAAAAGATCGCCCAGCGCATCCGGGACCTCTGCCCGGGCTCCCGCGTCATCGTCGGTCACGGCCAGATGGAGAGCGAGATGCTGGAAGACGTCATGCACCGCTTCGTCGATGGCGAGGCCGACGTCCTCGTCTGCACCACGATCATCGAAAGCGGCGTCGATATTCCGAACGCGAACACCATCATCATCGACCGCGCGGACCGCTTCGGCCTGGCCGATCTGTATCAGCTTCGCGGGCGTGTCGGTCGTGGTGGCGTGCAGGCGCATGCCTACCTGCTGCTCCCGCGCGATGCCGTGACCGCCGGGGACGCCCGCAAGCGTGTGAATGCGATCAAGCAGTACGCCGGACTCGGCAGCGGCTTCAAGATCGCCCTGCGCGACCTCGAAATTCGCGGCGCGGGGAATCTTCTCGGCACCGAGCAGAGCGGGCACATCGCGGCGGTCGGTTTCGATTTGTACTGCCAGATGCTGAAGCAAAGCGTTGCCCGCATGCAGGGGAAACGCGCGATGCGCCCGGTCGAGGTCGGCCTGCGCGCCGACTTCCTCGTGATGAGCGAGGCCCTGATGCTCCAGGCCGCGCCGGGTGCCACGCCCGCCTTCCTGCCCTCCAGCTTCATCGAGGATCTGAAGATGCGCATCACCGCCTACCGCCAGCTCGGCGAGGTGATGTTGCGGCGCGAGCTCGACGAGCTCGAAGCGCAATGGCGCGATCAGTTTGGCGAAAAACTGCCCCACGCCGTCACGAACCTCCTGAACTGCGCCGCCATCCGCCTCGCCGCCGCCCACGCCGGCATCAGCGATATCGAGATCAAGGACCGCAAGCTCATGCTCACGCGCAACGGCAAGCTCGTCATGGTCCAGGGCAAATTCCCACGCCTCGCCGCCGGCCCCGGCCACAAGCAGCTCGCCGAGGCTCTCACGATGCTGCGCACGCTCTGATTACGGGAGCCCATGCAGGCACCCTACGGCTTCGAGGAAGGGAAGCAGGCGGTGGATGAGGCTCAGGGTGCTTCAAAACGCCGACGGAGTGGAGTCCAAGCGCGGATCAAGCGGCATCACGGAGGCGAGGTGAAAGTCAAAGCTCAGGGATCCTGACGGGGCACCTGGCGTAGAGATGCTCCACGGCGTGATGGGTTCGCTTCGCGGCTTCGCAGCCAGCCATCAGGGTTTGGGATGAGACGGCAGGATGCCGGCCCTCCTTGGCGGTGCACGGTAACCCCCAAAAGCGGTGTGGCGCTCCGCTTCCCCGGCCGTCCGAAAGCCTCAATGATCGAGGATGGCAGGAAGTGTTATTCGGTTTGCGGTTATTCATCGTTTCGGTGGCCCAGAGGTTGGCGCTGGTTTGGCATCTGCGGCTTGGCTCTGCTGGTAGGAAGCCCAGAGGACGGCACCAAAGATCAGGCTCCCCCCACACAGCGTCCGTATCGAGGGCAGCTCATGCAGTAGCAGCCAGGCAAACACGATGCCATAGACTGGCTCCATCCCAAAGGCGACGCCCACCGTCTGCGCCCGCAGATGCCGCAGACTCGCCACGGCCAGGCCCTGCGCCAGTCCGGTGAAAACTACCCCCAGCACCACCAGCAGCATCACATCCTGCCCCGTGTAAGCGCCCTGCCACCGCAGAGCGAAAGGCAGCGCACACAGCGCCGCAAAGGCCTGCTGGTAAAACGCCACCGTCAGCGTCGGGTAGCCCCGCACATACCAGCGGCTCATCAGCGAGAGCACCGCATAGGTGAAGGCCGAGAAAACACCCCACAGCACCCCCTGGGTCAGGTGATCACTCAGATCCCAGCTCGGCGTCACCAGCACCAGTCCCACCACCACCACCACCGCTGTGATCACATCACGCCGATGCAGGCGCTCTTTAAAGACCAGCGGCTCGAGAAACGTCACGAACAACGGAAAGGACGAAAAAGCCAATAGACCTATGGCCACCGTCGAAACCTGGATGGAAACAAAAAAGGAAAACCAATGGACCGCCAGGATAGCGCCAGAGAGAGCCAGCATTAGCAGATCCTTTCGGCTGCGCACCCGTAGCCCCGCCCCCATCAGGGCAGCAGCCACCGCCAGCGCCACACTGCCGAAAAGCGTCCGCGCACAGGTGATGACCGCCGAACTCACCCCGACAAATTTGGCAAACAGCCCCGCACCACCCGCCAGCAGCACGGAGACATGGAGCTGGAGCAGACTAAGTCGGGAGGAAGAAAGGGGCATCGGTCGTCACGGTGGCTCTGCGCCTCTCAAATATCCAGCTTCGGCAGCCCGTCCACGATCTTCATCGTGTCCCCAGTCTCCCAGTCTCCCAGTCTCGCGGCGCAGCCGCCCTCCCATTCCCATGCAGCTGCGCCAGCAAAGGCGTGGCACTCCACGTCATCAAGCCCTTGACGATGGTTGGCCGTTGTTAGCGATCGTTGACGGTGGTTTGGAACCCGAAACGAAGACCGCTTCCGCCCGGCGGGCGGGTTCTGAATCCTCGAACGAGAGAGATTCTGTCAGTGAAGCTATTGCAGGCTGCCCCGTTTTCCGAAGCCAACGCACTACAGCGTGCCCGCTTCCAAGAAGCTAAAATAGCCCGTTCGATTGAAGATAATATGATCGAGGAGGTCTATCCCCACGATTTCTCCGGCGGCTTTCAGTTGGCCGGTTATCTCGACATCGCTGGACGATGGTTCCAGTCCACCGCTGGGATGGTTGTGGGCAACGATCACGGCGGAGGCGCGGTCGGAAAGCGCATCGGCAAAGACTTCGCGGGGATGAACGGGGCTTCGGTCCACTAGGCCGATGGACACCACGCGGATGTTCAAGATCTCGTTTGCCCCGTTGATGCTCGCACAAAGGAAATGCTCTTGTTTGCGGTCAGCGTAGTGACGAACATGTGGCAGCAGATCGGCGGGCGTGATGATCTTAGCGCCTTCGGGTTTGATGCGACGGCGGGCAAATTCGATGGCAGCCAGGATCAAAGTTGCTTTGGCGTCACCGACACCATCCAGCTGGGACAAATCCTCTGCCGTCACATCCAGCCCTTTGCCGTCGACCAGCCGTGCCAGCTTGGCAGCGAGGGCCATCACATCGACGCCGGGAATGCCTTTACCGAGAAGGATCGCCAAAAGTTCCTGATCACTCAACGCCTTCGCCCCCTTGCGCAGAAGCTTCTCACGCGGGCGGTCAGCCTCTGGGATGTCGTGAATGGTTTTGCTCATACCTCAAGCTGCTTCCGCTAGGTGCGTCTGAATGACGGTGATCGCCATGATGTCGAAGATGCCACCGGTATCGATGTACTTCGCGTCCTTGAGCTCCTCATAGCGCCCGCGCTCATCGTAGGTTGACTGAATCTCCTCATTGACCTGGCCACGGTAGGTGCCTTCGAGATACAGGACATTGCTCTTGTGCGCTTGCACCGTCGTTCGGATTGCCTCGTCGGCGATCTTCTCGCGGGTCACTTCCTTTATGTAGAGCGCCT
>CAMAZK010000287.1 GCA_945863205.1 Akkermansia muciniphila | reverse complement strand
AGCCTGGAGTCCTTTTGGCTGCCTTGGCTGCTCGTGTGCCCGGTGGTGGTCGATTGGCGGCGGTTAAGGACTGCGGACATCATCTGTCTGGCCTGTGCCCACGCACTGATCGCCATGCAGCCCTGGGCTTGGTGGCTCGCTGGAGCCGGTTTGATCGCCGCCTGGCTTGATCGGGGCGGCAACGTGCGCTCCCCGGTCGTCGCCGGTCCGCAGAGGACGCCGCTGGCGCTTCAAGCCTCCTTTTTTGCGGCGCTTGTCCTTCCCTTCCTTGCTTCCACGTTGCTTTCCTTCGGCCAGGAAACCTGGAAGCCGCCGCTCAGCATCGAAGCCCGTCCGATGAATCAAAACGGCTACGAAATCCGCCTGCGCGGGCAGCCGGCGCACATCGGTCTCGCCTGCTACGTGGCGGCCAGTCGTGATCGTCATCACACGGTGAAGGTGTGCCTCAAGTACCGGGGCATCGAGGTGGCCGGCGTCGAGGATTGCCCGCTCGTTTTCACCGAGGGGCGTCACTGGTTTCGCGAATTCTTTCTTCAGGATCAAGCTCTGCTGTCCGGCTACGCCGAGTATGTGAAGAGCACTTTCCGTCCGTGGGCTGACCCCGGCGTGCATCTCATCTTTGTCACGCTGTGTGAAAAGCAGGCCCCCGCTGACTTCAGTGCCGCCTGCGAGCAACTCGCCCAACAGTTTCATCAACAATGCCAGCATCCATCCAGCATCGCCCAGAAGTAGTCCGAGGATTGGAAGAGAGCGGGGAGTCGGTAGGCGTTCTCATTCGCTTCTCGAACTCCGCCAAGACGCTCCCGGGCGTGCTCGCGGCGCTCCGCGTGCAGACCTTGCAGCCTGATGTCATCCTCGGCGTCGATTCCGGCAGCGGCGACGATTCGCGGGCGATGATCGAAGCCGCAGGCGGCAGCGTCGTCATCTGGGATCAGCCTTACGAGCACTCCAAGGTGCTCAATTTTGGCCTTCGCCATCTCCCGACCGATTTGGTTCTCGTCCTGAGTTCCCACACAGTGCTCGAAGATCCCACGACGCTCGCCCGCATGGTCGAAGCCATGCGCGATCCCTGCACCGCCTGCGTTAGCCTCAAATGGGACGACGACCCGTTTTACAGCGACGCCATCGGCTGGCCTGAACTGCAAACCAAGGGCCTCAAATTCGGCTCCATCTACAGTAACAGCATGGGCATGATCCGCCGCCGTCTTTGGGAGGAAACCCCGTTCGATGAATCCCTTCCCACCGCCGAAGACTACGCGTGGACCCTGGCCCAGCTGAAATCGGGGCGCATCTGCCACCGGCTCAGTTCCGCCTTCAGCTACCAGCGTGGCGGTAGCAATCGTGACTTCGAGTTCGCGCACCTTGTTTTCACCTTGTCCAAGCTCAACCGGCTCAAAGTCGCCTGGCTAGGAGTGCAGGGCAGTCTCAAGGCTTGGCTGCAGGCCCTTTGGCGTCGCGACACCGCGAAGACCCTGCATCGCTCACGCCTGACGGCCTGGTGGATGACGCGATGGGCTTAGCTAAAGAAGGTGTCCTCGTGAGAGTAGGGCGGCGCGCAGCAGCAGAGGAAGCGCAGCGTTTGTGAGGCGGTGATCTGGTGCCAGGCGCCGGGCGGGATGAGGATGGCGTCGCCGGGGGCGACCTCGCGGGTCTCGCCGTCGATTTCCATCGTGCCGGTGCCTTCTTGAATGAAGTAGAATTCCTCGCTGAGCTTGTGGTAGTGGCGCTCTGTGGGCTGACCGACGGGCACGACGGCTTCGGCGAGACTCTGGTTCCGCACGGGCGCGTTCGTGTGGTCGATGATGCTGCGGATGGTGCTGCCGTCTTTGGTGGTGAAGGGATTCTGTTGGGAAAGTTGGTTGATGGTCATGTGCGGACTGTGTTACCGCTGGCGTTACTTATGGCGAATGGATTTCCTCTCGAAAACTGCCGCGCGGTCATCACCGGCGCGTCTTCCGGCCTCGGTGCCGAATTTGCGCGCCAGCTCGCGCCGCAGGCGGAAGCGCTCGTTTTAGTGGCCCGGCGGGTGGAGGCGCTGGCGGAGGTCAAAAAAGGCCTGGAAGGCCAAAAAGCGACGATTTTGTGCTGTGTGGCCGATCTGGCGACGGACGAGGGCAGGGCGGCGCTGGTGACTTTTTTGGCCGCCGAGGGCTTCGAGCCCAATCTCCTGGTCAACAATGCGGGCATGGGGGATTACGGCAGCTTTTTGAGTTCGTCGCCGGACAAGACGCGCTCCCAGATCGAGCTGAACATCACGGCGCTGACGATGCTCACGCATGCGCTGCTGCCGAGGTTGGGGAAGCAGGGTGGCATTCTGAATGTGAGTTCGCTGGCCAGCACGCTGCCGATGCCGGACCTGGCGGTGTATGCGGCTTCCAAGGCCTACGTGACGAGCTTTTCCGAGGCGCTGGCCATCGAGCTTTCTCCGCGCGGCATCACGGTCACCTGCGTGTGTCCGGGACCGACGCCAACGAATTTTGGGAAAAACGCCAAGCGCCCGGACGGCACGGACACGAATCGTGATGGGCAGGGTCTGCTGCGGATCCCGCCTGCTCAAGTCGTGCGCGAGGCCCTGCAGGCGCTTCAGACGGGGCGCCCGTGCGTTTTCCCGGGACTCGGGGTTTCGATCGCGGGGCGGTTGTTCCGCCACATGCCGCGAATGCTGATGCGTGCGGTGCTGCGCCGCCGTCAAAGGGGGGATTGAACGTTGCGTTCCGTCCCCTGCCGGGATTAGTATCTGGTCGTGCGTTGTCCCGCCTGCCGAACCGCTGTCCTTGAAAGTGATGCCGCCTGCCGGCAGTGCGGATTCACGCTGGAGATGGCCGAGCGCGGGTTCGGCATTCCGCCGGCGCTGAAGGGGCCGGTGGCCGATCCTGAAGCTGTTCTGGGCGCTTGGGAGCGCCGTTCCGCCGTGCGGATCATTGCCGACGTGGAGCGCCGCTACCCGCAGGTGGCTTTCGCCGCCGTGCTGCTGGCCGTTCCGGCGGAGGCCCCTTTGAGTCCCTACGCTTTCTGGATCTTCAATCGCAGCCAGCTCTCCAGCGCGGTGGAAAAGGGCGGAGAGAACCGGAGGGTGATGCTGCTGATCGACTTGGAGACGAATCGTGGCGCGGCGATGGTCGGCTACGGATTGGAGCCCTTCGTCCACGACCGGCATCTGCAGAACTGCCTGAATGCTGCGTTGATTCCGCTGAATCGCGGCCAGTACGGGCAGGCGATCGAGGCGTTTGTGCGCGAGTTCGAGCGGCAGATTCAAGAGATCTGCCGCCTGCTGCCCCGGCAGTTCGGCCTGGTGGATGAGGACCAGTGGGTGGACGCCACCCTGCCGGCAGACGAGGCGCAGGAAGTTTTCGAGTCCCCCTTTTGAATCGCACCGATGAAACGACGCCATTTTCTGAACGCCAGCCTCTCGATCAGCCTCGGTGGCATTTGCAAAGCGGCGGAGCACCTCCCGCAGCGGGTCACCTTTTTGGGTGATGAAAAATTCCGGCAGCTCGTGGCTCGTGCCGTTGCCGAAGACTGGGCGTCCCTGCCGATGGGGGAGCGGGTGGCGCAGTTTGGACTGGGCATGCGCGGCACGAAGTATGTGGGCTGGACCCTGGAGATCGACGACCGCGTCGAATCCGCCTCGGTGAATTTCAATGGCCTGGACTGCTGGACCTTTTTCGAGACCGCCCTCGGGCTGGCGCGCATGATCGCCCGGCGTCAACGCAGCTACGCACCCTCTGACCTGCTGCAGGAAATCGAGTGGACCCGCTACCGTGGCGGTGTGTGCCGGGGAAACTACCTGGACCGCATTCACTACCTGGATGAGTGGTTCACTGACAATGCGAGACGCGGCAACATCCGCTGCATGACGCGGGAGATCGGGCCTGCGGTCAGAATGACAGGGCGCAGCAACGACGAGATGTCCCTGAATCCGAAGCTCTACCGCTACCTGCGGGCCAATCCCGCGCTGGTTCCACCTTTGAATCAAATCGAACGCCAGCTCGAACGTGTGCCGTTCGACTACATCCCGAAGGCTCAGGTGGCGGCCTGCGAGGCGCGAATCCGAAGCGGGGACATCATCGGCATCGTGACGAACCGGCAGCACGTCTTCTGCTCGCATGTGGGGCTGGCCCTGCGCACGAGCGATGGCGTGTGCAGGCTCATGCATGCCTCATCCACGCAAAAGAAGGTGATCGTGGACAAGGCGATTCACGATTACCTGAACGCCACGAAGAGCCATGCCGGCATCATCGTGGGACGTCCGCTGTAGCCGTGAGGCGGGCGTGGCGAAAGGGCAGGGTGGACAGGTTGCTGCTGCATGGTCCCGGCGTGTCCGCCCACAGCATGCGGGTCGCGATTTTGTCGTAGGCTCGACGGTGGGCGACGGCGGCCTTCACGGCGACGACGGACATCTCTTCCACGGCGATGCCCTGGCTGTGCCACTGGCCGAGATCGAAGGGCGGAGTCTTCACGCTCGTGATGAGAATCGTGATGCCAGCATGCTTCACAACGGCGCAGCGGCCCATGTCGAAAAAATCGCCGTTCATGCTGGCGAGGTGGCTGTTTTTATCCTCAAGCTCGAAGCGCCCGTCCTTGAGCGAGACCACTTCCACCTCCAGTTCGAGCGGGCCTTCATCCAGCCGGCTGCCCTTGCCGCCGAGTCGGACGCGACGAGCGCCGCTTTCCAGCGCCCGAACGGCCTCAGGATCATTGATGCAGACGGCGGCGTTTTCCACACCATGGCGGAGCAGGGCGCGCAGCAAACCGGTGCCGTCTCCTGGTGCGCCTCCGCCGATGTTGTCCGAGGGCTCGACGAGCACGGTCAGACCATGGGGCAGGGGAGTGAGGGCGGTCAGCACCTCATCGGCCGAAGGATCAGTGATGGCGCCGAGATGCGCGAGTTCGAGGGTGCGCCGGGCGAGCGCATCGAGCTTTTCCGTGGCGTCCCCCGTCGTGCAGGCGACGAAGCTGACGCCTGTGTCTGGCGTGTCGGCGAAGCTGAAGCCAGCGACGACGGTCATGGCCCAGAGGGTTTCGTCTTCCTGCTCAAAATGACGCGCCATGGCCTCCAGTGACAGCATCGGGTCGCTGGCCGTGCCGGTGCCGGTGGGAGGCCAGATGATGCCGGGCTGCTGGAGTTGCATGCGCGGCCTCTCGCCGCTGGTGAGGCAGCGCTGCAGCAGGCGTGCGGCAATCAGCCCCGCCTCGCGGGCGTCGGTGTGCGGATTTTCGCGGTAGCCGACGAGGCAGTCGGCCAGCTCAGCCATGGCGGGGGAAAAATTGGCATGCAGGTCGAAAACGCCGAAAATCGGCACCTGCGTGATCTGGCGCAGGCGGCGGAGGATCTCGCCTTCGACATCGAGAATCGTCTGCGTGGCCATCGCACCGTGCAGCACGAGGTAAATGGCCTCAAAATCGCCTTTCTCCGCCGCTGGAGCCAGATCGGCCCAGAACTGCTCGACGACCTCGTCGGCGACGGTGGCGGAGGGTTGCGCGCGGAAGTCGGTCGCGGGGATGATCTCCCAGCCGAATTCATCGGCGATTTCCAGCACGCCGCCGAGCGGGGAGGCATCGCCCTTGCAGGTCAGCATCTCATCGCCACGACGGACGGTGAAGCTTTCCAGCGGGGTCACCCCGTCGAGAAAGGTGTGTGTTTCGTGAAAAAGACCGGCGAGGAGGATGCGAGGCATGGCGGGCAGTTTAACGCACGATGACGCGTGATCCTGGCCGGATAAGTGTCGGCAGGCGGATGGCGTCCCAGTTCGCAAAGCGCACGCAGCCGGCGCTGCGGGCGCGGCCGATGGTGCGCGGGAGGGCCGTGCCGTGCAGGCCGATGCCCGACTTGCTGATGCCGCACCAGATGATGCCCACAGGACTGTTCGGACCCGGCGGCAGCTGGTAGGCCTCGTCCCCGCGAACGCCCTGTTCCAGGAACTGCTTGTCGTAGCGGAAGCTGGGCGTGTTCATGATCGTTTTCACGGTCCACTCGCCCACGGGAATGAACTCCGCCTTTCCAGGTGTGATGGGAAATGCGGCCAGCATCATCTCCTTCTCGCTGTAAACGGCGGCCATGCGCTCGGTCGTGTCGATCACGATGGTGTGGGAGCTGAGCGCGGCGTCCGACTTGTAGCTCTGCATGGGTTTCACATCCTCGATCCGGAAGGAGGGGACATTCGGCACGACGACGATGTCACCGGGCTTCAGCGCGGCCATTTTCTTCTGCGGATTGATCAAGGTGAGGAAGCTCTCGTCCGTGTGGAACCTCTCGGCGATCAGCTCCTCCAGGCTGCGGTAGGCCATGAACTTGAATTTCGCCTGCTCGGCCGGGTCTTCGGGCAGTTGCGGGTTCACGTAGGCCAGGAGGTTTTCCTTCACTTTGAAGGCGGCGTAGGGCACGGGCACCTCCTTTTCCGCCGCTTCCTTCACGTGGGTCCAGGTGTAGAGGTCGCGGTGGCCGTGGGCGTAGTTGTAGTTCACCACGGC